>JBEKIA010000126.1:0-12180 GCA_050011995.1 Verrucomicrobiota bacterium
CCACGAAAAAGCTCCTTCTTCCAACCCTGGCCCTGATGGCTTCGTTGTCGGCCGCCCAAGCCCAGTACTTTACCAACGGCAACCTCGCGGTCGTGAGGATCGGCGGATCCAACCAGTCCGTGACCACCACTGGCGGCGGCAATCCGGTCTGGATTGATCAATACACAACTTCTGGAACGCTGGCCGGCTCGTACGCCATCCCCTCCACCGGGGCCGATGCGCTCATTCTCAATGGGGTGTCCTACGGAGGGTACCTTACGACCACACCGGACGGCACGCGCCTGGTGATTGGAGGATTTAACACAAGCGCGCCCTATACGTCGAACGGCATTGTGGAAAACGTCGCCTATTCTTTCTCGACCAACGTTCCCCGGGCCGTGGCGACCATTGATGGCTACGGCAATTACACCCTGCCCATCGTCAACTCCAACATTTACAACACTTACACGATCACCTGCGCGGCGTCCGACGGAAGCAATTTCTGGACGCTCGGCACCGGCGCGACCTCCCCCGGCACATCGGGTCTTGTTTATGTCGGAACCGCGCCGTCGGGAGCCACCAACCCGGTGGCGCCGGGATTATTTGGGGGCGGCCGCGGCCTTGTTATTTACAGTAATGCGCTCTACGCCTGCGGCTACACGAGCAACGGAGTATTCAAGTCAACCGCTTATGGCAGCGGCGCTTACATGATTTCCAACAGTGTTTCGGGCGCTCTTCCGGCGACCGCCTCCGTTTTCACCAACCTCTTTCCAGATGGAACGTCGTCGGAAACGGGTTCGGATCTGGTGATCAATCCGGCCGGCACCCTGGCGTATCTGGCGGACACTTCGCTGGGCATTATACAGTTCACCAACAGCGGGTTGCCGGGGTCTCTTTGGGTTTCGAACTATACTATTCTCCTGACGAATGGAATCTACACAGGATCCTCCAGCAAGGCGGCATTCAGCGTGACCGCCGACTTCACCCAAAACCCCGTTGTGATTTATGCGACAACTGCCGAGACTATCACCAACCGGCTGGTGAGCCTGCAAGACACAGGCACGAGTGCCGGGGCGAACGCCACTATCAGTCTCCTGGCAACAGGTTCCATTTCCGCCACAGCCACCAATACGTTTCGCGGGGTGCGCTTTGCGCCGGCATCCGCCCCTCTGATCACCAGCCAGCCGTCCGGCGTGGTGCAGAGCGCGGATGGTGTCGCCACATTTACCGTGTCCGCCCTCGGGACTCCCGCTCTCTCGTATCAGTGGTACACCAATGGCGTCGCGGTGAGCGGGGCCACCAGTTCTTTCCTCACGCTCAGCACTTTGACGACAACCCAGAACGGAACGCTGGTTTCCGTGGTCGTGACCAACTCGTACGGGATGACCACCAGTTCAAATGCAATATTGACTGTGAACCCCAATTACTTCATCCCCGGCAACCTCGCGGTCGTGTCCGTGGGCGGCGGGGGACAGTATATTAGTTCCAGTGACACAGGCAACACGGTTAGCATCCTCCAATTCACGACCAATGCCGGGCAGGCCGGCCCCGTAAGCACGCTGCCGCTCCCCTCCTCCGGCCCCAATGCGTTCACGTTGGACGGCTCGGCCACGGAAGGGTATATGACGCTGACAGCCAATGGCCAGTACCTGGTGCTGGGCGGCTACAATGCCGCGCCCCCTGTCACCGGCGGGGTTGCAGCCTCCATATCCACCAATGTGCCGCGCGCGGTGGTGACGATTGACGGTTACGGCAACTACGCCATGCCCATTGCCAATACCAATATTTTCAGCACCTACAATATCCGCGGCGCGGCCTTTGACGGCACGAATAACTTCTGGGTTTCGGGAAGCGGAGGCAGCAGCAACGCCAACATGTCGTCCGCACTCTACTCCAATTCATTTGGAGTGGCCTATGCCGGGACGCCCGGCTCGGCCGGCGGCAACGTGCGCGTCGGGATCACGGGCACCGGCAACGAGCGATGTCTGAACATCTATAACAACACCCTGTACGTCAGCACCGGCTCCGTGACTCATGGAATTTGGGCCATCACCGGTCCCAATTCGCCGCCGCCTCCGACCGGGCTGCCGACCAACGCGCCGGTCAACATCATCGTGCAACCCGGTTCATCCAGCGGCCCCTATGATTTTGTGTTTGATCCTGGAAACACCACTTGTTACGTGGCCGACGGCAATCTCGGGGGCATCATCAAATATACCAACAACTCCGGGACCTGGGTTTCCAATTACTTGATCAACGTAGGAGGAACCGGTTCCGCCACCAACGCCGGTGGCGTGACCGCTGATTTCACCCGGAATCCCCCCGTGATTTATGCGACGACTTCGGAAACGGCGGGAAACCGCCTGATCAGCATTGTGGACACTGGCGCCAACGCCACGTTTTCGGTCCTGGCCACGGCCACTTCCTCCAGTTCGGGCAGCAACTACTTTCGCGGCGTCCGGTTCGTTCCCGGTGTCCCGCCGGCCATTACCAATGAGCCGGCGCCATTCACGCAGGATGCGGGCGGAAGTGTGACCTTCACGGTCGGCGCCAGCGGCACTCCCGCTTTCGGCTATCAATGGTACACCAACGGCGTGGCGGTTTCCGGGGCCACGTCTTCCTCCCTCACCTTGGCCTCCGTGACCACCAATCAAAACGGGACTGTGTTCTCGGTTGTCGTCACCAATAACTACGGGACGGCCACCAGCACGGGCGCGCTCCTGACCGTCCAGCCGCCCGGCGCGCCGCTCAACGTGAGCATCACCTCGCCGTCCAGCCAGACGGTGAACGCGGGTTCGGCGGCCAGTTTCAATGTGTCGGCCGGCGGCACCTCGAACATCTTCATTTGGAAGCTGAACGGAGTGCAACTTGCCGATGGCGGCTCGGTGAGCGGTTCGAGGACGCCCAACTTGACGATCAGCCCGGCATACGCCACCTACGATGGCACCTACACGGTGATTGCCAGCAACAGTTTCGGAGTGGTTGCCGCCAATAATTCAGCCACGCTGACAGTGATTGATCCGGTGATCCTCGCGCAGCCGGTGGGCTGGACCAACCTGCCGTACTTTTCCTCCACTCTGTCCGTCACGGCGGCGGGCGCGCCGCCTCTGGCCTATCAATGGCTTTCGAACGGTTTGGCCATGGCCGGCGCCACGAGCAGTTCGTTGAGTGTCTCCAACGGCGGCAACACGACGGCGGCGACTTACTCTGTCATCGTCTCAAATCATTTGGGCAATTCGATCACCAGCGCCCCGACGGTGGTAACCTTCACACCGTTGTTGCTCAGCGACACCTTTAGCTATGCCAATGGCAATCTGTTCGGCGATCCCGGCTCCCCGTGGACGGATATCAACGGGAGCAATCCCGAACTGGTCATCAATGGCCGCGTTCAGATCGCCCAAACCAACGCCACCACCGACGCGCAAAGCCTTTTCAGCCAGCCTTTGGCGGTAGCAGGCGGCACGGTGGTGTGGGCGAGCTTCATCATCAACCTAACGACGCTTCCCACCAATGCGGGGGGGACCTATTTCGCCAATATCGAGGACACCAACTTCGGTTTCTATGGGAGAATCTTCGCTCTGACCACCAATCAGTCCAGTTTCACCCCGGGCATGTCGCCAACCGCCTTCCCGGGCACTTATCGCCTGGGCATCGCCAACGGCCAAGGCGACTCTTCCGGGACAGCCACAACCGGTCCGAACGCCGTCGTTCCATTGGACTTGGCTCCCGGCATTGACTATCATGTGGTTTTCTTCGTGGACCTGGTCAACTTGTATTCAGCAATGGCGGTGAACCCGGCCTCGTTGAGCGACGTCAAGGCCAATAATCCGGGCGGGGTCGGTTCCGGTCCCGCGACAGATGCTTTTTCTCCCAAATTGCCGATGGCCGCCTTTGGACTGCGGCAGCGCCAAGGCGAGGGCATCATGCAGTTGGACAATCTGGAGGTTTCCTTTGACTGGAACGGCACTGGCTCCGGCTATGGCGCGGTGACCGGGGGTATTACCGCCTCCAATCCTCTGATTGGCTTGCAGCCGGTTGGAACCACCAATTACTCTGGAAATCCCTATGTCATGGAAATCGCCGCTTCCGGCATTGGCGCCGCGGGCGCCGGCCTGACCTATGCCTGGTATCAAAATGGCGTGCCGTTGACCGATGGCGGTTCCGTCACGGGTTCCGCCTCGCCGGCTTTGACACTCAACTCACTGGTCGCCACCAACAGCGGCACCTATTACGCCACGGTTAAAGGAGCGGTTGGCGTCGCGGTGCAAAGTTCCAATGCCGTGGTTTCGGTGAATGCCACGCCAACGGCGCCTGTTTTCAGCGTCGAGCCGGCGTCGAACACGACCAATTCGGAAGGCGGCAGCGTGACCTTCACCTCCTTGGCCGCCGGCACCGGACCCATCACGTATCTTTGGTATTTTAACAACGGCACTGCAACCGTTTCAACGGGTGTGACCACCCCGAACCTCACCCTGAATGGTCTTTCCACCAATCAATCCGGCACCTATTACGTGGTCGCCACCGGCGGATCCGGGTTGCAAACACAAAGCAGCAACGCGGTATTGACGGTCACCGGACCAAAGTCAGTCAACATCGGCTATCTGCGCAGCTTGCTCAATCCGACGACCTACCAGCCCTCAGATGGGACGACCCTGTTTAACGTGACCGGCGTTATCACGACGGCCACCAACCAAACCAGTGGCAACACCGCCTCGTATTATCTGCAAGACAGCACCGGCGGAATCAACCTCTTTGTCACGTTTGGCTCGGACTTCCGTCCGCAATTGGGCGATGTTGTGACAGCCACAGGAACCCTCTCCTCTTACGTGGACAATTATGAACTGGACGTGTCTGAAGGCGTCGCGGGCTACGTGGATACCATCCTGAGCCACAACAATCCGTTGCCGGCGCCGATTCTCCTGCCCTGGGGAAACACGGCTCCGCTCTCCCCCAGCCTGGCAACGAATGTTGAGGGATCTGTCGTCCTCTTGACCAACCTTTATTTCCAGGCCTATGCGCCAAGAGCCGTGTTCGCCTCGGGAACGGACTACATTGTCACCAATGCGTCCGGCCAGAGCTACACTGTGTTCGTGAGCGACCAGGACACAAATTATGTCACTGGACAGCCAATGCCGCAGTTTGCCTACAGCATCGCCGGCCCGTTGATTCAGGACGATTTGACCGTTGGCATTTCGTTCACGGTCTATTCCAACCTGGTGTCGGCGCCGCCCCCGGCCATGAATGTGGCGGCGGCGCTGTCGGGAATTGGCGGGACCAACTTCACCCTGGCATGGAGGGCCGTTCCTTATGGTTATACCTACAGCGTTCGGACGACGACCAATGTGTCGAAGCCGTGGACCACGCTGGCTTCCGGGCTTTGGTTCTCCACCGCAAACGGAACGTACACCGATCCCGGCCCAACCAACACGGAAAAGTTTTACCAGGTCACCAGCCCGTAAGCAAGGCATGGAGAAATTACGCTGAAACTAACTTGCGCCCATGGGTTTGGCACATGGGCGCATTTCTCTTTGTATGAAAAACAGAAAATTGCGCGCTTTTACCCTTCTGGAGCTCCTGGTGGTTGTAACCATCATCGCCATTTTGGCCGCCATGCTTCTTCCAGCATTGGCGAAGGGCAAACAAGAAGCCAAAAAATCCGGCTGCCTCTCGAACCTCAGGCAGTGGGGGATGTCCGAGCAGATGTACGCCGACGATTACAAGGGCTTTCTGCCGACCGACGGCATGGGTGACAGCGAGGACTATGAGGGAACCGCTCCGTATGGAACCGCGGAGGACCCGACGGCCTGGTTCAATGTGCTGCCCCCTTATTGGCAGGGGGCGCCGTTATCGTCCTATGTTACGAACAGGGTCAATCCCCTCACCGGCACGCCGACCAGCATAATATACGAGTATATGCCATTTCCGGGAGGAGTTGGCAGCCGGTTATGGTTCTGTCCAGCCATACAAATGGACACCAGTCAAGCCGCAAAGCAACTGGCGGCGGCCCCGGAAGAGCCCCCTTCCGTCGGCTACTTCGGCTATTGCCAGTCCCTCGATCTGAACAAGGTGGTCGGAACGGCCAACGCTTCGGATCCGATGGGATCCACCTACTCTCCCTATGGCGCAATGCCCAGGATCATCACCCTTCCGCGGCCATCCGCCACGGTTCTCATGTTCGACGCGGCCTTCAACCCGTACACCGAGATTGAGAATGGGGATCCGATATACAGCAACCAGCTTCCGGGGCTTCGTTTTAAGAGCCTGGCCTCGCGGCATTTTACGGGGGCGGTGCTTAATTTTTGCGATGGCCACGCCGCCTACTACAAGGATTCCTATGCGACGAATGGCGCCAATTTCAGCGCCAAGCTCGAGGGCCTGGTGCCGGATATCATTTGGAATCCCGCCTATCGCGCTTTTGCGGGCGAATGATGCCGTTCAGCGCCCTGGTTTCAAAAGCTCCTGCCAGCAGAACCGCCAGCGGCAAAGGTCGCTGAGAATGACAGCACTTCATGGCCGCCAGCCTGGCTCCCCGTTTTGTCCAATGCCCATCCAAAACGCGCGTGTTCACAGATATTCTTATGGCGCGTCCAATGGCTCCCGGAACGGGTGCCCCGCTTGAAAGGCTTCCAGCAGGCGTCTGGCATTTGCCTCGACTTCCCTTTGCCCTTTGGTTCCGGCCAAATCCAGGCCCTCTCGCGCAGTGGCAACGGCGTCCTGCAACCGGCCCGCCTCGGCAAAAGCCGCCGCCAAAGTCAGAAGCATGGCCGGTTGCTGCCGTCCGGTCAGCGCGCAAGCTTTTTCCGCCAGGGACACCGCTTGCGCGCCGTTGCGCAACTCGGAATGAGGATCCGTGGACGCGATCCACGCCAGACGATCCAGGGCCTCGGCAAAGTCCGGCGTCAACAAGAGCGCCTTGGCGTACTGGCTCATCGCTTCGCGCATCCTGCCCTGATGCGCCAGAGCCAATCCATACTGGTACTGCGCATTGGAATTGTCCGGCTGGGCCGGCGCGATCCTTTGCAAAAAGTCCGAGGCCTCCTTCCATTGCCGCTGCTGGATCAAGGCTGTGGCCAGATTGTACTCTGTTTCCCCATTTCCAGGATGGAGCCGCAACGCTTCCCGCAACTGGGTTGTGCCGTCGGCCAGTTGGCCCTTCTGCAAATACAAAATGCCCAGATTGTTATGGGCCTCGGCCAGACTCGAGTCGAGTTGCAACGCGGCCAGGCAATGCCGGATGCTTTCGTCCAGGCGCCCTTCGGTTTGCAAGAGGCGCGCGAGGTCGTTGTGCGCCACGGCGGACCGCGGATTGATCTTGAGAACAGCCTCGTATTGCGCGGCGGCCTGCTCGTATTCTTTTTCCCCGGCCAACAGGAGGCCCAGAAAAATCCGGGCCTGTTCAAACGATGGATCCGTGCGCAAAGCCATGCCGTATTCCCGGACGGCCTGATTGGTCTTGCCCTGTTGCTCCAGGGCGCGGGCCAGGAAGAAATGGGCTTTGGCGTAATTCGGCTTGTCACGCAACGCTTCCCGATAAAGCTCAATCGCTCCGTCCCCATTGCCGTCGGCCGCGCGAAGGCTGCCCAGCAGCGTGAGGGCCAGATAATTGTTTTGCGTGACACGGGCGGCGTGTTCAAAAACGGTGCGTGTATTCTTCCAGATTGGGATTTGCAAGGAGGTGGCCGCCAGCATCGCCACTCCAAAAATGAGCGCCAAAAGCTTTACGGCTGGAATGCGCAACGCCAAATCCGCCCCGGCCCACACCACGCAGATAAACAAGCCAATGGCCGGCAAATAAGTGTACCGGTCGGCGTAGGCCTGGCCGCCCGCCTGCACCAATCCAATGACCGGCGCCAACATGCCCAGAAACCAGAACCATCCGACGGCCAGCCAGGGCCGCCGCCGCGCCGAAATAATGATCCAAACCGACGCCACAGCCAGCACCGCCGCCCCGCCGATGGCCTTGGCTGTTTCTTCCTGGACGGGGTACGGATAAAAAATGGCGAGGTGATGCGGATAAAACAGGAGCGCGAGATAATCCAGATAAGAAGCCAAAATGTGCGTGAAACGATGCGACAGGGAAATCTCCTGCGCCGAGGCGACGGCGTTGCTCCGTTGCTGCGCCCAGAGTGTTAAGACGCAGCCAATGGCGCTCAACACCAGCAGGGGAATCTTTTCCGCCAACAACCGGGACAGCGGCAAGGAGGGAAAGGCGGGGGGGCCGGCCGGTTTGTTTTCCGCCGGCGGAGCCAGGGCGGCGGAGACCCTGCGCAGCGGCCAAAAATCCAGCAGCAACAGCACAAAAGGGAGGGTGACCACCATCGGTTTGGCCATGAGCGCCAGGGCAAAAAGGGCCAGCGTCGCGGCATAGCGGCCCCAGCCCGGCCGGGCCGCGTGCCACACGTACGCGAACAGGGTGAGGACAAAAAACAACGCGCTCAACACGTCCTTGCGCTCCGCGATCCAAGCCACCGATTCCACATGCGCGGGATGCCACGCGAAAAGCGCCGCCACCAGGGCGCTGCGCCAAACGGCCCCGGTGATTTTTTGCAGGAGGAGAAAGACCAGCACCCCATTGGCGGTGTGCAAGAGGACGTTCGTGAGATGATGCCGGCCTGCCTGCAGGCCGGATAATTGCACATCCAGGAGATGAGAAATCCAAGTCAGCGGATGCCAATTGCCCGCCGTGCTCGTCGTGAAGGCCCAGGCCAGACTGTTCCAATTCAGGCCGGACCGGACATAGGGATTCTCGGTGACGTAAGCCTGATCGTCAAAGTCGAGGAAATCGTAGTGAGACAAAGGCCAAAACAACGCCAGGGTGATGGCGGCCAGGGCGAGGGCAATCCACCACCGGCGCGCCGTCTGGCGGGGTTCCTTGGCGCTTTTCCCGCCCGCTGGCAATGGCTCTCCCGCCTGTGGCTCATCGGACGCCGGCGCATTAGTCATCGTCATCCGCCTTCGGGAGGTCAAAAACAAACGCCGCATGGACCGGCGCGGGCATGACGGCGGCGGCCCCGCGCACCGAGCGCCAAATGATTTCGTTGAGTGTCATCTCATCCGTTGCGTCCTCCCGGCTGAAATCCATCCTCGCGGATGCGCCGCTGCCCCAGGTCAGCGCGGTGTTGTGTTCCTCCAAACTCACACGCGCGGGCAGCGCATCATAAGGCCGCAAGTCCGGCGCCGCTTGGAACGCCCGAAACATCGGCATGGCCGCGGCGTCGAATTGGGTCATGGGTTTGAGACCGAGGATCAGTTCCATCGTCCGCAACATGCTGCTGGTGGAATACATCGTCGAATCCACCGCCCCGCGCCGGATGTAGGGGCTGATGATGAAGGCCGGGCTGCGATGGGCATCCACATGGTCCGGCCCGTTTTGCGCATCGTCTTCCAGGACGAAAATCGCCGTCCGCGGCCAGAATTTGGAATGGCTCACCGCCTCCACCACCCGGCCCAGCGCCAGATCGTTGTCCGCCATGTAAGCCGTCGGCGTCAGCGCGCCGGCTCTTGTCCCCTCGGTATGGTCGTTGGGCAGTTTGACAATTTGCAGCCGGGGCATTTCTCCTTCCGCTTCAAAACGCTTCAGTTCCGCGATGAACCGGTCCGCCCGCTTTTGGTCGGGATACTCCAGGTCAAACACATGATACTCCGGATCGAAATGTCCCTGCAGCGCGGCCAGTTTCGTCCAATTCGGATCCCCGGCCTTCTTGCCGGCCATGACGAATTCGCCATAGCTGCGGTAGGTCACGCCGGCCTGGCGCGCGCGGTCCCACAGATAGCCGTTGGCCGGCGCCGCAATCGGAAAAGCCCCTTCTGAAGGATAGGGATATTTCTTGCCGCGGTTGTGCCCGTAGTTCAGCGGCCAAGTCTTGTCCACAAAGTCACTGGCGTAAGCCCCCATGGACCATTCGTGGCCGTCGGCGCTGACCTCGGCGTCCACATAGAAATTGTCCAGCAGCACAAAATCGCCGGCCAGCTTGTGGTGGTTGGGGGTGACGCTTGCGGGAAAGAGGCACAGTCGCCGGTCGCCGTTGCCTTGGGGAAGGTCTCCGAGAAACTGGTCGTAGGTGCGGTTTTCCTTGATGACGTAAATGCAATACTGGATGGGGCTGGGCCGGCCCGGTTCGGCGGGCACAGGACTGTCCGCAGGCATTCCGACCGGCTCCGCGCCAGCTCGGGGCGAGCACTTGTAACACTGGGAGGTGTAAGCCGCGAGCGCCTGTTGCCAGTCCCCGCTCCCCGGCAAGTCAATAATGCTCAACGCGCCGGGGAACAATTCCGTGATGTACTGCGTGGTGGCGTCACCCCGCGCACCCGCCTGCGGTCCCTTGGGATTGGCCAGTGACGTCAGCCCCTTGCCGTTGGCCACCAGCAAATGCCGGCCGTCCGGGGTCACACGCACCGAAGTCGGATACCATCCGACCGGGATAAAACCCAGCGCGCGGGAATGGCCGATTCTGCTCACATCAAATACCGCGACGTTGTTGTTGCAGGCATTGGCGACGAACAGCTTCCGGTCATCCGGCGACAGCGCCAGGCTGTTGGGCGTGGAGCCTGGCAGGGCGGCGGGTGAAAGCGAGGCATCCAGGGTTTCGGCGGCATGGCCGCTGGAGGTGTCAATCACCGTGACAGTGTTGCGGTTCGCGTTGGCCACGAAGAGGGAGCGGCCGGATTTGGTGAGCGCCAATTCATTGGGATGTTCCTCCGTCGCCCATCGCGCCACGACCTGGAGCGATTTCAAATCCACGACCGCCACGCAGGATTGCGCCCACAGACTGACGTAAAGTCGGCGGCGCTTGGAATCCACCAGGCAGGCGTAAGGAAAAGGCGCGTCCGGCGCGGTGGCATCCAGCGCTGCTTCGGCGCGTTTGGTGTTCACCCGCTCCTCCTCCGTTTCCGCCGGGTTGGCGGCGGCCAACAGTTGGACTGAAGTTCCCGCCGGAGGCGTGAAAAGAATGTCGGCTTTATTGGTTCGCGCCAATAAATCCAGTTGCGAAACGGATTGGCCCCACACATTGGCCACAAACAGATCGCGTCCATCCTGGGACACCGCCAGGCCGCAGGGAATGCCGCGCTCGCGCGAATCCCGCACCCGGAGGTCCGGCTGTGCTGTCAGCTTGCCATCCTTAAAATCAAACAGATGGACGACCTCGTCGCCGGCCCCGCTGCAATAAAGAGCGCGGCCATCGGGCGAGAACGCAATGCCGTAGAACGCCTCTTGCACCGGAGCGCGCGCCACGATTTTCTCCTGGTTCAAATCCACCACCGCAATCTCATGGCGCCCATGACCGCAATGCAACACCGCCGCGAACCGGCCGGAGGGATGCAGGGCGATGTTCACCGGGAAATTGCCCAACTCAATTTGCCGTCCCGCCGGCCGCAGGGACCATTGATTGGGAAGAAGGATCGAGCCATCCGGCCGGTAACCGGGCAAATCAACGGCCAGGGCAGCGGTGGTCACGGCGGTTGCCAGCAAGAGCCTGGCGGCGCATCGAGCGAAAATATTCATAGATCAAACTCCTTGCTCATTTTCGAGCGAGATTACCCGGCCTTTGCAACAGCCAGAAGTCAGACAGGCAACAATTGTGTTAAAAGAACCAAACCGGGGCGGAGCATTTCGCGCCCAGCCGCGCCGCCCAATTCAATTATTCGCGCTCCGGGATCTTGCGCACATCCGTCTTGAGCGACCAGCGAATAAGCTTGCCGCCTGCGCGCGCCTGCGCAAAATATGTCCCGGATGGCGTCAGGAACATATTACGTGGGCCCATAGCTCAGTTGGTTAGAGCAAGCGACTCATAATCGCTTGGTCACTGGTTCAAATCCAGTTGGGCCCACCATTCAACATCAAGCGCTCGCGTGGATTTTTCACACTTTATGCAGCAGGGCGCTTTGCCTCTGTCCTTGCCTTTTGGCTCCTTCAGCATGGCGCGGTTTTTCCCGAATGAGGGGCGCGGAATCAAGCGGCAATCCAGTTGCGCCTGGCTCTCCGGTTGTCCGTCTCTGGTGTCATTTTGGTGTCATCTGCGCCTGGGTGGATGGCTGCGTGGCGGCAAGCTCGGCGCGGTTCCACCAGCCGCCGCCCAGGGCCTCAAAGAGCGCCGCCGTATCGGCATAGCGGGTGGCCTGGGCCTGAACGGTGGCGATCACGGCCTGGTCATAGGCTTCCTCGGCGCTGAGGAGCGTCAGGTAATTGCAATAGCCAAGTTG
>JBEKIA010000127.1:0-12176 GCA_050011995.1 Verrucomicrobiota bacterium
TGAATTGCCAGACGATGCCGGGATGCAGTCCGCGGCTGATTTGCCGCTCAATCCAGGCGCTGATCAAAAAGGACGGCACGGTCATGAAGAAGCCGATGGAGATTTTGCGCAAAGGGGTGAGCGTGAAGAGGCGGCCGGCCGCCGGGTAAATGACGTAGGAGAAGAGCGGAATAAAAACCAGAATCAGGATGGAGTTGATGGCCTGCAATTGCGAGGAAAGCCAGTCGTGGCCCAGCCAATGCCGATCCATTTTGTCCGCCTGCAACACCCAGGCCGAGGTGGTTTGATAATAGAGCGACCAGAAAACGGCGAAGAAAATATAGAGGACAGCCAGGCGCCCGAGGATGCCCCGGCCTTCCCGGCTGGCGGCGTCCCGGAGCAGGGTGTTCCCGCTGGGCGGAACATGCACAAATTTGCGGCGGCCCAGCCAGAATATGATGGTCGCGGCCAGCATGAGAATTCCGGGCACGCCAAAGGCAACGTGCGGCCCGTAATTTTGCAGGAGAACGGGAATCGTCAATTGGGAAAGAAACGCGCCGAAATTGATGGCGAAATAGAACCAGCCGAAAACGCGCGCCATTAAATGCTGGTTGGCGGCCCCAAACTGATCCCCCACGTTCGAGGACACGCAGGGCTTGATGCCCCCGGCCCCGAGGGCAATGAGCGACAGCCCCGCCAACAGTCCGGCCCGGGTGGCGTTGAGCGCCAGCGCCAAATGACCGAAACAATAAACAATGGACAGAATGACCACCGTCCGGAATTTTCCCAGGAAGGCGTCGGAAACGACCGCGCCCAGAAACGGGGTGAAATAGACAGCGGACACAAACAGGCTGGAATAGGCCACCGCGTCCGAACCGCTCATGGGAGCGGCCTTCCCGTTCGCGTCCAATAAATTGTGGGCCATAAACGCGGTGAGGATCGCGTTCATGCCATAAAAGCTGAACCGCTCGGCGGCCTCGTTGGCGACGATGTAGGGGATGCCCGGCGGCATCCGCGCGGTTTTGACGGGCGCGGTGAGGTAGCCGCGGCGGGCGGCGGATTGCAGGAACTTTTCCGCGATGGCGGGCGCGCTCAAAATTAGTGGTGACAGCCGCAGCCGCTGCCGCAGGAGCCGCCGCCGGCCAGGTCCTCGCGCGAGGGCACCGCGCCCAGCTCGAGGGTTTTGCCGACGTATTGGGTGATGCGCTGCTGGAGCTGGCGCATTTCCTCCTGGGCCTCGACAAAGGCGGTGGCCACGGCGTTGCGGGAAAAGGTCTCGCGCTGCCGGTCGAAGGCGGCGATTTCCGCGCTGGTCAGGGCCAGGCCCTGGTCCTGTTTGTCATGCAACTGCTGGCCCAGATCGCTCAGGCACTCGTATTGGGACCGGGCCTCGGGGTCGGCCAGGAACGTTTCCACCCGCTGGCGGATGCTCTGGTATTGGGGCTGCTGCACGATGGTTTCGCACAGCTCGCGGGTCTTTTGCACAATGGCGTCTTCGGTCTGGACATTTGTTTGCATAATTACATGTGAATCAATGATTGCGACTGCCTGCAACCCGGTTAATCTGGCAGCACTTGCCCTAAAACGCCAGCGAATAAACGCAAAAAAAGGGAATCAAGCGGTTTGGGCCTGGGACACCGCCAAGAAGTTCTCCACCCGGTCCATGACCACCGTGTCGTTGAATTTGGCCAGGACTTCGGCCTGGGCGGTTTCAGCCATTTGGCAGCGGAGGGCCGGGGAGATTTGCAGTTCCTGCATCCGGGCGGCCAATTCCGCGGGCTGGCCGGGCGGATAGGTCAGGGCGTTCTCGCCGTGGCGCAACAATTCCTCCGCCCCTCCGGCTGCCGAGCTGATGACCGGCAAACCGCAGGCCATCGCTTCCAGCGCCGTGAGCGGGAACGGTTCCGCCCATTCCGGCGTGTGGAGCAGGACGTCATGGCGCTTATAGACCGCCGCCATATCGGTGTTCAAATTGGACACCGTCAGGAACTCGACCGGCAACTGGTTGGCGACGACAAACGAGCGCAGGGCCGCCACGTAACTGGATTCGCCCCGCCCATAAATATGAAACGTCACATTCATCCTGGCGGCGCGGGCCAGCTTGAGGGCCTGGAGGGCCGTCATCACGCCGCTCTCTTCCGTC
This sequence comes from Verrucomicrobiota bacterium, assembly GCA_050011995.1. Taxonomy (GTDB): domain Bacteria; phylum Verrucomicrobiota; class Verrucomicrobiia; order Limisphaerales; family Palsa-1400; genus JBEKOF01. The sequence goes on from JBEKIA010000127.1 coordinate 2,123, forward strand.
AACCGGCTGACCAGGAGGAATTTCTTCATCGGCGCGCCGGCCGGCTTGATCTGGCCGACGAACGCCCCGGTAACGCCGGGATGGATCACCTCGGTGTGAGCGACGGCAAAGCCGGTCCGCCGGGCCAACTGCTTGAGCGCCTCGCTGCAAAAATACATCCGGTCGAACCGGAAAGCCGTGATCGAATCCGGGGCCGCGGCGGCGCGGGCCTGGGCATCTCCGTACAGGGCCGGGATGCGGTCGTAACCTTTCATCATCCGCGTCGGCGCGCTGGAATCCAGCCGGGCCCGTTCGCCGCTCAGTTCCAGGGCGGCGCGGCTGGATTGTTCGAGGAACGGGAGCGAGGGGGCGTTCCAGAAGCGCAGCCAGGGGTCTTCCCGGACGCCGGCGGAGAGCCAGTGATCAAAGACCGCGTAAGCCACCGGCACGCGCGCATGGCGCAAGCTGAAAACCAGCGACTTGGAGAGGCCGTGGAGACTGAAGACATGGACGATCTCGGGCTGAAAGGCCGCGATGGTTTCGAGCAGCCTCTGGTTGTTGTGCATCTCCCGCGCCCGGAGCTGCCAGAGGGCGGTGACCAGCGGCGCGTCGCAGGCGCCATTGAGGAGCAAACAGCGGTGGACCTCCCCGTCGCGCTGTTCCCCGCGCAGCCCGTGGTTGGAAGTGAGCACCAGAATGGAGTGGCCGCGCGTGCGCAAGGCCTCGACCACGCTTTGGCAATGAGTGTCAAAAGTGCCCGCGTGATGAGGCGGATACAAATTGGTCAGCGCCAGAATCTTCACGTCCGCAGCAAGGTGCAAAAGGGAACCGCGCGAGTCAAGAATGAACCGTCGCCGCTTTGGCGGCCGGGGGTCAGACAGCATTTTTCAAAGTGGGCGGCGGGCGAATTTCCGCCGTAAGGACGGGCTTGGCGGCTTGGCGGGCGCGCCGGAAAAGCCCCTTGCAAATTCGACGGTTCGCGGTAGGGTCTTATCCTGTGGATAACGACCGCCCTGAGCCAAACGAGAGCACCGAAATCAACCAGACTCGGGTGGGAATCTCCCTCCGGACGCTGCGCCGGGAGCGGCTCCGGCGCCGGCACATCCTGGAACAAATCCAAGGCGACGGCCCCGCCGGGCAAATCGCCCTCGACCAGGAGGAAATGGTGATCGGCCGCGCCGATGACGCGCAGATCCGCCTGTCTTCCAAGAACGCTTCCCGCCACCATGTTTTTTTTCGCTTGCGCGGAACCGATTGCGTGATGGTGGACAATGACAGCCATAACGGCGTCCTGCTCAACGGCGTCAAGGTCCACTCCGCCGTGCTGCGCGATGGCGATGTGATCCATGTGGCCGACAGCGTGTTCGTCTATCTGGAGGAATGATATGCCCGCTTTTGTGACCTTTTGGGGAACTCGCGGCGCCATCCCCACTCCGGCCAGTTGGACCCGCGTCTATGGCGGCAACACCTCCTGCGTCGAAATCCGCTTCGATGACACCCTCTTCGTATGCGACGCCGGTTCGGGCATTCGGGAATTGGGGAAGGACCTGGCCCGGCGGAATCCGCCGCCCAAAACCCTCCACCTGCTTCTCAGCCACACTCACTGGGACCACATCCAGGGCTTCCCTTTCTTTGCGCCCGTCTATATGCCGGACATGCGCATCCACGTCTATGGGCAGCGCGCCGAGGACAACCGGGCCTGCGGCGTGCTCTCCGGCCAGATGAATGAGGAGTTTTTCCCGGTCTCCTTCAAGGAACTCGGCGCCCGGATTGTGGCCGACCATTTGCACGATGGGCGGCGCCTGATCGGCGGCGTGGAGGTGTCGAGCTTTCCGCTCAACCATCCCGGCGGTTGTTTTGGCTATTCCTTCGTAAAGGACGGCCGGAAAATTGTCTATTCCACCGACAACGAATTGGAAATTCAACCGGGCGAAATGTTTCCGGATTTGAGGAACACCGGCCCGTTGCGCCGCATGCCCGAGGCCCTGCTCCAAGCCGTTCAGGGCGCGGACCTGCTCATCCTGGACGCGCAGTATGACGAGCAGGAGTACGTGACGAAGAAGAAATGGGGGCATTCCAGTTGCTTCTCCGCCACCGATCTGGCCATCCAGGCCGGGGTGAAAAACCTGGCGCTCTTCCATCACGACCCCGAATGCACCGACCGCGCGGTGGACGACAAGGTGGAGTCCTGCCGCCAGCGGGCGGCGCGGTTCGGCTCCCCCCTGAGCATCCGCGCCGCGCGCGAAGGCGTGGAGTTGAAATTTTGAACCGGCTGATTTGCGCTTCACCAACCGGCGCCGCCCCGCGCGCGATTGTGCAACAAATGAGTTGCGTGAAGGGGCGGACTTGTGGCTCTATCTTTCGGCTGTATTATATGTGGAGATGAGACGAGAGCGCGTGATAATGTATTATGCGGGGTCGGTCCAGGGCGTGGGTTTTCGTTATTCGGTCAGAGCCCTGGTCCGCGGGTTTGAAGTCACGGGGACGGTGCGCAATCTGGACGACGGCCGGGTGGAGTTGATCGCCGAGGGCGAGCGGGCCGAGTTGGAGGGCCTGCTGGAAGCGGTCCGGCAGTCGGACGTGGGCCGTTTCATCCGGCGGGAAGAGCAGGATTGGACGGACGCAATCAATGAATTTCGAAGTTTTGAAATTACGCAATAACGCAGGGACCGGCACATGATGAAGTATGCGATCATAGCGGATATCCACGCCAATTTGGAGGCTTTCCAAGTGGTGTTGCAGGACATCGAGAAACAGAAATGCACCCATGTGGCCTGCCTGGGCGACGTGGTGGGCTACAATGCCAACCCCAAGGAATGCCTGGACACGGTGCGCGCCATGAACATGCCGTGCGTGAAGGGAAACCACGACGAATTTTGCGCCAGCGACACGCCCCTGGAGGGCTTCAGCCCCCATGCGGCGGAGGCGGGGAACTGGACGCGGGGGAAACTGACGGAGGAAGACCGCCAGTGGCTGCGGGATTTGAAGTTTCTCAAGCTGGTGTCCAATTTCACCATTGTCCACGCCACGCTGGACGGGCCGCAGAGGTGGGGATATGTTTTTGACAAGCTGGCCGCCGCCGCCAGCTTCACCTACCAGAACACGCCGGTCTGCTTTTTCGGGCACACCCATGTGCCCGTGGCCTTCATCCGCGACAGCGTGGTGCGGGGCGGGACCTACTCGAAATTCCATGTGGAACCGGGGCGCAAATACTTTGTCAATGTCGGGGCGGTCGGACAGCCCCGCGATGGCAACCCGAGGGCCGCCTACGTGATTTATGACATGGATGAAGGCTCCATCGAATTGCGCCGCCTGGAATATGACATCGCCGCGGCGCAGAAAAAGATCATCGCCGCGGGATTGCCGGCGCGCCTGGCGGAACGGCTGGCCATGGGAAAATAGTTCCCGCCCCGGGGCCGAAGCGGGAGGGGCTTTCGCGCCTTGAAAATACTCATTCTCAAACCGAGTTCCCTGGGCGATGTCATCCACGCCCTGCCGGTGCTGCGGCTGCTCAAAAGCCATCTTCCCCAAAGCCGGATTTATTGGTGGCTGGACAGCAACCTGAAATCATTGCTGGAAAAGGACCCGGACCTGGCCGGGGTGATTCCCTTTGAGCGGAATCGCTGGGCGGCCCCGCGCCGCTGGCCGGAGATGTTCGCCATCCTGCAAGACCTGCGGGCAAAACAGTTCGACTGGGCGATTGATTTGCAGGGGCTGGCCCGCAGCGGAATTGTGGCCTGGCTGGCCAACGCGGGGCTGACCATCGGGCTGGACAACGCGCGCGAAGGCTCGCGGGAAGGCGCGCGCGCGTTTTATGATGTGACGCCGCCGCCCCCCGCCGCCAACACCCATGCGGTGGACCGGTATCTGGCGGTGCTGCCGCTGCTCAAGGTGCCGGTGCATGGGAATTTCCAATGGCTGCCCAAACGCCCCGATGTCGCCGCGCAGATCGAACAGAAATGGAACCCGGGCGCCGGGCCGTGGATCGTCCTTCTGCCGGGGGCGCGCTGGGACAACAAGCGCTGGCCGGTGGAGCATTTCGTGGAATTGGCCCGGCGGATGCGCGGGATGGGCGCAATACAAACCGTCATTTTGGGCAGTGGCGACGACCGGGCGCTGGGCCAGGCCATTGCGGAGGCAAATCCGGGGCGCTGCTTGAATCTGGCCGGGCAAACGTCGTTGTGGGAAATGGTCGAATGGGTGCGGCGGGGCCGGCTGGTCATCAGCAACGACACCGGGCCGATGCATGTGGCGGCGGCCCTGGGCAGGCCGTTGATCGCGCTCTTTGGCCCCACCAACCCGCGCAACACGGGGCCTTACGGCAAACTCAACAGCGTCCTGCAACTCAACAGCCTGCCCTGCGTCCCGTGCATGAAGCAACGCTGCCACTATGCCGAGCCGATGGCCTGTCTGAACCGGATGACGGCGGCAAGCGTTTATGCCCGAGTGCGGGAAGAACTGGACGGGCCGCGAACCGCGGGCGGGCGCAGGTGATTCTTTTGGGTCGCGGATTCCGGTTCTTAATCTTACTCTTAATCCCAAAATTGGATGCTGGTGAGTTTAATCAAACCCAATTCGTCACCGGCTGCACGAAGGAGATTAAGATCATGATTAAGATTAAGAGAGGACACCCAGGAAAGCGCAATGCGCCGCGAACCTCGGGAAAAGGCGCGGGGGCGGGTTGGCGCGCGCCCGCCGTTTTGTGATGTTTGTCAACAATCTCAAAAAGTTCCTCCGCCCGGACTTCGCGGCCGAAAAGCCGCCGGTGTCCGGGGTGATTGAAATCCAGGAGCGCCTGGTGCCTGTCCTCTATCGCCGGCACCCCCGCGCCCGCCGTTATCTGCTGCGCTTGCGGGCCGACCAGACGGTGGTGGTGACGCTGCCGCGCCGGGGTTCGCTGGAGTTTGCCCGCCAGTTTGCCGCCAGCCGCCGGGCCTGGCTGGAAAAACAATGGCGGATACTGGAGGCGCGCCCGGCCCCGCCGCCCGTGCTGCGGCCGGGCATGGAAGCGCTCTTGCGCGGAAGGCGGGTGGCGCTGGAGGCGCGGGAGGGGGGCGGCCGGCTGGAAATTTGGTTTGACAATCAACGCCTCCAGGCAGGCGCGCCGGAGGAGAATCTGCGCCCGGCATTGGAGGAACATTTGCGCGCGCTGGCGCGAAGGGAACTGGCGGAACGGGCGGAGGAATTGGCCCGGCAACACGGCGCGCCGATGCGCCGGGTAATGGTGCGCAGTCAAAGGAGCCGCTGGGGGTCGTGCTCCGTCCGCGGGACCATTTCGCTGAATTGGAGATTGGTGCAGGTTCCCGAGACGGTGCGCGACTACATCATCCTGCACGAATTGACGCATTTGCGGCATTTGAACCATTCGGCGCGGTTTTGGGCGGCGGTGGAAAAAGTCTGCCCGGACTATCGCGCGGCGGAGGCCTGGCTGAAGCGCCATTCCGCGGAGGTCGGGTTTTGATGATGAGTTCTTGAATTTAACGCGCCCGGAAGCTAATTTTCGAACATGAGCGCGACAGTTCAATTCTTGACCAATGAAAAAGGGCGGAAAACCCCTTTCCTCTCGGCGTGGAAAAACTGAGCGGGTCGCAGCACGCGTATCGCATTCGCCTCGGCGACTATCGCATTGTTTCAACAACAAAACCCCGCCCAAGAGAAATTCTTTCAACCGTGAAATGGGCGAAATACGCGAAAAATCCAGGCCCTTCTCCCGAAAGCTTTCCGGTTTCGCGTATTTCGCGTATTTGCGGTTGCCTCTGTTTTCTATATTGGCACGGTTTTTGAACCTCCAAATTTCTCGCGGTCTTCGTGGAATGTTGCCATCGTTAGGCGAGGATTTAGGGCAGGGCAAATCCCCCCCAGGCCAATTCGCTGGGCGTGGCGCGTTCCATTCTCTGATCTTGATCTTAATCCGAATCCTAACCTTCGAGTCGTGAAGAAGAGACTAAGATTAAGATTAGGATTAAGATTAGAAGCCCAAGACGGCGCCCAAGGAAGTGAAATGAACCCGCCGCGATTTTTCCAAATTTTCAGCGTGACATTGGCCTGGCGCCGTGGCAAATCAATCGCCTATGAAAAATATGAAATGCTGTTTTAGTTTCGCAATCGGGCTGGCTCTTTTGAGCGGCTGTGGCAAGAGCAGTGAAACCACGCCGGCCAAACCGGCCGCTCCGGCTGCCTCCAATGCTCCGGCCAAACCGGCCACGCCGGCCACCTCAAATGCTCCAGCCGCGCCAGCCACGTCAAACGCTCCGGCCACGCCGGCCGCAGCCAACGCTTCGGTCCCGCCCGTCCCGTCGGCCCCGCCTGTCCCGCAGGTCCCGCCGGCCGCGCCAGCCACGCCGGCTGTTCCGCCCACGCCGGCTCCCGCGGCCGCGGCCCCCGTTCCAGCAAAGGAGGTGGCGGTGATCAGCACCACCGAAGGCGACATGGTCATCGAGTTTTGGACCGATGCCGCGCCCAAGACCATTGAGAATTTCAAGAAGTTGGCCAAGGCCGGCTTTTATGACGGCACCGCTTTTCACCGGGTCATCAAAGGTTTCATGATCCAGGGCGGCGATCCTCTCACCAAAGACCCAACCAAGGAAGCCGCGTGGGGCACGGGCGATCCGGGTTACAAAATAGACGCGGAATTCAACAACCATTCCCATGTGCGCGGCGTCATTTCCATGGCTCGTTCCAGCGATCCCAATTCCGCCGGTTCCCAATTTTTTATATGCCACGGCAGTCCGACCCAATTGGACCATCAATACACCACGTTCGGCAAATTGATTAAAGGCGACGACGTCCTGGAAAAAATCGCCACCACGCCGACCCACGCGCCGGACCGCCCGGACAAGCGCATGGGCGTCATCAGCATCAAAATCGTGCCCGCCAGTTAGACAAGATGTGAATTCAACGCCATGGAAGCCAACGAAGTAGCCGTCATCAAAACCACCCACGGCGAGATTGTCCTCGCCTTCTGGCCGGAGGTTGCGCCGAAAACGGTGGAGAATTTCAAGACCCTCGCCCGCAAGGGATTCTATGACGGCACCGCCTTCCATCGCATCGTCAAGGGCTTCATGGTGCAGGGAGGCGATCCGTTGACGAAGGACCCCAAGCAGGAAAGCCGCTGGGGCACGGGCGATCCCGGCTACAAAATCAAGGCGGAGTTCAGCGACAAGCCGCACGTTCGCGGCGTCATCTCCATGGCCCGCTCCTCCGACCCGCATTCCGCCGGCTGCCAATTCTTCATCTGCCTGGGGGACGCGCGTTTTCTTGACAGGCAATACACCGCGTTCGGCCAGTTGATCAAAGGCGACGACGTCCTGGCGAAGCTGGGCGACACCCCCACCACCCGCGGCAGTGGCGGGGAGAACAGCCGTCCGGTCACCCGCGTCGGCGTGGAGAGCATAAAAATCGTTCCCGCCGCGTGAGGAACCGTGGCTTTTTTGTGCCGCAATCCGTCAGAGTCGCTCACTTTTGCGAAGATTTTACCACGGATGGCACGGATAACACGGATGACACGGATGTGGGTAGGGACGCCTCGCCGAGACGTCCAGGGGCCGGACGGCTCGGCGAGCCGTCCCCACCTGAGAATTCTTTATCCGTGAAATCCGTGAAATCCGTGGTTCCATTCCTTCGATTGCGGCTGGCCGCCCTGGGCCTTCCGCGCCTTTTTGCGGCCACTCCACAATCCGCAATCCGCAATCCACAATCCGCAATCGCATGATTCTTCCCTGGCGCAAAATCTCCTCCCGGCCGCTGGGCGATTTCCGCATTTTTTCGATGCGGGCGGACTTGAGAAAATCGCCCCGCACGGGCCGCGAACATGAGTTTATTGTGATGGATTCGGCGGACTGGGTGAACGTGGCGGCCGTGACGCCCGATCAGCAACTCGTGCTGGTGGAGCAATACCGCCACGGCTCCGAAACGGTGGAATTGGAAATTCCCGGCGGCATCATGGACGCGCGCGACGCCTCGCCGGAGGCGGCGGGATGCCGCGAACTGCGCGAGGAAACCGGCTACGAAGGCGAAGGCGCCCGGGTCATCGGCCGGGTTTTTCCCAACCCGGCCATCATGAGCAACACCTGCTTCACCGTCCTGGTGGAGAATTGCCGTCTGGCCGGCCCGGTGCAATTCGACGGCAGCGAAGATTTGATCACGCGGCTGGTGCCGGTGGCGGAAGTGGCCGGTTTGGTGGCGTCGGGAAAAATCCGCCATTCCCTGGTCATCGCCGCGCTCTACCATTTCCAGTTGGGCCGTCGTCCCATTTCAACCCGGTAGGGCGAGACTCTGTCGAGCCGAAACTCGATTGCCTGGGAAAAAGTCACGGCCCAGTCTCGCCCTACCGCCTTCGGCTCGCCTAATAGGGCGGCCCGGAGGGTTGGGCTGCCTGTCGGGCGGCCGTTTGCGCCGCTGCTTTTTGTATCCACTCTTTTTCCCAGGTGTCGAAATCGCCGTCGGCTGGTCCCGCTTCCTGAACCGATCCATCAATGAGGAGGTACATCCGGGACCAGTTTCCGTCCGGCATCTGGCGGGGTTGTTTCTCGCGGGCGAAAAAGAAGTAGGGAGTGGCGCCTGTGGTCAATGGCTGCCCGTAATCATAGAACTCAAAGGAATTGGTTCCGATCCCTCCGCCAAACTTCACGCTGGAAAGCTCGCGCCGAATTTGCCCGATATTTGTCGGAAGCAAGTTACTGTTGTCGCCTGCATACAGATGTGCTGCGGTGCCAATCAGCTTGAGGCCATTTATGCTGGCAACCCTGGTCGCTTGGGCCTTCGCCCTGGCCACTATGGGGGCATTTTGGGCGTTTTCCGAGCGGGCCGCCGCCAGTTCGCCTTGCTCCTTTTCCATCGTGTTCCGAAGCACCCCAAGTTCTCCGCGCAACCGCAGCAGTTCCGCATGCTCGCCCCGCAGCCTGGCCAATTCATCATTGTCCGCTGGCAGCGGGGCCGGCGGCGGCTGGGCCACTTGGCTGATTTGCTGGCGCAAGGCCGTGTTTTCTTCCTGCAATTTATTGAGGGAACGGTGTTCCGCCACCAGCCAGACGGCCAGACCGGCCGCAATTCCTGTGGCGATGATTCCGGTTTTGAACGAGGTCAGAGTCATAATGGTGAGTGTGGTTCCGGTTTTGGCCGCCGCGCCTGCCAGCGAAGCGCCTGCCAGCTTGGCGGCCAGTCCCGCGGGGGCGGTTTGAACGGCGTTTGTTGACAGAACGGCTGAGAGCATGGCCGACGTCGTGGTGATTCCGTGGCGGGTCAGGCGCACCCGAAGTTTTTCCAAGGCGCGCGCCACCCTTTTTTGCGCCGCGTCGTCGCTGATCCCCAGCGCCGCGCCGACGGCTTGAAACTCCTGATTCTGGAAAAACCGCAGCAACATGGCCTGGCGATCCACCTCGCTCAGTTCCGCCAGCGCTTCGTCCAGCGCCGGGCGGACACGCTCCCAGTCGGGCGACGCTGATGAGGCGGGATCAAGATTTTGCATGGCCTGGCTTTCCCGGTTGTGGCGACGGTGCTCGGCGCGCAGGTGTTTGGAAACGGCATAACGGCTGCTGCGATAAAGCCAGCCCACAATCGTGCCGTTTTCGTCCAACTTGCCGGCCAGCGACCGCGCTTTGCGGGCCAGATCGGTGAAAACACCCTGGACGACATCCTCGGCCAGAGCGGCGGAACCCACCTGTCTCAACACGGCGGAATAAACCAAGTCGGTGTGGCGGGCGACGATTTCCCCGAAAGCCGCCTCCGACCCCTGGCGGGCGTATTCGCGGAGCAACTGTGCGTCGGCCTTGGCTTGCATCTCACTATAATACACCCGCCGCAGCCAAAATCCGACAAGGTCCAGCATCCCGACTAAAAAACTTCGATGCCCACCTGGCAATTGTTTGGGGAGCGCGGGCGTCCTCGCCCGCCGTGCCCGGCGTCCCGCCGGGCACATCTCTTAGCGTTTCTGTTTCGCAGGACTAGATTCCTGCAAACCCCAGCGCACAGATCACTTTTTCGGCGATGGCGCGGCGGCGGGCCGGGGAGTCGGAGCCGCGTTTCCCCTTCAGTTGTTCCTTGGACACACCTAGAACCAAATCGCATTTGCAAATCG
>JBEKIA010000128.1:0-12417 GCA_050011995.1 Verrucomicrobiota bacterium
CTTCACGTTCGCGCGGCTGATCTTCACGGATTACGAGCCGTCCAGCCAATTCGGCGGCGGACGTCTGTGGAACGATGACTCGCCCGACGCCGACCTGAACGCCATTTATCGTCTTCACTTGGTCACCAGCCTCAAGGTCCGGCCCGGTCTGCATTTCATAAACATCACGGCCAAGGAAATGAACAACTACCCCTTCGTTTATCTGGCCACCGCCGGCCGCGTTATTTTCACCGAGGACGAGGCAACCGATCTGCGCAACTATCTCCTCAATGGCGGCTTCCTCATGGCCGACGATTTTTGGGGCGACCTGCAATGGGAGCACTTCCGCGAACAAATGCACCGCGTCCTGCCCGGCCACGAACCCGTGGAAATCACCTTGGACCACCGCATCTTCCACACCGTTTTTGATTTCAAAAAGTCGCCGCAAATCCCCAGCGTCGGCTCCTATCTCAGCTACCTCCAATCCTATGACCCCGGCTGGGACTACAACGAAAAAGGCCACGACCCGCGTTACTATGCCATTTATGACGACAAGCAAAGAATGATCGCGCTCATCTGCCACAACAACCACTATGGAGACGGCTGGGAACACGAGGGCGACGACCCCCGCTACTTCGACAAATTCTCCGAGCCTATGGGCTACCCGATGCTGATCAACATTCTTGTTTACACCATGTCGCACTGAACGAAGAACGCGCGCTGGTATTGGCAAGAACCCGCGCGCACAAGAATTCACGCTTCATCTATTGCCATATAGATGTTGAGGCGCCGGCCAGGCCGGCTATGGATTAGCGCATGGGGGTGTTCGTTTAGGGCGCCAGCACGACGCGATAGAAGCGTTGGGGGTCCGCGGGTTGGATATCGGAGGTGGCGATGGCGCTGCTGTTGGCGGCGACCGGGGATCCAAGATTGGACCAGTTGGGCGGGCCCAGAGTGGTGGCGTACTGAAGTTGGTAGGTCACGCCTGTTACGGCCGACCAGGTCAGTGTGATGGAGCCGTTGATGCTGACCGCGGATTGGAAAGCCGGAGCGGGGATGGGCGTCACGGAAACATCATCGAGGCCGAAATAATCGGGGTTGTTTTGGGCGCCAAACTCAAGGGTCGTGCTCGTGTTTGTGGTGAAGACGACATATTGCATGTTGGTGTAGGCGAAGACTCCGATATTGGCTTGATTAAAAAGGGTGTTTCCATTCCAGGCGACCGTGAATTCGTTCGGCGTTGGCGGATTGGCGAAGATCCCCGGATTCACCAGCCAAAAGGACAGCCAGTAGGCCTGGCCGGGAACCGTCGTCAGGGTTTGGCTCAAGTAGGCCAAGTTGCCGCTTTGGCCCAAAAACGCGGCATAGCTGCCGGAGTGAATATAGTAAGAGCCGTCGTAGGTGGTGGTCCTGTGGCGTCCCGACCCGGTAGTGACAGGCAGTGACGCCGCGCTGCCCACAAAATTAGCCTGGCTGCCACTGCTCCCCGCCAGGGTCCAACTGGTAAAATCACCCGTCTCGAATCCGCCGTTTTGGACTAACTGCGGCCCCACCAAAGTCAGGTTGAACTGCCGGCTTTGGGCCACGCCATCGCTTGTATTCTGGAAGGACACATTGGTGGTATAAACGCCCGCCGGCAAGGTGGCGGCTACGGCGGAATCCAGGCTCACCGTCACGCTGGCAAATCCGCCGGCGGGCAGGGTGCCGGCGCTGGCGGAATTGTTGAGCCAGGCTGCCGGGCTGCTCAGGGTCCAGCTCACGGCCGCCGTCCCCGTATTTGTCAACAGAAAACTCTGTGACGCTTGTTTCACCGGGCCGCCCGCGGTCGCGCTGGCGGAAAAGCCGGCCAGGGGCGTGATCTGGAGAACATCCGCCGGCGCCGCCAGGGCATTGATCAGGTTGCTGCCGGCGGGCGTGCCCCAGCCGGTACAGAGGTCGTAACCGGGAACGGCAAAAAACAAGTTGGGGCTGTAGTGGTTTGTGTTGTTGCCCGTTGTGATGTCATGGAAGCAGGCGGCATAATTGGTTCCCTCGCAGAGGGCGTAGAGCGCGGGGTTGAAAAACCCCGTCGGCGGGTTTCCAACCGCCGCATTCTGCTGATTGACCAGGGCCATAAAACCCGCCCACAACGGCGCGGCCGCGCTGGTGCCGCCGACCTCAGAACCAGAGCCATCGTCGGAGATCACATACAATTGGTCCGCCGTCAGGGCAACGTCGGGAATGTTTCGGTAGGTGGCGGACCCGCTGTTGGCCGCCATGCTTACCCCCTGTTGCCAGCTCGGAATGGCAAAAGTGGGGCTGATTCCGCCGCCGCTGCCATTGGTTGCGGAGGAGGTGTTGAACCAGTTCCAGGTTGTTTCATTAGTCCACGCGCCATTGGGGCCGGCCGTGCTCAAAGTGGTCCCGCCCACCGAAGTGACATAAGAGTCGTCGCTGGGCGGAGAGACCGGGTTTTGCGGGTTGACATAAGCTCCATCGTCGCCGGAGGCGATGAAAAAGGACTGGCCCTGCGCCGCAAATTCCTGGAATATCTGCTGGATGGTCGCGTCGGTGAACCCGGTCCAGGAACAACTGAGCTGGCAGGCCAGATTGTCGGTCGCCATGCGGTTGAGCACGTCGTCCGCAGGGGCTGTCGAGTTGTTGTTCGGCGCTTCATAGACAATGACGCTCGATAGTCCCGGCGCCATGGAGATGGCCATGTCAATGTCCAGCGCCACCTCCGTATTCCCGTCTCCAGGAGAGCCCAGGGGACCGTCTATGACCACGTTGGTCAAGGTCACACTGGCGCCGGCCAGACCGCTGGAAGGCAAAGCCAGGTATTTGGAAATGTCGCTGGCGTAGTAGGTGTCGAACTCGACCAATCCGACCGACTGGCCGGCGCCGTTGAGCGTGACTCCCGGCGCATACGCGGCTCTGAAGTCAAGTCCAACATAATAGCCGCTCTGCGAACCGGCGTTGGGGTGTTCCACGGCGGGCCGCGCATGAAGGGAGGCCGGATGGGGCCTGGCAAAATCACTCAACCCGGCGATGGACAGCACGGGAGCATCCAAGTCCAGCGCCGGCTCGACATCCGGGGCGTAGAAGGTCCGAGGCTCGGTGGGGTGGGGATAAATCCCCATCTGGACATGCAACGCCTTCTCCACATCCGCCACCGTCCCCGTCACATCCAGCAGCATCCGGTTGGGGTGAGTGCCCGCCACCGCCAAGCCGTGGGACTGGGCGAAGTGGAGGAGGGCCTGATAATCCTTTTCCTCCGGTCCGAAGCGGGCGGTGAACTGTTCCGGCGCAAGGTATTGATGGAAGAGAGGGCTGGCGGGGTCATAAAGTTGCAGGAGGAGATTGGACAAGGCCGGTTGGTTGCGCAGCGGCAGGCCGAGGGCCAGACGCAACTGCTGCGAGGCGGGGAGCCGGCCCGCCGGGGCCAAACCCCTGGCGACAGCTTCCGGCACACAACCCTTCAGCCCTTGTCTTTCCGCCGGCCAGGCAGTCGTCGCCAGCAAGACGGCGCCAAAAAGAACCAGGGCGGCTTGAATCCGGCGTGGAATAAATAGAAACATAAACTTGTTATTCACACGCATTTTTCCGGCGCACCCGCCCAAGTCCTCCAAGACATAAGTGACAACGGCGCATAGCTGATTCAATGTTACATATTCCCGGCATTTTTCCAGCGGCAAATGACTGTGATCGTGAGAATAATTCCGCGGGACAGGACGCGCTTTTGGGGCTATGTTTGAAGCAATATGGTTTGTCTCAGATCCACTCCATGACATTGCGCAGGAAACAACCGGGGCGCGAGGGAGCAGAAAGGGCGGGGGAGAAGTCAAATAAAACCTGGTCCTGGCCGCCCGCCTTGCTGGCGGCGTTGCTTTTTTTGGCGGCGGCGGCGGGCGCGGCGGAGGATGGCGCGGCCCCGCCCGCCAGGCCGCTGGCGGACGTGCTTTCCGCCCAGGTCCGGCGGCAGGTGGAAGAATCGGTGGACCGCGGGCTGGCCTGGATGGCGGGGCGGCAGGCGGCCAACGGCTCCTTTCCCACGCTGCCGCAGGCGCAGCCGGCGGTGACGGGTTTGTGTGTGCTGGCGTTTCTTTCGCGCGGCCATCAACCGGGCCTGGGCCCCTACGGCGGGCTGATGGAAAAGGGGATTGATTTTGTGATTTCCTGCCAGAGGCCCGACGGGCTTTTCTCCTTTCAAACTCCCGAAGCCGCGCATGTGGACGACGGGGCGTCGCACACGGCGGTCTATAATCATGCCATCGCCGGGCTGATGCTGGGAGAGGTGTATGGGCACGTCACGGGCGCGAGGGCAGGGGAGGTGAAGCGGGCCATGGAGAAAGCGCTCCAGTTCACCCGGGAGCTGCAAACCCGCTCCAAAGCCTACAGCGGCGACCTCGGTGGCTGGCGGTATCTGCGCCTGCGGTGGAACCCGCTGACGGCGGACTCCGATTTGTCGGTGACGGCGTGGCAGTTGATGTTTTTGCGCTCGGCGCGGAACGCGGAGTTCAACGTGCCGCAGAAGTACATTGATGAGGCGATGGAGTTTGTCCACCGCTGTTGGAATGAAAACGAGGGGGTGTTCTATTACGCGATTGACGGGACGGGCTACGGGGATATCCGCACAAGCCGGGGCATGGTGGCGGCCGGCGTTGTATCGCTGGCGATGGCGGGACAACACCAAACGCCGACCGAGCTGGCGGCGGGGGAATGGTTGTTGAGCCATCCCTTTCGCGGTTTTGGCGACCGGATCGGGAGGGCTGACCGGTTTTTTTACAGCGCCTATTATACCAGCCAGGCGGCGGCGCAATTGGGCGGGCGCTATTGGGAGGGGATTTTTCCACCGCTGGCGGCGGCGGTGATGAGCGCGCAATCGCCGGACGGCTCGTGGCCGGTGGAAGTGGGACCGGAGCAAGCCGCACATCAGGACATGATATTCGGCAACACCTACACCAGCGCCATGGCGGCGCTGGCCTTGACGCCGGTCTTTCAACTCTTGCCGGTGTATCAACGCTAAGATGAAAATCCTTGCTCTTCCAACCATTCGAGTCTGTTCCCTGCTGATGGCGGGATGGAGCGGCCTGCCCGCGGCCCGCGGCGGCGGCATGGCCGATGCCGCGCCGGCGGTTCCCTCCCAATCCTTCGCGGCGGCGCTTTCGCCGGCCCAATGGAAACAGGTGGAGGATTGCGTGGACCGCGCCCTGTTCTGGATCGCCAGGGATCAGGCCCCCGACGGCTCCTTTCCCGCCCCTTCCCATCCGGAAGCGCAACCGGCGATCACCGCCCTTTGTGTGCTGGCGTTTCTTTCGCGCGGCCATCAGCCCGGCTTTGGCCCCTACGGCGCGCAAATGGACCGGGCGATAGATTTTGTCATTTCCTGTCAAAGGCCCGATGGACTTTTTTCCTATGTAGATCCCGGCGACCCGGCGGATTTCCAGCAGGGCCTGCGATTGGGCCGGGGCGGGATGGGTCCGAGTGGCAATGCGGGGACCTACGATCACGCCATCGCGGGGTTGATGCTGGGGGAGGTTTTCGGCCACGCCAACGCGCAGCGGACCAAGCAGATCAAGGAAGCCCTGGAAAATGCCTTGCAGTTCACCCACGACCTGCAAACCCGCACTAAGGATGCGCCCGCGGACAAAGGAGGGTGGCGTTATCTGCGACTCCGGTATGGCGGCGCCAACTCGGATCTATCGGTGACGGGCTGGCACTTGATGTTTTTGCGGTCGGCCCGGAACGCGGAATTTAATGTGCCGGAAAAATATATTGACGACGCGATAAGTTTTGTCCATCGCTGCTGGGTGGATGAAGACGGGCTGTTCCACTATACGGCGTGGGGATCCGAGAGCAGTTCCTACACCCGCGGACTGATGGGGTCGGCGATTGTTTCGCTGGCGCTGGCCGGGCAGCATGAAAGCCCGCAGGCGCTGGCGGCTGGGGACTGGCTGCTGGCGCATCCTTACTGGTCCTATGGGGAAAGGGTCGGATCCAACGGCGGCAGCAGCGACCGTTTTCTTTACAGCACTTATTATTGCAGCCAGGCGGCGGCGCAATTGGGAGGGCGCTACTGGAAGGGAATTTATCCGCCGATTGCTCGGGTTCTGGTGAGGAACCAACAGGCCGACGGCTCCTTCGTGGCGCCTGCCGTGGTTGGACTTCGGGGGGGCCGGGGCCCCGGGGGCGGGGGTGGCGAGGCCCAGTACGGCCAGGCCTACGCCACCGCCATGGCGGTGCTCTCCCTGACGCCCGCCTACCAACTTCTCCCGGTCTATCAGCGGTAGGATCAGGGCGCAGTAGGTTCGGAAGCCGGCGGGGTTGCCGGCATCGTTTCCGAAATGCTGTTGAAGTATTGTTCGATGGCCTGGCGGTACTGCTCGGGCGGAACGTTGTCCCGGCCCTGCCGCAATTCGTCACCCAATTTGGAGGCCAGGGTGTTCCAGGAGTTGGCCGGAGCTTTGGGACCGCCTTCGTTGCTGTTGCCCGGCAGAACGCCTTGACGGGCCAGCGCGGTCGCCTGGTTCCGGGCATTTCTGGCAGCCTGGTCGCTGGCGCGGGCGGCGCGCGCGGCCTGGTCGCGCGCCCGTTGCTGGGCGGCGCGGTTCTGGGCGGCGCGGCCCTGAGCCTGGCCGCCGCCTTGCTGGGAACCCTGGCGGAGCCAGTCCGTCATGAGTTGAACATTCAAGGGGCGCTTGGGAATGCCCAGTTCTTCCGCGGCTTTCTTCTCGTCCTTGAGCATGGCCAGCATTTCTTCCAGGGTTTGGTTCTGTCCGGCATCGGTTGGTGGAGGGGCGCTGTCGAGTTTGGCGACGATCAATTTGAGAAGGTCGTCGAACTGGGTCTCGGCTTGGGCAAAGGCAGTGGTGGCGCCCTCCTGGCGGCTGGCGGCGTCTTTCAAAGTCTTGCGGGCCAGGGCGTCCACGGCGCGGGTTTCCTCGGGGAGAACTTGTCTTTGGACGGTGTGGAGCAATTGGTCCGATTTGGCCTGGACTTCCGGAGAGATGGCGGCAATGGAGGGAACGGCGGCCTCCAATTTTTCGCTGAAGGCGGCCGTATCCAGGGCGAGGCGGTGCTGGTCCACTTCGACGGACTGGGGGAAGTCGCCGCCAAGCAAGGCTTCCATCTTCTTGATCCAGCCGGATTGTTTGGTGACAAGATCGGCGGCTTCATTAAGCCGGTTGGCCGTGAATACGCCCAGGTTTTTGGCGTCGGCATCGTCTGCCATGCCGGGCAAGTATTCGTGGAGAAGACGAAACTGGTCGAGAGCCTTGCGGGCGTTATCGAGGCTGTTGGTGAGAGTGCCGGGGGAGGCCTGGCTGGCGGCCAGAGAGGCCAGGCGCCCGCCTTCGGCGGCCAGTGCCAGGGCGGTGGCAATCGGCTCCTTGTCCTGCTCGACGCCATCCGGGAGCCAGGTGATCATGTTCTCGTGCAGCTTGGCGGCCAGAGAGGAAACCTCGCCCTGTTCGGCGGTTTGGGCCAGGAGGGTCTGGCTGGCGATGGCGGAGCGCTCGGTTTCGCCGGTCGCCGTCCATTCGGCGGTTTGTTTGGCGAGGGTTTGCTGGCGCCGGGCCAGGAGGGTCAACTGGTCGCGCAAAGTGGTGGCATCCATTTCTTGCAAGGCCATGAAACGCCTCAGCATGCGGGGGTCGTCGGCGAGGATTTTGGCCAGCTCGGCCATGATTTTTTTCTGTTCTTGCAAGAGGTCGTTAAGCTGGGCCGCATAATCGTCGTCCACCTCGGCGATTTTTCGCTGCGTGGAATTGATCGGCGGTTTCTTGGAGCCGAGCATGGCCTGGGCGTCCTCGAGGAAAATCTGGTGCATTTTTTTCAACTGCTGCAGGGCGTCAGCCAGTTTGTTGTCCCGCTTGGCCGACTCGTAGTTCTTGGTCAGGTCGGCCAGCATTTTTCGGGCTTGCTCGAGGTGGAAGGCGGCCTGGGCCAGGTTGTCCCGGTCTTCCTTGGCCTGGGCCGATTCGAGTGTGACTTCTCCCAACTGCTCGCGCGCCGGGGCAATGTGGGTGTCGCCAATGTCGGATACCTGGAGGCCGATGAAAGCGTAGGCTGTGCCGGCGCTGTCTTTCTTCAAATCAATCACCGCCCGGTCGGCCTGGCGGACTTGATCCTTGCTCTCTTCCAGCGCCCAGGTCTGCTCCAGCCCCAGGCCCTCCGGAGATTGGGCGGCGAGAAGATTGGACTCGGTGAGGTCATGGGCCTTGCGGAGCAACTGGTCCAAAAGCTTCAAAGTCGGGTCAATGGCCAGTTCCTGTTTCTCGCGCATCCGGCCCTGAAAGGAGCCGGCCCATTCGTCCACAACGATGCGCATGGGCTGGGCGCTGGAAGTCTGGCCGGCGGCCACGTCCAGGGCGCGTTGGCTCATGGAGTTGGGCGGCGGCTGGCTGGAGCTGGAAGCGGGGGTTGAATTGGAGTTGGAGTTGGGGCTGGACATCGCGATATGATTTTGATCCTGCCCGGGCGGGGGAGTCTGGTTCTGATTCTGTTCCTTGTCTTGGCCGTTTGGCGGCTGGGATTGCTGCTGGGAGTTGCGGGCCGTGTTTTGTTGGGATTGATTCTGCGCGTTATTCTGCTGGGATTGATTGGGCGTGTTGTTCTGGCCGGCCTGGTTTTGCGCGGTGTTTGCCTGCTCCGCGTTTTGGGAGTTATTCTGCGGGGTCTGATTTTGCGCGGTGTTTTGTTGTGCCTGATTTTGGGAGTCGTTCGGCTGCGAGTTTTGGTTCGGCGCGGAGGCCGTCTCGGAGGATTGCGCCTGGCTGGCCGCGTTGGCATCCGGGCGCGGGGTGGAGAAGCTGGAATCGTTTTTAGTGTCGGTAACACGGACGCTGTAGTTGAGTTCCTGGTCCTGTTTAAGATTAAATTGGGACAGGTCCAACTCCACTTGTTTTTTGATGAACTTGGAGCCGGCTTCCTTTTTGTCGAGCGGAATGGGAATGGTCACGGGCGGGGAATTGGAGCCGTCTTCTCCGGTGACGCTGACCACCAGATCGGCCCTGGCCAGGCCGAAATCATCGCGCGCCTCAAATTCGATCTGGATTTTGTCATCCGGCCGGGCGGTGATCTCCCCGCTGGGGGAAATGATGTTGACGGTGGGGGGCTGGTCCTGATAGACCAGGATCTGGCAATCGGGCCGGGACTGGTTGTCCAGATGACGGAGGTTGGTGAGCACCGGTTCGAAGGCGAACGAATTGCTCAGGACGGTGTGGAAGCGATAACTATGGTCGGCGGACCTCTCCAGGCGCTGGAGGGCGCCGTCGGAAAACTTCAACTCCAGGCTGGCCAGGTCCTGGTCGGGCAGGAAACTGATTTCCAGCTTGCTTCCCTCCAGGGCGCGGACCTGGCGCGGGAGGCTTTTCTCGTTGACGACCGGCAATTGACTGTAGGCGGGCGCCTCGATGCGGAATTGAACCTGGGCCAGGGCCGGGCGCTCCAAAACGGTGACACGATACAAAGCGGTCTGGCCGTCGCCGGAACGGGCGCTGTAGTCAAAGGAGGCGGTGACGGAGTTGGCGGTATAGACGAATTTGGACGCGGCGGCGGTGGACTCCTTGGCGTCCTTGTCCAAAACCACGATCTCATCGCGGCCCGCGGCGGGGTGGAGAAAAAGTTTGGCCGAAGCGGGCGCCTTGCCGCTGGCGGTGAATTCCAGGGTCACGTTTTCTCCCTTGCCGACCACCAGATCGCCGGTCTTGGACTGCAGGCGGGTGAGCGTGATGTCTGTGCCCGGCTCCAGGAACCGCTCGCACAGCACCTTGGCGCGGGGAAAATCAACCAGGAAGAAAAGGGCCAGCGCGGCCGCCGCCGCCCCGAAGAATTTTCCGGCGCAAACCAGACTATGTTTTGAAACGACGGCCGCCGGCACAACGGTCCCGCTCAGGGCGGCCGTTTCCTGGGCGACCTTTCGGATCATCCCTTCCGAGCCGCGAATCTCGGGCTGGTCCTGGCACAGGGCGAATTCGGTGGTGGTCTGGCAGCGTTCCTGGAGGGACGGGTGGGCGCGATCCACTTGCGCGGCGACGGACTCCAGGGAGCGGGGGCGCAGGAGGGGAATCAGGCAGCCGGGGAGCAGGGCCGCGCCGGCGCAGGCCAGGGCGGAAAGGGTCAGGAGCCAGCGCCAGGGGCCTTCGCGCGGGGTGGCCAGCCAGTCAATGGACATGGTGACAAGCATGGCGGTGAGGAGGACGGCGCAGGCGCGCGTCAAGCCGGTTTGAAGGCGGATGCGGCGGTCGTGGCGAAGGACGGCGTGGAGTTTTTCCAGCATCTCGGCCGGGATGCCGGGCGCATGGCTCGGAGTTTTCATAACATAATGGCTGACGCAATGGGCGCGCCTTTTTCACCAGCCTGGCGAACCGTCCTGGCTGATGTCCTGCGTACCCCATACTGATACCATCTCCGGGACATCCTGCCAAGCCGTTTTATCCTGAAATGGGCCGCTGGCGCGGCTTGCTTCAACCATCCGTCAGGGTGTTGTTTGGCTGACTTCCAAAACTTCCACGGGACGCTGCACCAAAGTCAATTGCAATCCAAGCCGTTCGCGGGCCGCGGCAATGACCGCATCCGGGTCGGGACGGAATTGTTCGGAGTCGGGTTTTGCCAATTCTATTTTCAGGCGTTTGTTATTTTCAAGGGCTGTTCCTTCTCTCAATTCCACCGGCAATGCGCTAATCCAGTCGCCATTGGGATTGGCGTCAATCGCCTGCCAAACCCTTCCGTCCGTCGCCGCCTCCAATTGCTCGGCTTCCGAGAGTTTCCATTTCATGTCCACGTCGAAAAAACCTGTCAACCCCGTTTCATCAAAAACAGGTTTTCTCAACGCTGATTCCAAATCATCCGCAATTCCCTTCATAGTGCTCCCTTTGCCGCGGAACCCCCCTCCACCGGAACCGCCGCCTCCAGGTTTCTCGGTTGGGCGCAGGCCGGGGGCGTTGGTGTTGATTTGCGTGAGAAGGTAAGCGTCCATCGTTCTTGTAAATCGCCTTGCTTCGAGGCCGAAAGTCGCGCGCAACGCGGCAATAAACTGGCTTTGCAACTCGTTGGAATGGCCGGAAGGCGCTCTTAACTCAAAATCGTAATAACCATCGGGCAATTTGCAATTGATAAGTGTCCGGCTGGAGGATTTGTCAAAAACACAATTCAAGGCGCTTTCGACGGTGGCGATTTTGCCGCTGAACTCACAGCCATTGGTGTTGCGAGACCACATGCCAACAGCCCCTCGATACTTTGGCGGCATTTTGTGGTCTCGAATGGAGATTTCAAAGAGGGCCGGGGCTTGATTGGAACCAATTATGTCGGGAGATTTGTCCACCGTGGAAACTGCTGGTTCGGGCAAGGAACATTTCTTGCCCGCCAGGACCTCTTCCAGATTTTCAGGTTTAATATCGGCAGGATGGGCAATCGCCGCGATGCGCCCGCCGGCATCCACAATCACCGCATGAGGAATTCCGGCCACATGAAACGCTTTGTTCAGAACCTCGTAATCATCCAGACCGACGCATGCTTTCATTGGATGATTATTAAGAAAACCTTCTACAACACCTTCATTCTCGGATGTCACCGAAATAAATACGACGAGCTTGTCTTTGAATTGTTCCGCCAGGTCGTTCAAATGGGGTATGCTCGCAACGCAAGGGCCGCACCAAGTCGCCCAAAATTCCAGCACGACCACTTTGCCTTTCAACTTGTCCCAGCTTATTTCCGTTGCCGGCGAGACTTGGATCGTCTTGGACAAAGTGAGCGGTGGTGGAACTTCGCCGATTTTAGGGCCGCCTTGGTCTGCAATAGCAAATGAATTACCGGCGAAAATTCCAAGAAAACAAACCCCGGCGAAGATGATTCTGAAAATTCTCATAACACATAATCTCTACTCGGCCAAGTCCCGCATCGTCGCACACCCATTTTCGTCCTCCGGCCGCATCGGGCGGCAGTGCAGCCGGCGCGCAAAGGAACGGACAACGGCCAAGTGTAATCGCCTGCCCGTCCGCGTCAAGGCGGCTTTCCGTTCCCAAATTCTCGCCTAAGAAATTCTTTGAACCGCGAAATACGCGAAATACGCGAAAAATCCAGACCCTTCCCCCGAAAGCTTTCCGGTTTCGCGTATTTCGCGTATTTCGCGGTTCCCTCTGTTTTCTATATTGGCACGGTTTTTGAACCTCCTCGTGGAATGTGGCCGTTAGGGCGAGGATTTGGGCCGTTGGTGAGGAGCCAAGCGATGGCGGTGAGGGCGATGAGAAGCCAGGGGCAATCCCAACGGGATTGCAATCATCCAGCCCAAGGTTGCGAGGAACGAGCTACCTTGGGTCAACAACCAAGAACAACCCATCAACCCTGAAAGCAGAGATTTTTAAGCTGAAGATAATTGGACATTTGCCGGCGGTTCCAATCGGCGCGACTCATTTGAAACGAAAATCGAGTTTGAAGTTGTAGAGCCACGGGATTCGCGGA
>JBEKIA010000129.1:0-12099 GCA_050011995.1 Verrucomicrobiota bacterium
AACTTGCGTCTCGCCCTCAAAAGCAATCGATGGGACCAGTGCTGGAACCGCCTTCACAACTCTGATTATCTCAAAATCAAACTCGCCGCCTGAACTCAGGTTACTTTGCGGCCACACACCCAGTTCAATCCAGCCTTATTCTCGCGCCTATTGGAATCCCAGCAGCCGCCCGCCCTGGAAGGTGGCGAAGGCCAGCACCCCCATATAGACCCACTGAAAAATGGGCCATTTCCACGAGTTGGTCTCCCGCCGCACCACTGCCACCGTGCTGACGCATTGCAGCGCCAGCACATAGAAGACCATCAGCGTAATCGCCGTCAGCGGGGTGTACACCGGCGAGCCGTCCGGCCGGGTTTGTTGCGCCAGGATTCTTTGCAGGTTTTCATTGTGGGCCTTCTCGTTTTCATTGGCATGATTTGCCGCGCTATAAACAATGGACATGGTGCTGACAAACACTTCCCGCGCCGCGAAGGACGACAAAATGCCGATGCCCATCTTCCAATCAAAACCCAGCGGCGCGATGGCCGGCTCCAGCCATTTGCCCGCGATCCCGGCAAAGCTCCCTTGCACCAGGGCGCTGTCCCTGTCCGCGTCCAATTGCTCCAATGCGCGGGCCTGTTCGTTGGTCGTAAGCGTCTGCGGTGTCCGGGCCAAGCTCCTCAGCAGGGCGGCGCGTTGGACGGAGAAATCCCTCTGGATGTCAGGATGGCTGGGGAAACTGACCAGAAACCACAGCAGGATGTTGATTCCCAAAATGACCGTTCCCGCTCTTTGCAGGAACAATTTCGCCCGGTCCCAGGTGTGGCGAAGCACCACCTTGAGCACCGGGCGGCGATAAGGCGGCAACTCCATCACGAGCATGGGCGTTTCCCCTTTGAGCAGCGTTTTTTTGAAAAGCCAGGCCATCCCCAGCGCCACCACAATGCCCAATAAATACATGGCCAGCATCGTCAAACTTTTCATCCACACCCCGCTGATGCACGCGCCAATCAACAGCGTATAGACCGGCAGCCGCGCCGAACAACTCATCAGCGGCGCCACCAGAATCGTCACCAGCCGGTCCTTCGGCGTCTCAATGGTGCGGGTGGCCATGATCCCTGGAATCGCGCAGGCGAACGAACTGAGCATCGGGATGAAGCTCTTTCCGTGAAGCCCCACTTTGCTCATCAACCGGTCCATCAAAAACGCCGCCCGCGCCATGTAACCGGTGTCCTCCAGCAATCCGATAAACAGAAACAACAAACAAATCTGCGGCAGGAAGGCCACCACCGCCCCGACCCCGAGAACGACGCCTTTTTCCAGCAACAATTCCAAATCCCCTCCGGGCATGGTCTTATGCACCCAATCGCCAACCCAGGCGAACAGGCTGCTTAACAAATCCATCGGCCACTGCGCAAAAGTGAAGATGCTCAAGAACATCAGCGCCATCACCGCCACAAAAATCAACAGGCCCCACAATTTGTGCGTCACGATCCGGTCCAGCTTGTCGCTCAACGTCACCTGGTCCAGGTTGGTTTCCGTCACCACGCTTTGCTGAATGGCGGCCAGGCGGGTATAGCGCGCTTCGATGGCGCTGCTGCGCCAGTCTATCCCGGCTGTTTCCAATCGCGCCCGGGCCGCTGTTGCCGCCGTCGCCAGCTCCGCGGCGTACACTCCGCCCCCGCTTGCCAGAAACCTTTCGTCGGACACGATCAAGAGCGCCTCCGCGCGGGCCAAGGCAGGGCGCTGTTGGAGCGCCGGCAATTGGGCCACCGCCTCTATTTCCCGGGCCAGGGCTGGAGGCAGATCGCACAGGATTTTTGAGCTGCCGCGTTTTCCTCCGCCGCGCACCGTCTCGACAATCAGGTTCTTCAATTCCGGGACGCCCCCGCCATCGCTGGCCACCGTGGAAAGGACGGGCGCGCCCAAGGCTTGGCCCAGCTTGACGGTGTCAATGGTCTGCCCGTTTTTCTCCGCCACGTCCGCCATGTTCAATGCGATGACGGTGGGCCAGCCCAGTTCAATGACCTGCGTGGCGAAATAAAGGTTCCTTTCCAGGTTGGACGCATCCACCACCACAATCACCAGGGCCGGGGCCGGCACCTCAGCCAGGCGTTGAAAGAGAACATCGCGGCAGATTTGCTCATCCGGCGATTGCGGGCTGAGGCTGTAGGTCCCCGGCAAGTCGAGCATGGTGATCGGCAGGCCGGCCGGCCCGCCCGCCAGCCGCCCCTCTTTTCGTTCCACCGTCACCCCGGCGTAATTGCCCACCCGCGCCCGCAACCCCGTCAAGGCGTTGAACAACGTCGTCTTGCCCGAATTGGGATTGCCGCATAACACCACGAAGAATTGCGGATTGCGGATTGCAGATTGCGGATTGGCTGGAATTCGGACATCGGCGTGGCCGTCCGGACCCATTGGCGTTCCTGCGTTCTGCGGTGTTTCCATCCAGTCAGTAAATTCTTTCCAGGCGAAATCCGCAATCCGCAATCCGCCAGGAGTTCATTTGGGCTGCACCAGAATCTGCTCGGCATCCTGCCGCCGCAGCGTCAAATAATACCCGCGCAACTTGATCTCCACCGGGTCCCCCAGCGGGGCGAAGCGCACCAGTTGCAGCGCCGTGCCCGCCACCAGCCCCATTTCCAGGAGGCGTCCCCGGTGTTCGGGCGGCAAATGGATTTCCGTGACGGTCCCGCTGCCGCCGATTTGCAGGGAAGTCAGCGGTTGAGTGGAGGCGGGCATATCAGGCGACTTTTTCCCTGGGGATTTGCTCGACCAGGATTTTTTCCGCCAACCGCTGGCTGATGCCCAGGCGGGCATTGCAGACCTGGCAGATCAGGCTGGTCTGGCGGCTGAGAAGCTTGATTTTCTGTTCTTCGCAGAACCCCATTTCGCGCAGACGATGAGTCACCTCGGCCGGGGCGGAAAGCTGTTTAATGCGCACGTCCACTCCTGTCCGCACACTGCTGAGCGGGCACAGGAAAGGCTGGGAACATAGCTCCCCAGCCTCTTCCTTGGGGCGATGCGACTCGTTCACGCTCCCATACTACGCCAACCCGCCCCCGCTGGCAAGACCCGTTTCCAACCCGAATGCTCCGGCGCCAATGAGCAGCTTTGGATCTTGCCCCGGCTTGTTTTCTTGTTTCATGCAGCCTCCAGGGATTAGTCAAACAGATTGCCGCTGATGAGCACGGCATCAGACTGCAGTTGTTGAGGTTTGGCGACAACGCGGCGGGCGAAGCCGGCGCCGGTTCTCACAATGAAAAGTGCGCGCCGCCATTCGCGCTCGTTGACTCTCCTGCCGGGGCAGTGGCATTCTGCCCCGTATGGAACTTGATTTGGAAGGCCCATTGGCCGGCCGCGCGTATCCAATTCTGGCGAGTTTGGTGACGCCGCGGCCGATTGCGCTCCTGACCACCGTCAGCCCCGATGGCAAGGTCAACGCCGCTCCGTTCAGCTTTTTCAATCTCCTTGGGGCGAACCCGCCGATCCTGGCGTTCGCCCCGGGCGACCGTGACGATGGCACCCCCAAGGACACGGCCCGGAACATCCGCCTGACCCACGAATTTGTGGTGAACCTGGTGGATGAAGCCATCGCGGAAGCCATGAACCAATGCGCGGCCTCGCTGCCCTACGGTGAAAACGAACTCCTTCCCGCCGGCCTGCACTCGGCGCCGTCGTCCGTGGTAAAACCACCGCGCATTCTCGAGTCGCCCGTCAGCCTGGAATGCCAGGAATGGGGGACGTTGCAGATTGGGGGCAACCGCGTGGTGATCGGCATGATCAAACGCGTTCACCTGCGCGAGGAATTGTTCGATGCGGAGAAGAAGCGGGTTCGGACCGACAAGCTCTTTCTCATCGGTCGCATGGCCGCGCCGCACTGGTATTGCCGCACTCGCGACCGTTTCGAAATGATCCGGCCCAAATGAACCGGTCACCAAGATATTTCCCCGCACTGGCTTTGTGAAAAAATCAATGAAATCCCGGCCGAACTTTATTGAATTCTCGGTGGAATGGCTGTGAATCTGAATTTAGCAAACAAAGTTGCGATCGTCACCGGCGCAAGCCGGGGAATTGGCCGGTCCATCGCAGAGGCGCTATCGCGGGAGGGGATGTGTCTTGTTCTGGCCGAAGAACTCGGAGTGAGGCGTTTTGGCGAACCAGCGGAAATTGCCGCCGCGGTGGCATTCCTGGCGTCTGACAAGGCCGGCTATTGCCAGGGAACGATCCTCGATGTTGACGGGGGGGGCAAACCAAAACGCTCTGACAAGGGGCGCATCCCCGGCACGACGATGTGGGGAACATTTGTCTGTTCGCCGTTGAGAGGGACGGGTAGCCTTTTGCGCCGAGCATGACGAATGACATTTCCAGACCCATTGACCTGCGCAGTGACACGATCACCAAACCAACTCCCGCCATGCGGGAGGCGATGGCCGCCGCCGACGTGGGGGACGACGTGTTCGGCGAGGACCCGACGGTGCGGGAATTGGAAGCCGAAACGGCGGCGTTGCTGGGAAAAGAAGCGGCGCTGTTCACGGTCTCAGGAACGATGGCCAACCAGCTTGCCATCCGATCCCACACCGAGCCGGGGGATGAAATTCTCGTGGAAGCGAACGCGCATCTTTATTACTACGAAGGAGGCGGTCCCGCGGCGTTAAGCGGGGTGATGTGCCGCTGTTTACAGGGCGAGCGCGGCGTGTTTAGCGGCGCCGACCTTGAGTCAGCTCTGCGTCCTGCGGATTCGCATTTTCCACGTTCCCGGCTGGTCTGCGTCGAGAACACGCACAACCGCGGCGGCGGCAAAATCTGGCCGCTGGAGCGGATCGAAGAGGTCGCGGGCGCGGCGCGACGGCATGGACTGCATTTGCACCTGGACGGGGCGCGCCTTTGGAATGCGGCGGCGGCGACGGGCATCGCCGAGAGGCAATGGGCGGCGCCGTTCGACACGGTGAGTGTGTGTTTTTCCAAGGGGCTTGGGGCGCCGGTTGGTTCGGCCCTGGTCGGCTCAAAGGAATTGCTGGCGCGCGCCAGGCGCTTCCGCAAGATGTTTGGCGGCGGGATGCGGCAGGCCGGGATCATCGCCGCGGGGGCGCTTTTCGCCCTGCGCAATCACCGCGCCCGCCTGGCCGAGGATCATGCCAACGCCAAAGCGCTGGCCGAGGGGATCGGACGCTGCGCGGGATTTGAGGTGGCGCCGGGTGAAGTGGAAACGAACATGGTGCGATTTCGCCTGCCTGGGGCGCCGGCGGCGGAGGTTGTTGAGCGGCTCCGAGCGCGCGGGGTGCTGGCGCTGGCCACCGACCGTCTGACGATACGGGCCGTGACGAGCCTGATGGTTTCCGCCGAAGATATTCACCTCGCGGTCAACGCCATCGCAAACGCGACGAAAGAGTAAATTGAATTAACCGCTTGAATGCTCCCGCGGACGCTCCCATGCAATTCAATACCAGCGCGCTGCCGCCCAACTGGGCGGAATTGGCGCCCGAGATCGGCCCACAGACGGGGGATCTCATCATCACCAAACGTCAATGGGGCTTGGAGTGCCCTACTACGACAACGCGAGCAAAGGCGGCGAGAAGCGCGGCATCTTGAACACCTGCTACCGCTGGCACGTCCAGGACCCCGTGCCCTTCAAACTGAGTCTCCTCTTTGCACTGGAACACGGGCGGAGCGGCTGGGACGAAGGTCGCAAACCGTTTCCCAACCACTGCACTGCGCTTGGTTTCTACTACCTGGACAATCCGGAAGGCGATGGTCCGTCCCTGCCCGCACTCAAGGACCGCATCCCGGTGCTCATACCTCTGACCCCTGAACAACCGAAATAGAGCCATGAACCGAGATTTCGGTGTGGATGGCCGTGCTCGAGGTGACTGGCTGCAATGGGATTACCAGGGGCAAGAAGTTGCTCGTGCAAAAATCGCAGCCAGCCGCCCGAGTATTTTCAGAGGAGAATTGCATTTTATCCTCTATTTAAAGGGTTTTTTAAGTGGCGCATCCGGCAGGACTTGAACCTGCAACCTTCTGATCCGAAGTCAGAAGCTCTATCCAATTGAGCTACGGATGCGTCGAGAAAGAGCGCGCTCCCAACGAACTTGGATTGGGAACTGTTAATTGGTCCCAACGGCCGCGCGAAACTCCGGCGTTTGACGGATGGCGTTGAAAAAAGCATTGGTGCGCGCGTTCTGCCGCAAATCTATCATGCCCGGTTCGGCCACCCGTTCCACAGCATTGGCCGCGAAGGCTTTCTTGACGGACTCGGCCGCGTCGGCGGCATGGCCCTGAAAGGCCTGGACAATGGCGAGGTTGTACCACGACTGGGAGGCGTTGGGCTCGACCTGGGTGGCCTGCTTCATGGAGTCCTCGGCCTTGGGGAAGTTGCGCATCTCCGCGTAGAACTGCGCGACCTGGGTCAAAATCCGCCCGCTGGCCTGGGGGCTGCGCCGCACTTGTTCCAACAGGGCGGCGGCCTGGTCGAATTGATTGGACTTGAGATCGGCGCTCACTTGATTGAATACGGCATCCAGGGATACGGGGGACGGCTGCGAGGGGCCTTTTTCCATTTGGTCCGCCAGGTTTTGCAGGCCCGGGTTGTTGGGTTCCAGGTTCAGGAACTCCTTGGCGGCGCGGAGGGCTTCATCCCGCTTGCCGGTCTGCAGGAGCACCTGCACCACCATGTCCTGCCCCTGGCGGTTGTAGGGATCCAGTTTCTGGAAGGTTTTCAGCACCAGCAGCGCGTCCTCCGGCCGGCCCGTTTCCAGCAGCAATTGCGCATACCTGGAAGCGCCCTCGCTGTACGGACAATAAGCAAAGGACTGCTTCAAGGCGAATTCGGCCTCCTTTTCCAGGCGCGCCCGCTGCGCCGGATTCCTGCTGTTGTCGGCGCGCCACAGGTAAATGCTCGCCCCAATGGCCGAGCGCAGCTTGGAAAAACTTTTCTGCGCGTCCTCGTCCCGGATGAATTTCCGATCCCCCTTGAATCCGGTGTAATTGTGCCGCAAATAGACCTGCTCGGCAAAATCGCACAATTCTTTGGCCGTCGTGTCGTAAGTGATGGGCAGGCCAATCGTCCGCGCCGAGTAATCGCTCCAAAACTGGTGGTCCCGCGCCATGACCTCCTCGGTCAGGTCCAACGGCTGGCGGTTGACTTGCATGATGATTCCAAAAGGGACGAGGTAGGGGTACATCCAATCCATTGGATAACTTTCCTCCACATAAAACTCATGGTCGGGATTGGCGTCAAACATCGCCTTGGTGACGTAGGAATTGATGCCCATCACCACCAACACCCCGCCAAAGGAGAGCCGGTGCTCCTTGTCCTCGGTCACCTCTTCGCCCGGTTTCAACTGGCGCGGTTCGGCGGGGTGATCCCGGTCGTGCTGGTATCGGCGCGCGGCGTCCTTGGTATAGGCGTTCTCGCACTCCACCAGTTCATCGTACGTGGCGGTGTGGATTTCGGTGTCCGGATAGACTCCTCCCAAACTCCTGGCGATTTCCCCCGGATAAGCCTCCTCCAGCATCCGCCGGTTCAGCCGCACGGTCGTGCTGGGCAATTGGTTGGTCAGCACCGCCTTCTGGATCAGCGGCGGCAGGGTGATCTCCTGGAAACGCTCGGCCGAATAAAGCGACGGCCCCTCCAGAATGCGGTTAAAATCCCGCGCCAGCGCCCGCGCCAGCGTCTGGCTGTCCGTCTGGCCCTTCACCAAACCCTGCGTCTCCTGGCTCAACTTTTGGTAAAGGTATTTTGACAATTCATCCTGCCCCTCATGCGGGCGCAACTGCGCCGCCAGTTTTGCCGCGTCCTTGAAATGGTCCTCCTGGAACCGCGAGGTTCCCGTCCGCCGCTGCCGTTCGATCTTTGCGCCCAGGGTCTCGAATATGTCGTCCAGCCACGCCAGCGCCTTGGTTGGGCCGTGGAAAACCTGGGGCAGTTCGGTGGGGAGGAATTCCTGGAAGAACGGCGGATCCACCTGCAAGCTCCGGTTATACTGCGCGCGGATGTAGTCCAGGTAGGTGGGGTCCGCCACCGCGTTTTGCGTGATGACATAGCAATCCCGCCGGTCAAAATGTTGGTCCTGCTCCGGCTGGCAGCGGTGCGGAATGAAGCTCTCGCAAAACACCATGTAAGTCGGGCAAAACCGCCCCGGGTCCGTCCCTCCGTAAACCACCGCGTCGCGGGCCATTTCCGGATAGATCAGGTATCCGTTGGTCCCCTTGATCGCCTGTTCCCGCAGGACCGGATCGTAAGTCAGCCTGCCATCCGGCCCCTGGAACGGCGGCGTGAACATGTCATGCCCATACCAGTAGCCGAACCAGTGCCCGCGCTGTTCGCTGTGAAACCAATGGGACAAACCGGAACAGACGGGCATCACCGCGAACAATCCCAGCGTCACCAGCAGCGGCGCCCGCGCGCGGTAAATTGCCAGCGCCCCGAGAAAAATCACCGGCAGCGCCAGCAAGATCAAGTCGGCGTAAATCGGCAGGCCGTACTGCCCCGGCGCAAACGCCTGCGCCACCCAGTGCGGCAATTCTCGCAAAGGCACCTCGCCGGCCAGCCCCAAATAAAGTCTCCCGGCCGTGTCCCACAGGCAATAGCAGGCCAGCGCCAGCGCCATCCCCCCGCCCAGCCAGCCCCACCGCCGGAACTTTTGGTAATGCGTCGCCATATAGGCCGCCGTCAGCGCCAGCCCGTAGCCGATCAAAATCGCCACCACCGTGTGCGACGCGGCAAAGAACACGCGCAACAATTCCACCGACTGCCGGTCCTTCTGCGGATTGAGGAATATCGTCAGCAGCACTCCCAGGAAAGGATAGATGGCTGCGACCGTGATCAGCCAGTTCCGCTCCCGCCGCTTCATCCTGGAGAAGAACAAAAACGGCAACAGGGCAAAAAACATGTAGACCCAGTTGAACGCGTCGGCCACGCCCTTGGCCAGCAACCGCAGTTGTTCGACAAACATCCTCGGATCCGCGATGATGTTCGTCGGGCTGATCTTGTCGTACTGCCCGCGCGTCAGCGCGTGGAAAAATCCTTCCACCGTTCGCGGGTAGCCCCATTCCATCGGCGGATTGGTCATGCCCGCTATCGCCTCATAAAAATAAAAGGACGCCCCCGCCAGCCATAACAACCCCATGAACAAACACGCCTTCCATTCGGTCAGCAGCCGCATCGTGCTGAGGGTCAGCCACACACAAGCGATGAGCGAGGCGATGCCCACCACGTTGTAAATGCCGAAGACGGTTGGGTTGACTTGCGCGAAGGTGGTCCAAACCCCCGTTTTTGCGGCCGCGTAACCCGCCACCCACACCAGGGTGTTGCAAAAGAGCAAATCCCGCCCCAATTTCGGCTGGGTGCAGGCGATTCCGATCTCGATCCCCATGGCCGCCACGATCAGCGTCTGGTGGATGGTCGCGCAGATTCCGAAGAAAAACATCGCGCAATACAGGTACCCTCTCTGGTGCGGCGCATAGATCCACCGCATCAGGCACAACAAGACAATAATCAGCCACGGCACCCCAAACTCGGAAATCCGGTTAATCGCCACCGACTCTTTCCACATCGAATTGTCCAGCGCCATCAGCAATCCCGCCGTCACCCCGCAGACCAGGCAAATCGCGCTCTCCCATTTGCCCACCATCCCCTTCAATTCCTCGATGCCCTCCATCAACATGCTGCTTCCCCGCGACACCATGAGGGCAATGAGCGAGCAACCCATCCCCATCGCCGCCGCCTCCCCCAGTTCCACCCGCCAGGCCGCGTTGCCGAACGGCACCAACCGCGTCCAAATCCACGAATAGATCGCCCAAAACGGATAGCCGGGCGGATGCGGAATGCCGGCATAGAACGATCCGGTGACCAGTTCCCCGGAGTCCTCCAGCGTCATCTGCGGGGCCAGCGTCGAGAGGTAGATGATCTCCACCGCCGCAAAGCAAATCCCCAGCGCCAGCCAGTCAATCCGCCGGAACAGCGGCGGCTGCTTGGGCGGCGGCGGCAAGGCCGGCGCGTTTGGGGCGGGTTGTGACGGCTTGCCGGAGGCGAATTTTGGCGACGGTTGCGGATTCATCATTCAAAAATCATAATTCATGGAGTGGCGGCCTATGACCGCCGCCAATGCCACCCCCGGCTGCCGCCGCGACCGCCGCCGCCGCCGAACTTTCCCTATCCCTCAAAGAAGTTCTAAGCTTGTTCAGTCCATAGCGGTATCGCCCCGCCACCGTATTGGGAGACAACTCAAAAAGCCGGCCAATCTCTTCAAAAGTCAAGCCGTTCCAAATCTTCAAAACAATCACCTCCCGTTGCTCACGGGGCAGGGCTGCCAGCGCCTTCATCGCCTGCCGCTCGGCCTCCGTCTCCGCCGGTTCCCGCTCGAACCAGCGCCGGGATTCCAATTCCCGCGTCCACCGCCGCCACAGGCTCCGCCGATAATTCAGCGCGCGATTGCGAAAGGTCCGCAGCGCATAATGCTCCGGCTCCTCCGGCCGCCCCTCCATCTGCAAGAGCGACAGGAACGATTCCTGCAACACGTCCTCCGCCTCCCCATGACTCAGCCCCAGCGCGCGCCCGTACAAAATCAGCCCCGCCGCCTTGCTCTCATAAAGCGGCTGACACCAATGACCATGGACCTCATCAAGTTTCACATTCCAACTCTTGACCTAATTCTTAACCCCCATCGCCTTTTGATACTCCGGCGTCTGGCGAATCCTGTCAAAACTCTTGTCCTGCCGCACAAGGTCGTGAAAATTAGCAGGCGGTTGATTCTGATTCGTCACCCGGTCGGAAGAATTGAGGGCAAAGGCCCTGCCCAGCGCGACCGCGGCCTCGGCCGCCTTGCCATCCACCGCCTGCAATTGCGCCAGATAAAACCACAAGGTCCAATCCTCCGGGTTGGCCGCCGTCAGCTTTTGCATCACCGCCGCGCCTTTGCCCGGTTTGCCCACTCCCGCATAGCCCATCGCCGCCAGGGACAGCGTGTTCAGGCTGGCGCGCGGATCCTGCGCCGCCGCATCCAGCAATGCCTCCGCCTCGGCGGTTTTGCCCGCTTGCACCAGTTGTTGGGCCTGGTTGAAACGGGACTGCGCCGTCATCGTCTCTTCCCTGGCAATGCCATTTTCCACATTGGCCAGCCAATCGGCAAACTGCCCGTTGTGCGGGTCCAGCTTCTGCGCCGTCGCCAGAATCAGCCGGACGTCTTCCAAGCGGTGCTGGTTGAAAAACATGAACATTAAATGATACACCGTTTCCGGGCTGAACGGACAATACGCAAAGGACTGCTTCAACGCGAATTCCGCCTCCTTCGCCATCCGGGCCTTGACGGCGTCGCTCGCCGGCGGAGGAGGCGGCGAGGAGGGAAGGAGTCCCGCCCGCCACTGGTAGATGCTCGACCCAATGGCGTTGCGCAACTTGGAAAACGACTTCTGCGCGTCCTCGTCCCGCAGGAATTTGGGGTCGCCCTGGAACCCGCTGTAATCGTGCGTCACATACACCTTCTCACAGAAATCACAAATTTCCTTCACCGGGGTGTCGTAAGTGATGCGGTTGCCGGTCAGCCGCTCCGAATAATCGCTCCAGAATTGGTGGTCGCGGGCGATCATCTCCCCGGTGATCTCCGGCACCGGCTGGCGGTTGATCTTCATGATGATTCCGAACGGCGTCAAATGCGGATACATCCAATCGAGCGGAAAACTTTCCTCCACGTAAAACTCATGGTCCGGGTTCCGGTCAAAGATCATCTGGGTCAGCATGCCGTTGATCTTCATCACCGCTCCCTGCCCGGTCACCTGCATCATGCCGCCCTCCGTGACCACCACTTCGTCCCCTCGCACCTGCTTCGGCTCCTTGGGAAACTTCATGTCATGCTCCACCCGCCTTTGCGAGTCCGCTCGAAAATCGGCATACACCTGGTTCGAGTCGTCCGGGTTCGGCTCCTGAATCTCCGTATCCGGATACACCCCGCCCAAACTTTTCACAATGGCCTCCGGGTAGGCCTCCTCCAGCATCCGCCGGTTTAGCCGCACCCGGGTGCTGGGCGTTTGCCCCGCGCCGTCCTTGGCCGCCTTCGCGATCAACGGCGGCAGAGGGATGTTCTGGAACCGTTCCGGCGAATAAATCGTAGGCCCGTCCGC
>JBEKIA010000130.1:0-15116 GCA_050011995.1 Verrucomicrobiota bacterium
CGCAGACCACCCATTTCGAGTTCCCCACCGCTGTGCTCCGGGTGGCCGACCGCGAACTCGCCGGACAGGTGTTGGGTCCTGAGGACAAACCGTTTCCCAAAGCCAATGTGCAATTGAGCGGCTCCGGGCAAGCCAGCGCCACAGCCATGACCGATGACCAGGGCCGTTTTGCTTTTGGCGCTCTCTGCGAGGGAACGGTCCGGCTGTTCGCCAACGGCCAAGTCGCCGGCGTCAACTATGTGAGCGGCTATATTCAGGCGCAGAGCGGCGCCACGAATCTTTTGATCCGATTCGAACGCAACATCCCTCAAGGCAGCAGTCCGGGAAGCGTCGTCAACGAGGCGATGGTGACGAATTCCGGCACCGTGTTGGACCCGTCCGGCGCGCCCGTTTCCGGTGCGCTCGTGTCCCTCGCGCTGAATTATGGCGGGAGCTTCGAAGCCAGGAGCGATGCCGGAGGCAAGTTCTTGGTCGTCTGGCAGGACCCGAATTCCGGCATGACGCAAGTCAAGCATTTCCTTTATGTCCGCGATGAGGCGCGCAATTTGGCGGCGAGCCAGGACGTTGAGGAGACGGCCACCAATCTGGAGTTGCGCCTGCTGCCGGGGCTGACCCTCTCGGTCAAGGTGCAGGATGTCAACGGCAAGCCGATCCCCACGGCGACGGCGAGCTTGTCTGTTCGGCCAGGAACCTTGTCGTCTAACTATAGCCATGGTGTCGGCAAGGCCGACGAGCAGGGCCTCATTGAGATTAGAGGTTTGCCCCGGGGACGTCCTTACGGCCTGACCATAGCCGCCAAAGGCTACCGCCTTACCAATCTCGTGGCGCACGCCGCGGATACGCAAACCACGCGATTCGAGTTCCCGACTGTCGTGCTCGAGGCGGCCAACCGCAAAATCTACGGTCATGTCTTGACGCCTGATGGCAAGCCGGTTCCTGAAGCCCGTGTCCAGCTCAGAGGCGACGGGCAAAAGACGGCCACAACCACGTCGGATTCTCAGGGCCACTTTGCTTTTTACGCCCTCAGCGAGGGACCGGTCCGGGTGTTCGCCAACATGCCGGGACCCAACGGCAGCTACGAAAGCGGCGACACCCTGGCGCAGGCCGGGGACACAAATGTCCTCATCCGATTCGGGATAGACGGCATAAACTTCCCTGACGCGCAAATCGTGACGACTTCCGGCACGGTATTGGATTCCTCCGGCGCACCTGTTTCCGGGGCGTGGCTCTCCCTTATGCCAGGCTCCTCCGTCACGAGCGATGCCGTCGGAAAGTATTCAATCACCTGGCAGAATCAGAATGAAAAGGCGGCAGGCGGGCGTACCAGTTTTCCGCTCATGCAATATGTTCTGCTCGGGCATGATGTGGAGCGCCAGTTGGTCGGAGCGGTTGAAATTGACGGCAAGGCAACGAATGTTGACCTGCATCTGCAACCGGGTCTCACCCTGTCCGGCGTGGTGCGGGATGCCGGCGGCCAGGCCGTAACCAACGCGGTGGTGGATCTTCTCCTTTGCCCCCCCAGTGACTGGAGATCCGTGGCGAACCGACTGCCGCCGGCCAATGCCAGCGCGCAAGGTTCGTTCTCCATCAGCGCCCTCCCTCAAGGAGCGCGTTACAGCGTGAATGTGGCCGCCAACGGTTATGGCTCCAACACCATTCCGGTGCCGGCCAGCGACACGCAAACCACCCAACTCCACCTGCCAGCCATTGTACTCAAGGCCGCCAACCGGCAATTGGCCGGGCAGGTGATCGGTCTGGACGAGAAGCCGTGTTCGGGAGCTCAAGTAACCATGCGTGGGGAAGGCCAGCCCGGCGTCAAAGCTGCCCGCACCGATTCCAATGGACATTTTGTCATCCAGGCGGTCTGCGAAGGACTGGTGGACGTGCGGGCGGTGCTTCCTGCCAGCGCCAGCAACCCCCGGGGCCTCGTCGGCACAGTTCAAGCCAATGGCGGCGACCCCGACATCGTCGTGAAGCTCGGCAGGACGAACGGCGTCCCGGCTGCGATTCCGCGCGTCACAGGGCAGGGGCCCACAAACCGTCTGCCCCCTTCCGTTCCGTTGCAGCCGTGAACCGCATTTTCAAACCTGTCAATCCTAATTGATGGCTGGTAGGGCGGGCAGTCCTCTGCCCGCCGCACGACGGCAGCGCGAGGACGATTGTTCTTCCAACGCCCGACGGCGGGCAGGGGACTGCCCGCCCTACCATCATTGGCTGTAGCGGACTGGCTGGCTGCCAATCCAGCGCGAACACTGTTTTCTTTGCAAATCCAAAATGCCATACTGCCGCAAGTGTTGTTTAGCCCGCCATGAGATATATCGACCTGACTCTGCCCGCGCCGTCCGCCAATCTGGCGTGCGATGAGGCGCTGCTGGACGCGTGCGAGGAGGACCCCGGGGCGGAAACGCTGCGTTTCTGGGAGCCGCGCCATTATTTCGTGGTGCTCGGTTACGCCAATCGGGCGGAATTGGAGGTCAATCTGGCCGCGTGCCGGGAAGAGAACATCGGGGTCTATCGCCGGTGCAGCGGGGGCGGAACTGTTTTGCAAGGGCCGGGTTGCCTGAACTATTCGCTCATCCTCAACATCGCCGGCCATGCCGCGCTCGGCGCCATCGCCCCGGCCAACCGCCATATCATGGAGCGGCAGCGGCAGGCGCTGGCGGGCGTTTTGGGGCGGAGGGTGAGCGTGGAGGGAATCACCGATTTGACGTTGGACGGCCAAAAATTCTGCGGCAACGCGCAACGGCGCAAACGCCGGGCGCTGCTGTTTCACGGCGCGTTGCTGCTGCGCTTCAACATTTCCAGGATGCAAAAGTTCCTGCCCATGCCCTCGCGCAAGCCCGATTACCGGCAAGACCGGCCGCATGACCAATTCCTCACCAATCTGGACGTGCCCGCTTCCCTCATCAAAGGCGCGTTGCGGGAAACCTGGGCGGCTGGGGAATCCTGCCAGAGCCTTCCCGCCATCCACCCGGAGTTGGCGCAAAAATACGCGGGAGATGAATGGAATATGAGGTTTTAGCAAAAGAAGGGGCGGAACCCATTGGATTCCGCCCTGCGATTTCAGCGAAAAATGATTCGCGAAAAATCGGGTCGCGTGGAATTAACGCGAGTATTGACGGCTGCGACCGCCGCCGCCGCCATAACCGCCCCGGGAACCGCCGCCGCCGCCGGACCGCTCTTCGCGGGGACGGGCTTCATTGACGGTGAGATCCCGGCCCTGGATGTTCTTGCCGTTGACCTGCGCAATCGCAGCCTGCGCGCCTTCCGGGGTCCATTACCAGGTTGACTTCCGAGACGGGGCCGCAGGCCGCAAAAAGGTCCTGCAGGTCGTTTTCGGTGGTGTCAAAGGAGAGGTTCCCGACGTATAATTTAGTATTCATTCTTTTCTTTGTTTCAGATA
The DNA here is from genome assembly GCA_050011995.1 of Verrucomicrobiota bacterium. GTDB lineage: Bacteria > Verrucomicrobiota > Verrucomicrobiia > Limisphaerales > Palsa-1400 > JBEKOF01. The sequence goes on from JBEKIA010000130.1 coordinate 3,404, forward strand.
GATTAAGATCACTGCGCTTCCAACGGTTCCCGACGATCGGGTCTCAATCACCACTGAACAAAGTTCACTTGGAGAATTCCCATAGCGGATTCGTACAATCATCTAATCTGCCCGTAAAATTAACACACCGCGCGGCGAATGCAAGCAAAATAATGCAGAAAGATAATTTGACGTTCCATCATTAGGTGTTATACTACACCGACAACGTTTTACATCATTATGAGTGCCCGAAAATCTACCTCCACCGATTTGCTCGCTTTTGCGCCCGCCCCCACCCAGTGCCTGAACCTGCCCGCCGAAGCCGTGCGCGTCCGCAAAAATGGGATCGAATTCCGCAGCAAAGACTCGTTCCAGCCCTGGACGGAAATGACCCTCAGTTTGCAGCGGACCGGGGAGAGCAAGAAAATTCACTGCACGGGGGTGATCGTCGCGTGCGACGGCAATCCGCATCAGGGCTACACGGTTTCCATGCTGTTCACCAATCTTTCCCGGCAATCCCAGGCCCGCCTGTTGGGGTACGCCTGACGCCGGTTGATTCCTGACTGGCTTTTGCTCCGCCCATGCGGCAAGATGCGGGCATGGAAACTTTCCGCAAGATTCTTGCCACCGCGGTCCAGGGCGGCGCCTCGGATGTTCACCTAAAAATCGGCGCCCCGATTGTTTTCCGCATCAACCGGCGCCTGGTGGTGGTGGAAGGTCCGTGTCCCGCCGAAGAATGGATGAACATGGTGGTGGAAAACATCCTGCCCCGCCATCACAAGGCCCGCATTGAGGAATTGCGGGAGGTTGATTTTTCCTATTTTATGCCCGGCATCGGGCGGTTCCGCACCAACGTCTTTCATCAGCGCGGGCAGTTCTGTCTGGCCCTGCGCTATGTCAAAACGCAGGTGCCGAGTTTCGAGGAATTGGGCTTGCTCCCCCAGTTGCGGCAAATCGCCGAAAGCCCGCGGGGGATTGTCCTCCTGGCCGGCTCGACCGGCTGCGGCAAATCCACCACCCTCGCGGCCATGGTGGAACACATTAACGCCGAGAGCCGCAAACATATCATCACCCTGGAGGATCCGATTGAATATGTCTTTGAAGACAACCAATCCGTCATCGAACAGCGGGAAATTGGCCTGGACACCCTCTCCTTCGGGGAAGGACTCAAACATGTCCTGCGCCAGGACCCGGACGTGATCATGATCGGCGAGATGCGGGATGACACCAGCTTTATCGCGGCCATGGCGGCGGCGGACACCGGGCACCTGGTGCTTTCCACTTTGCACACCACCAACGCCGCCCAGTCCGTCGGCCGCATCCTCGACTTTTTCAAATCCGACGAACGGGAGCAAGTCCGCCGCCAGATCGCCAGCACCCTGCAGGCGGTGGTCTGCCAGCGGATGGTGCCCGCCATCGCCGGCGGCATGGTCCCCGCGCAGGAAATCATGATCAACTCCCCCACCATCCGCAAACTCATCGAGGAGAACCGGCTGGAGCGTCTGGCGGCGGCCATTGAAACCGGCAGCGAAGAAGGCATGATCAGCTTCAACCAATCCCTCTTCACGCTGGTCAAGGACGGCAAAGTCAGCCAGGCGGAGGCCCTGGCCAAAGCCACCAACGCGCAGGCGCTGGAAATGAACTTCCAGGGCATATTCTTGACAGAAGGCAAGCGCATCCTCGGCTGACCCGTCCTGCTCCACGGACCGGGCGGCCGCGGCCGCGCCGAAGCCCGCGCCAAAGATTGACCGGATCGCGACATGAACAACGAACCACAGCAGCCGGCGGAAGCAGCGCCGGAAAATGGCCGCAACATGACGTTGGGCCGGCTGCTCACCCCGTCTTCGGATGCGTTTGGCCTGAGCCACGGCGCCGCCCTGACCGCCATTCTGTCCATCGGCGCGGCCATCCTCCTGGCTGTTTTCTGGTTCTTTGAATCCGCCCCGCCAAAAACCATCACCATGACCAGCGGCCCCGCTGGCAGCGGCTTCCAGACCAATGCGGCAAGATACCGCGCCATCCTCGCCAGCAACGGCGTGACGTTGAAGATCCTGCCCTCCCGCGGCTCTTTGGAAAACCTCCAACGTCTCCAGGATGCTTCTTTTCCTGTGGACGTTGGCTTGGTCCAGGGCGGCGTGACCAATGCCTCCGGCGGCGTCCAACTGGTGTCGCTTGGGAGCATCTCCTACGAACCGCTTTTTGTTTTTTATCGCGGCCCCCGCTCCCTGTCCCTTCTGTCCGACCTGGAAGGAAAACGCCTGGCCATCGGCGCGGAGGGCAGCGGGACGCGCGGCCTGGCCTTATTGCTCCTCCACCTCAACGGCATCGAACCGGGCGGCGCGACCCAACTGACGGATCTGGATGCGGAGGACGCAGGGAAAGCTCTTTTGGCCGGCCAGGTGGATGCCGTGTTTTTGATGGGCGATTCCGCCTCCACAAACCTGATCGGCCGGCTCCTCCACTCTCCGGAAATTCACCTTTTTGATTTTTCCCAGGCCGATGGCTATACCCGGCGCATCAGTTGCCTCACCAAGCTGGTCCTTCCCCAAGGCTCGATTGACTTTGGGAAAGACATTCCCGCGCACGATGTCAGCCTGATTGGCCCCACCATCGAACTTCTGGCCCGTCCGGACTTGCATCCGGCCCTTTCCGATTTGTTGCTGGCCGCGGCGCAAGAGGTCCATGGCGGCGCGAGCCTGCTCCAACGCCGCGGCGAGTTCCCGTCGCCCATCGAGCACGACTTTCCCATCAGCCCTGACGCCAGCCGCTTTTACAAGTCCGGGAAGAGTTTTCTCTATCGTTCCCTGCCGTTTTGGCTGGCCAGCATCGTGCGGCGCGTCCTTCTGGCCTTCGTCCCGGCGCTGGTGGTTTTGATTCCGGGACTGCGCATTCTTCCGGCGCTCTACAGGCTGCGGATCCGGCTGCGCCTTTACCGCTGGTACCGCGCCTTGCTCTCCCTGGAACGCGGTTCGCCGGGGACATCCGGCTCGGAAAAGCGCCGCGAATTGCTGGCCAAGCTCGATCACATCGAGAACGAAGTCAACCGCCTGAAAGTGCCGGCCTCCTTCGCCGACCAATTCTACGGACTGCGCGAGCACATCCAATTCGTGCGCGGCCGTCTCACCGCCGACGCGGAGTCTCCATGACCATCGCCCCATAAGGATAATCCATGAATTCGCAGGTCAATAGTGCGCCGCCGCCCAGGCGCAAGCCCGTCAGCGGACGGGTTTCCGCGCAATTGGTGGAAGCGGGCCGGATGGAGGCCGGGGAAGCGTTGCGCAAGCTGGAAAGCGGCCCGGAAGGGTTGACGGAAGCGGTGGCGGAGGAGCGTCTGGCGAAGGCCGGTCCCAATGAAGTTTCCACCGAAAAACGCCACAACTGGGCCACCCGCCTTTTCCATGCGGTGCGCAACCCGCTGGTCATTCTGCTCACGGTGCTGGCCGTCATCAGCTTTTCCACGGCGCAGGAAACCAGCGATTTCCTCGGCGCATGGCTTATGGTGAGCATGGTCATCCTCGGGGTGGCTCTGCGCTTCATCCAGGAATCCAAGGCGGACTCCGCCGCGGCCAAATTGAAAGCGATGATCAAAGTTACCGCCACCGTGGTGCGCGAGGGCAAGTCGGCCGAAGTCCCTTTGCAGCGTCTGGCGCCGGGCGACGTGGTCAAGCTGTCCGCCGGCGACATGATTCCGGCGGATGTGCGGATTCTGACCGCCAAGGATTTGTTCATCATCCAGGCAACGCTGACGGGCGAATCGTTGCCGGTGGAAAAGTTCGACCCCCGGGAAACGCGGGAAAACATTTCGCCCCTGGAATTTGCCAACCTCTGCTTCCTGGGAACGAGCGTGGAAAGCGGCACCGCGCAGGCGGTGGTGGTGGAAACCGGTCCCCGCACTTACCTGGGCGGCATCGCCAGCAGCATGACGACACAGTTGGTGGAGACCAGCTTCGACAAAGGGATCAAGCGGTTCACCTACCTGATGCTCACGTTCATGCTGGTGATGGTTCCGGCGGTGTTTTTCATCAACGCCTTGAGCAAATCGCCCTCGCAGATTGCCGGCGATGACATTGTCAAACTCCCTTCCCTGGCTGGCAAACTGGCGGCAAAAGCCGACCCGGTATCCTCATTTCTCAGCGGGCAATTGGACGCGGACGCCAAAGCATCCCTGGCGGCCTGGCAACTTGCGCCGACCAACAGTGTCGAGCTGGCCGGGATTCTGGTTTCCAACCTGAACAACATCGTTTCCGGGCCGTCCATTTATGAGGAGCAACGGTTCCAGGGCATCCGGTTGGGGCCGGAAACGAAGTCCCACCTGAAAAGCCGGCGCTCGCATGATTTCCGGCTGAACCGATTGTTGCTGGAGGACGCTTATCCGGAGGAATTGAAAAAAAGCGGCAAGCACGATTGGGCCGGGGCGTTCCTGTTCTCTCTGGCCGTGGCGGTCGGTTTGACGCCGGAAATGCTGCCGATGATTGTCTCGGTCTGCCTGTCCAAGGGCGCGCTGGCCATGGCCCGGAAAAAGGTCATCGTCAAACGGCTCAACTCCATCCAGAACTTCGGCGCCATGGACGTGCTTTGCACGGACAAAACCGGCACGCTCACCCGGGACCACGTCATTCTGGAAATTTATTGCGACGTGTTCAAGAAGGAGAGCGACGCCGTTTTGCTGGACGCCTTCCTCATCAGCCATTTTCAGACGGGGCTGAAGAACGTGCTGGATCGGGCGGTCTTGAGCCATCCCGAGGCGCGGCAGAAACTTTGTATTGACAACTACCTGAAGGTGGACGAAATCCCGTTTGATTTTTCGCGCAAGATGATGTCGGTCATCGTCCAAACGCCGCGGCAGGAATGCCAGATATTGACCAAAGGCGCGCCGGAAGCGGTTTTTGCCCGTTGCACCCGCTTTGAAAGCGAGGGGGAAATTCTGCCCATGGAACCCATTTTGATCGGCGATCTCATCCAGGAATACAATGATTTGAGCGCCGACGGATTTCGCGTTCTGGCCGTGGCCTCGCGGCCTCTGGACAAACGCGCCGCTTACTCCAAGGCCGATGAATCGGAACTGATTCTCAAGGGCTACATCGCCTTTCTGGACCCGCCCAAGGAGACGGCCGGCCAGGCCATCGCCGCCTTGCAGCATAACGGGATCACCGTCAAAGTGCTGACCGGCGACAACGACCTGGTGACGCGCAAAGTCTGCAAGGAGGTGGGCCTGGACACGGGCGAAGTGCTGCTGGGCAGCGCGGTGGAAGGCATGAGCGACCCGCAACTTGGCCGGGCGGTGGAAACCACCCAGGTCTTCGCGCGGCTTTCCCCTACCCACAAACAGCGCATCGTCGAGGCCCTCCGCCACAACGGACACGTCGTCGGGTTCATGGGCGACGGCATCAATGACGCTCCCGCCTTGCGCGCGGCGGACGTCGGCCTGTCGGTGGACAACGCGGTGGACATCGCCAAGGAATCGGCCGACATGATCCTGCTGGAAAAGAACCTGATGGTGCTGGAGGAGGGAGTGCTGGAAGGGCGCAAAGTGTTCGTCAACATTCTCAAGTACATCCGCATGGGGGCCAGCTCCAATTTTGGCAACATGTTCAGCGTGCTGGGGGCCAGCGCCTTCCTGCCCTATCAGCCGATGCTGCCGATTCAAATCCTGACCAACAATCTGCTCTATGATTTCTCGCAGGTGGCCATTCCGACCGACAACGTCAACGTCAACCTCATCGCCAAACCGCAGCCGTGGGACATGGGGGAGATCGCCCGGTTCATTCTATTCATCGGACCGGTCAGTTCGATATTCGATTACACGACGTTTTTTGTGATGTTGTATCTTTTCAATTGCTGGGTCCCGGCGCGCGCGGACCTGTTTCACACCGGCTGGTTTGTCGAATCGCTCATGACCCAGACTCTCATTATCCACGTCATCCGCACGCGGCAGATTCCGTTTCTCCAGGCGCGGGCCAGCGCGGCCCTGACGTTCACGACCGTGGTCATCATGGCCGTTTCGGCCTGGCTGCCTTACTCGCCCCTGGCAAAGATGCTTGCGCTGGTGCCGTTGCCGGGCCTGTTCTGGCCCATTCTGCTGGCCACGCTGATCTGTTATGTGGTGCTCACGCAACTGGTCAAGATGTGGCTGATCCGCATGAAATGGCTCTAAGGCCTGGCATTCGTACTGACAGCTCTGGCCCGCGCCAGGACAAATTCGGCGATTTCGCGCGCGGAAGGCACTTTCCACCACAGGGTGAGAAGGAAATAAACGGCGCTGGCCGCGGTCATCGGCAGAAACACTTCGCCCAGTTTGAGCAGGAGGGTGGCATGGCCCGCCTGCGCGGTCCAATGCCAGCGCAGGCCCCACGCCGTCAAACCCGCCAGCAATCCCGCCAGCGCCAGGCGCGGCAATTGGGCGATGGATTCGGCCATTTCCAGAGTGCGCAGTTTTTTTCTCAAGGCATAGAAAAGCAAGGACATGTTGCAAACGGAACTCAGGCTGTTGGCGATGCCCAGCGCGCCCGCTTCCAGGTTCGTCCGAAAAAGAAAGAACACAGTCAGCAGCACATTGGCCGCCAGACAGAAAACGCTGATCCGCATCGGGGTCTGGATGTCTTGCAGCGCATAAAAGGCGCGGGCCAGAATATTGACCAGCGAAAAGGAAACCAGCCCCGGCACCAGGCACATCAGGCCGAAACTGACGGCCTGAGTGGAGTCGGCGTTGAACTTTCCGCGTTCAAAAAGCAGGCGGATGATCGGCTCGGCCAGGGCAAAGAGAAGGACCGAGGCCAGCAGGTTTAGGAATATCAAGTAGTTGACACCCTGGCGCAAGGTGGCCCGGAACTGCCCGTAATTCTTATCCACGGCCAGGGCGGACAAGGTGGGCAGGAGAAAAGTGGTCAGGGAAAGCCCAATCACTCCCTGGGGCAGTTCCATCATGCGCACGGCATAAAAGAATTCGGCGACAATGGACTTGTTCTCGCCGAAAGCCAGTGTCTGGGTCAGCAGGACGTTGATTTGAAAGGCCGCCACGCCAATGGCGCTGGGGATCATCTGCGCCACCACTTCGCGCGTCGTCGGGTCGCGCCACGGGGAAACCCAGTGATAGCGGAAACCCTCCCGGCGCATGGCGGGCATCTGGAACAGGGCCTGCGCCACGCCGGCCGCCAGCACCCCAATGGCCAGCGCAAACACCTGCGTCCGGGTGGTTTGGCCCAAGTGCGGCGCCAGCCACCACACCGAAGCAATCAAGACGATGTTGAGAATGGCCGGACTGAGCGCCGGGATGAAAAAGTGGCCGCGCGCGTTGAGAATGCCCATGAAGATCGCCCCCAGGCAGGCCAGCATCATGTAAGGAAACATCAACCGCATGAGCCGGAGCATCAGCCGCGTGTCCTCGTCCCAGCCCCCCCCCAGCAGCAACAGGGAAATCAGCAGCATGGCATACAACACAATGGCCGGCGCCGCCACCAGCAGCCCGGAAATCACCGCGTTGGCCGCCTGCCACATCGAAGCGTCGCCCTCGTTTTTTTCCTTCGCTTTAAAGATCGGAATGAAGGCCGCCGTCAACGCCCCTTCTCCCAGCAGCCGCCGGAACAGGTTGGGCACCATGAAGGCGTAGCTGAACGCCGCCGCCACCCCGTGCGTCCCCATGAACGCGGCAAAAAACTGGTCGCGCACCAGTCCCAGCACGCGGCTGGCCAGCGTCGCCGCTCCGATCCCGCCGGACGATTTCAACATTTTCGACATTTTTCGGGCGGGAATGTAAAGGGAAAGGGGCGCGGGCCAAAGTTTATTCGGGTTTGTTTCCCAACCCGCGGGCGAAATCCCGGCGCCGCCAGGCCCCGCTTATTTTTTTGCGCCCGTCTGCAAGAGCAGTTGCAGGAGATGTTGCATGTCAATGGGGGCGTTGGTCAAAGGAGCGGCGGAGGCCGAACTTCGGGCCGCCAACATCACGGCCATGCGCCGCAAATCCTCCTCGGTTTTGAGGTTGGTGAAGACCTCATTGGTAATCCCGAATGACACCTCCATCACCTGGGCGGGCGAGTCCAGCCTCCAGAGGCGCAGTTTCTGCAAGGTCACGTTGAGCGTGTCCAGGCCGGTGAAGGTCAGGGATGGGGATTGTTTTCTAACCGCTTCCGTTGCCGCCGCGCTCTTTTCCGCAATGCTCTGGATGTTCACGCGGTCTCCGGTTCCCTGGACGATGTTGATCTCCGCCAAGTTGATGCGGACCAGGTTGAGATGCAACTGGCGGGCGCGAAGCGCGTCCCGGTCGTAATCAACGTAGATTTCAGGCATGCTCAGGAAGAGGGATCCGCCGAAGTCGGGCGGGTTGTAGATTTTGAAATCTTCGATGGCGATGGTGGGAGCGGCCAGCCCGATCTCCATTTTCCCGATCTTCACGTCCAGGCCCGTTTCGGAGCGGAGCCGGCTTTGCACGACGTGTCGGGCAATTGTGTCCAGCGAAAGGACCGCCGCCCCGATCAGCGCCACCGCCAGCAGCAACAAATAAAGCGCCCAGCGGAACAATCGTTTCATCAGTTTAGACATGTCGTTGTTTTCACGGCCAAGCCCCCATCGGCCCCCGGCCGGGTGCATTTCAATTTCTTGGGTTCCCTCATAATCTTAATCTTAATCCTAATCCCGCCCCGCCCTCTGAAAACAAGATTAAGATCAGGAAAACATCCCGCATAAAAGTGGAACGCGCCCTCCCAGGCCCTACGGGTTGATGTCATCCGGCTGGACTTCCAGGCATTCGTCATGGTCTTCCCAGACGATGGCCGGGTAATGCTCCAAAAAGCGCGGCACCAGTTCAAAGCCGGCCACGGCCAGAAGTTTTTCCGCGTCCTGCGCGGCCTGCTCGCACGCTTTATCGTAAGCGGCCTCCGATTTGCGGCGGTGCTCCTCCCAATGCGCGACCGCATGGACGGGCGCGTATTGGGCGGCCCAGCTTTTCACCGCCGCCTGCAAATCCTCCGGCAAATCCTCCGGCGTCACCAATGTTTCCGAGCAATGCTGGCAGAGCAAACCGGCATCCATGACATCGCGGGAAAAAACGGGCAGGGCGGGGGCGCGGCAACAGGGCGCCTCGGAGAACCCCGCCGGCGGGGCCACCAACCGCTTGAGCCAGATCTGGCGGTGATGGGCTTGCCCGGCCGCCAGCCGGTAAGCGCCCACCAGCGGATGAGAAAAGCGCAGAACACGGCCCCTGAGTTGGGCGAGGGTTTGGGCCAGCCAGCGGGCCAGCGTCAGGTCGTCGAAATCCTCGAAGACCTCGCCGTATTCCTTCCAAAGTTGGTCATTCAATTCAGGCATGTCGCGGACAAGGTATGGGCAAAATGGAAAATGCGAAATGCAAAATGCACCTTTGCCTTCCATTCCTGGCGGGAAATCCGCTATAACTCCGGCGTGTCGAATCCGCCCCTTCCATTGCAAACACCGCTCCGGGCCTTGCGCGGCGTCGGGCCGGAGCGCGCGGCGCAGTTGGAACGGCTGGAGTTGCGCTGTGTCGGGGACCTGTTGCTGCACCGGCCCCGCCGATACGAGGATCGCCGCCACTTTCAGCGGATTGCCGGCCTGACGCTGGAACAAGCAGGGCTGACCCGCGGAAAAATCATTGCCGCCGGGCTGAACCGCTCGCGGGGCGGGACGCGGTCGGTTTATGAGTTTATTCTGGAGGATGGAAGCGGGCGTTTGCACTGCCGGTGGTGGAACCTGCCGTTCCTGGAGAAGCACTTCAGGGTGGGCGACGAGGTGGTGGTGTTTGGCAAGCCCAATTCGCTGCGGCCGCGGACGATGGACCACCCGGAAACGGAAATCGTGCCGGCGGAAGGGCTGGAGAATTCCATCCACCTCCATCGCATCGCGCCGATTTATCCGCTGACGGAGGGTTTGCCGCAGCGCTGGTTGCGCTCCTTCCTTTGGCGAATGGTTCAAGAATTTGCCCCCGGCGTCCCGGAACCAAATCCGGATATCCCGCTGACCCGCGAGCGCCTGGAACTGACGAACGTGGAATCCGGCAATCCGCAATCTGCAATCCGCAATCCGCAATCCGTGCCCATGCCTTCGCGCGCCCATGCTCTCCAAATGCTTCATTTCCCGGAAGAAATGAGCGATGCGCGGATCGCGCGGCAACGGCTGGCGCTGGACGAATATGTCGAGTTGCAGCGCGCACTGCGGACGCGGCGCAAAAGATTGGAGGAGCGGGCGCGCCCGCACCCCTGCGCCGGCGACAACAATCGTCTGATCCGGCCGTTTCTGGCGCGGCTGGGGTTTGAGTTGACCGCCTCGCAAACCAAAGTCCTGCGCGAAATCCGGCGCGACATGGGCGGACCGGCCCCGATGCGGCGCTTGCTGCAAGGCGATGTCGGCTCCGGCAAAACCGTGGTGGCGGCCTGCGCCATGCTCATGGCCTTGGAAAGCGGCGCGGACGCGGCCTTGATGGCGCCGACGGAAATTCTGGCCGGACAGCACGCGCAAAATTTCCGGCGCTGGATGGAGCCGCTGGGCGTGGGGGTGGAGGTTCGGGCGGGGAGCCGCAAAACCGGCGCGGAAGAGGCCCCATTGCCCGGTCCGGCCGCGCTTTACATCGGGACTCACGCGCTGCTGGAGGAATCGTTCGCGCCCGCGCGCCTGGGACTGGTTATTATTGACGAACAACACAAATTCGGCGTGGCGCAACGGGAACAACTGGTGCGCAAGGGCCGCTATCCCCATCTGCTGGTGATGACCGCCACGCCCATTCCCCGCACCCTGGGGCTGACCTTGTACGGGGACCTGGACATTTCGGTCATCGAGCAAGGCCCGCCGGGCCGGGGGCGTGTCAAGACGTTTTTGCGCGCGGCGGAAAGCCTGCCCAAAGTGTGGGCCTTCCTGCGGGAAAAACTGGCCCGGGGCCGCCAGGCCTTCGTGGTTTATCCCCGGGTGGAAGACGCGGACACCAGCGCCGGTGTCAAGGCCGCCGTCAAGGAATGGCATCATCTGGAAGAAGTATTCGCGCCCTATAAAACGGGGCTTTTGCACGGCAGGCTCAAGAGCCAGGAACAGGAAAGGGTGATGGCGGCGTTTTGCCGCAATGAAACGCAGGTCCTGCTGGCCACCTCGGTGGTCGAAGCGGGCCTGGACGTGCCCAACGCCACACTGATGGTGGTTGAAAACGCCGAACAATTCGGGCTGGCCCAACTCCATCAATTGCGCGGGCGCATCGGACGCGGGGCGGAGGAATCGTACTGCATCCTGATCGCGGCGGGAAAATCCGCCGAAGCGCGCGCGCGGCTGCAAACGATGGAGGAGACGACCGATGGTTTTCGCATCGCGGAGGAGGACTTGAAATTGCGCGGGGCAGGGGAGTTCCTGGGCCAACAGCAGAGCGGCGCGCCCCGGCTGCGTTTTGGCGACCTGGCGGCGGACGGGGAGCTGGTGGAGCGCGCCCGCGCCCTGGTCAAGGCCAGCCTGGGTTAGCGATAGCCAATGACCAAATCACTTTGGCCTCTGCGAAGGTTGCCGCCGCTATTGGCAGGAAATGTCCAATGTGGCGCGAGGACTGGCGTCAGCCGCGCCCGATTCCAGCCTTGAGGCAAATGATTGCCAATCAGTCTTTGGAAAAACTGTCCGAACTACTGGCCAGACAGGGAAACAAGAATCTGCCGCCGGCGCCCCTTTACACCGCTTCGAGTTTTCAACTTGCCGAAGGGTCGTTTATGGAGACGCCGCAATTTCGGGGGCGCATTTCACTTTTTGGGCTTTCCCT
>JBEKIA010000131.1:0-11976 GCA_050011995.1 Verrucomicrobiota bacterium
TGCGTTGCGGCAGGACGAACGGGAGATGCGCCAGGCCATCGCCCAATTTCACGGGCGCCTCGACCTGCTCCTGGGCGACGAGCACGGCCTGCACAACCTGGTCCAAGACCCGCCATGAACGCCACCAGTCAGTTTCGGCTCTGCCTGGCAGGTAGGGCGGGCAGTCCTCTGCCCGCCGCGGCGCGCACGGAGTGCGCGCCCCACCACCCAAGAATTAGGCATTACCCGCCATGAAAACTTTCCAGCCAGCCGTCGTGGTGGAAAAGGAGCCGGTTCCGGCGGCGGAAAACCCGGAAGCTTCCGCCCCGAAAATCGTCGAAGACCTGGTCCGCCAGGCCGAGCGCGTTTGCGCCAGCGACATTCATCTGCACAGGGACCCCAACGGCGCCGCGGTCTCCTTCCGCCTGGACGGCCTGATGACTCCGGCGACCCATCTTTCTTCCGACATCGCCGAGCGCGTCTTTGGCCGCATCAAGTTTCTGGCGCGCTTGAAAACTTACCAGGAGTCCATGCCCCAGGACGGTCGTATTGACAAAGGCGATATTCACGGACAATGCGACATCCGCGTGGCCACCTATCCGACGGTCACGGGGGAAAAAATCGTCCTCCGCCTGTTCAATCCCGCCGCCGCCAAAGGCCTTGCCGAGCTGGATTTTCCCGGCGAAGCGGTGGCGGAATTGCATCATTTCCTCCGCCAGCCTTCCGGCATGATGCTGCTCACCGGCCCGGCCGGCAGCGGCAAGACCACCACCATTTACGCCTGCCTCCGCGCCCTGGCCGAACCGGGCGGACGCCATATCATCACCATCGAAGACCCGGTGGAACAAATCGTCCCCGGCGTGATGCAGACCGAGGTGAGCGAAGCGCGCGGGCTGGATTTCGCCAAGGCGGCGCGCCATTTGCTGAGGCAGGACCCGCAGGCGTTGATCATCGGGGAAATCCGCGACGAAGAAACCGCCAACATCGCCGTGCGCGCCGCGCTCACCGGGCATCTGGTCATCTCCACTTTGCACGCCGGTTCCTGCCAGGGCGTGCTGGAAAGATTGCTCGTCTTGTGCGCCGACCGCTCCGCCATTGCCGCGGCGGTGGCACTGGTTTTGAACCAGCGTCTCCTGCGGCGGCTTTGCCGCGAGTGCCGCGGGACCGGCTGCGCGGCCTGTTTGCAAACCGGCTATCAAGGGCGCGCCCCGCTGGTGGAATGGCTGCGAATCAACGACGCCTTGCGCGCCCAAATCCGCGCGCACCAGTTGCAGGCGGTCGCGCCGCAACGCGCGCTGGAGGAGTCGGCGCGGCTGCTCCTGCAACAGGGCGTCACCAACCAACCCGAACTGCGGCGAATTTTCGGCTTATGAAAAACGACGAATTTTCCTTCTTCAACCAGCAACTCGCCGCCATGGTGCGGGACGGCATCCCGCTGGAAAGCGCCTTGCGCCGGTTGTGCGCCGACATGCGGCAAAGTCCGTTGCGCTCCGAACTGGAAAAGCTCGAGGCCGATCTGGCCAAGGGCGCGCCCTTGCGCGAGGCGGCCGCCGCCCGGCAACTGCCGGAGCTTTACCGGCAAATGCTCGAAGTTGGCGCGCAAAGCAACAATCTCCCCGCCGTCCTGACGATGCTGGCCGATCATTACCAGCGCCGCCACGTCGTCTGGACGCGGCTCAAGGGTTTGATGGTTTATCCGGTAATAGTGCTCATCGGCACGTTTCTGTTGTCGTGCTTTTTGGCTTTGGTTTTGAGCGAGATGGTTCGCTCCGTGGGGATTCCAGGTTTCAATCCGATGGATCCGAGACCGTACAGTGTTTCGAACATGTATATAGCCCTCTGGGCGGCGCCTGTTCTTATCGGATTAGCGGCGGTGATGCTTTGTGTTGCTGTGAACTTGCCCGGTTTAAGATGCGCATTGCGCTGGCGGCTTCCGGCATTCAGGGAAGCCAGCCTGGCCCAAGTGGCGTCAGCCCTGGCGCTCATGCTCAAGAGCGGCGTGCCGCTGGACCAAGCCCTCGCCCTCATGGAACAACTGGAACGCGGCACGCCCGCCGGCCATGAAATCGGCCGCTGGCGCGAGCGGCTCGCTTCCGGTCAGGGCAAGTTTGACGCGATGGCGTCCGGCGGAAAGATTTTCCCGCCGCTCTTTATCTGGACGGTTTCGCAATCGCACGAGGATTTGGCGGGCGGTTTTCAGCGCGCCTCGGAGATTTATCAGGCCCGCGCCTCCTCCCGCACCGAAATGTTGCTGTATTCGGCGTTGCCCTGTTCGGTGCTGGTCTTGGGGGTGGTGATCATAACTCAACTCCAACCCGTGCTAGGCATGTTCGCCTCCTTTATGAACATGTTCACAATGGTCGGCAGCTAAGGCGGATTTCCATGACCCTATCATTTGAATCATGAGCACTGCGTCGGACATAGCTTTGAACTTGGCAGCTCTGAAGTTGGCGTTGGCAGTCGTTCTGCTCGCCATTTGGTTTGTGGTTTGCGGCGGCCTGGTTCGCCTCATCCATTTCCTCTTGACGTTGCCGATGCGCCGGGCGGAACGGGCGCGGCTTTTTCTCGACTTGCTCGAAGGGACCCTCCAGCAGGGCCGGCCGCTGGAGGAAACCTTGATGTCCGCTTCCCAAAGCCGTGACGAGTCCCTGGGCGTGCATTTCCACTTGCTGGCCGCCTGGCTGGAACAAAACCTGCGCTTCAGCGACGCGCTGGCCAAAGTGCCGCGATTTCTGCCGCCGCAAGTCAACGCCATGCTGATGGCCGGCCAGAAGATCGGCGATCTGAGAAAAGTGTTGCCGGCCTGCCGCCAATTGTTGAAAGACGCCGTTTCGCAAACTCGCGGGGCCATCAACTACCTGGTCATCCTGACGGTTGTCATCACGCCGCTGAACCTTTGGGTGTTCGGCGTCATGGAGGTGATGGTCATGCCCAAGTTTAGAGAACTCGCCGAGGGAACGCTCGGCGTGGCAACGGGTCCCGGCAGCGGTACTGGAATTATCGGTCTCTTAATGTTCCTTTGGGGAGAAGGTCAACCGCCCCCGCCTCTGCCTGGCAACCTTGCTGGCGTTAACTTTCTCTACAACCATACTGTAGCGTTGCTCCTGCTCCAATTCGGTCTGCTGCTTTTGCTCTGGCTGGCCGCGTTCCTTTACATGGGCGGGCCGCGCGCCGCCGGCTGGCTGCCTTTTTTGGACCGGCTTTATTTCCACTTGCCGTGGCGCAGAAAACGCATGCAACGCGATTTCTCCACCCTGCTCGCCATCCTGCTGGATTCCGGCGTGCCGGAACCCGAAGCGGTCGCCCTGGCCGCCGAAGGCACGGCCAACGCCGTTTTTCGCCGGCGCGCCGCCCGGGCGGTGGAGAGTATGCGGCAGGGAGTGAAACTGACCCAGGCCGTCCAGTCGCTGGATGATTCGGGCGAATTTGCCTGGCGCCTGGCCAACGCGGCACACGGCCACACCGCTTTTCTCCAAGCTCTGGCCGGCTGGCACGAATCCCTGGACGCCAAAGCGTTTCAACAGGAACAAGCCGCCGCCCACGGCATCACCACCGCGCTGGTGCTCTGGAGCGGACTCTTTGTTGCCGCCGTGGCCATTTCCGTTTTCATGTTCCTGACCTCACTCACCTATTCCGCCGTTCTATGGTAATCCGCCCTGACAGACAGTTGAAACCGCGCGGCATGGTGCTTATCGAACTGGTGGTGGCCATGGCCATTCTCGCCATCGCCCTCCTGCCTCTGGGTTACGCGGCCGGTTCCACCGCCCGGCGTCTCCGCGCCAATTATCAGCGGGCCGTCGCCGTGGAAATTGTGGATGGCGAAATGGAAATTCTCGCCGCCGGGGAATGGCGCGCCTTTCCCGAAGGCCCGCAACCCTACCCCGTTCACGCCAAAGCCGCGGCCAACCTGCCGCCGGGGCATTTTCAATTCACCCGCGCCGGGAACCATCTTCGCCTGGAATGGTCCTCGACCGAAAAGCGGGGCATCGGCGCCGTCGTCCGGGAGGTGACTGTGCCATGAAAAAGCCCCTAACAAGCGCCGAGTCTTGGGCGCGCAAACCTAAATGCGACGGTCATAGACCGCCGCTACAGATTGCCCGCCCTGTCTCGCCTGACCCGTTCAAACCTGTAGCGGCGGTCTATGACCGTCGCAAAAAGCTTGAGCGATCTTGCCGCCCGCCGCGCCCAACCACCCGCCCGCGCGGATTCACGCTGCTGGAATGCCTGGCTTACATCGCCGTGCTGGCGGTGGTGCTGGCCGTGACCATGAGGGGATTCTATCATTGCTGGGACGACAGCAAGGCGATCCGCCACAATGCCGATGACATCATCCGCGTCCTGCGCGCGGGCGAGCAATGGCGCGCCGACGTTCGCGCGGCCAGGGGACCGGTGCAATTGACCCCGGCCGGTGGCGCCGAACAACTCCTCATCCCCTCCGCCGCCAGCCCGATTATTTACACCTTTGCCAAAGGAGAACTCCGCCGCCAGACCAGTTCCCCCGCCGCCACCAACCTCCTGCTTTCCAACCTCCAATCCTCGCAGATGCAATCCAATCCGCGCCAGCGCGTCACGGCGTGGACCTGGGAGTTGGAACTCAAATCCGCGCGAAAGGACGCGAAGGTCCGCCCGCTCTTCACTTTTGAAACCGTGGCCGGCTCCGCCAACACCCGATGAAAACCCGTTTTGCCAAAATCCGCCGTTCGCGCCGCCCGCCGGGCGGCTCCGCTGTTGTGGTCCTGCTGGCGTTGCTCACGGTCATGCTCCTGCTCCTCGCGGCCAACACCGCCGCTTTGAACCGCCTGACGCAGGAAGTGAAAGGCGTGGAAAAACGTCAAGTCCAGCGTCTCAATGCCTCTTCAAAACCTCCAGTGCGCCCCGCCCAAAGCGCCACCAACCAACCTGCTGAAAAATAGCGCCGCACCCATTGCACCATTGACCATTCGCAATTCAAAAATGAAACCGCCGTTGACCAAAGTGGAAATGATTGAGCGTTCGATGAGTTGCTTCTATTGGGGGTTGTTTGGTTTGCTGCCCTTGGTCGGAATTCCCATGGCCGTCGTGTCGCTCCTCCATTACCACCGCGTAAAATCCAGCCAAGCCGGCGTCTGGAATCCCGCCCACCGCTACCTGCGATGGGGCGGCATCTGCGCGCGCCTGGGAATCTGGGTATTTCTGGTGATCCCCCTCGCCATTGCCACCTGTGTGGCTCTGGCAAACCTTCGCTGAAATCCGCGCCGTTCGCCTCCGATTTTTACTGCTGGCTTCGCTCCGGGCGTGGTATTTGGGGAAGTCCGCGTGCCGCATGCCAGAACGGGAGGTTTGGCAGCCCGGCATGACTGGGTGCCATCCGCCAGGCTGGTTTTGCGGGCTTGTTGTACGGCGAGCCATGAGGTATGTTGAGGCCATGAAACGCGAAGACATCATCCGGGACATTCATGGGCTGGAGGCCGAACTGGCGGCTTTGGAGGAGCTGTATGGCCTGCTCTCGGCTGACTTCTACCATTTTTATCGGGCCGGAGAATTGGAGCAAACGCGTGATTTCATCCGCTGGGCGGGCTTCTACGAGGCGAAACAGGATAGAGAAGCGTCCTACCGCGAACTCGTATATGAGCACTTTCGGGAGTTGCGCCGGCGGTCGGGTCTCGGCGCTTTGGCCCTCAATCCTGCGGGCGCATGAGCGCGCCGCTGGATGACCTCGCCAGCTATAGCGCCTTCGTTTATAGGCTGGCGGAACGGCATCCGTTTGTCACCAACTCCATTCTGGCGGTCGCTCCCATCGGCGCCACTCTCGCCAAGTTGGAAGGGCGCATCGAATGTCCGGGCGAAATCGTATTGAAGTTTGGGAGTTGATTGACTTCGCAGCGCAACGAATCCGGACTTACAGCTACGAAGTATATCGTGGCGGCGAAAAAGTCTGTTGGTATGATCCGTGGCCGCATCCCGAAATCCCTTCTTTAAGCTCCACGTTTCCGCATCACAGGCACATCCCTCCGAACCTGCGCGACCATCGCGTGCCCGCGCCGGGGGTCAGTTTTAAATCACCGAACTTGGATGTCGTTTTGAAGGATGTCCGCCGGGATTGGATTCAAACGTAATCGGGAACGGCCTCGCATGTCGGGCACAGCTTTGCGCGGCATGATTACAGGCCTGGTTATTTCCCCGGGGCGGGCGCGGGTTTGACGGTCTTCTGCGCTTTCTCCGCCTCCCAAGCCTTGGCCAATGCGATCTCCAGCGCCGCGGGATAGTTGCGCCCGCCGTTGAGTTTCATCTCCCTTTCGTACACGGAACGAACGGTGGCCTCATACACCCGGGCGCTGCCGCTATAGGGGTAGCAGCGTTCCCGAATCTGCGCGACGCGCTGGCCGGCATCCACCAGCAGTTCGTAAGGCGGGAGGGCCGGAACGATTCCGGGGCCGTTCGTGGCCTGGCGATCCACCTCCACAACCCATCCGCCTTCAAAGGGAAGGGCGCGGTATATCCTCAGCTTGACAAACTCGGGGCCGTGGCAAATCAGATGCAGCAACCGCACCACGCCCGCCGCGTCATTGCCGGTTCCGGCCTCAATCCGCTGCCGGCTCAGGAACGCCATGGTGGGGGTGAGCCAATATCCGGCGCTCTTCCTGGGTTCCTGTTTTTCCCGCAACGCCGCCAGCAGATCGAGAGTTTCGCCGGTGGCCGAAACCAGCTCCCTGGGTTTCGCCGCTGTGGGAGGCTTAAACGCGCAACCCGGCAGGTATTGCCTGGCCAGTTGCTTGAGTTCAATTCCGTTCGTCGGCCCCGTTCCGTTCGTCGGCGCAGCGACGCAGTGGAACAGGATGGCAAACAGGATTGCCGCAACCAGCGCGAGGTTTTTCATGTTGGGTTTCGTCTGGCAGTCAATATACCACCAGCGGCTCGCCTTTTCAATTCCAGGGCAGGCAATCCTCAATACAATAAAAGTCGCATTGCGGCTCAAGTCGTGGTACCCCTGTCCTCCACAATATGCCGGTTGAATTTAAAGACTATTACCAGACTCTCGGCGTCCCGCGCAACGCCGGCTCCGAGGAGATTCGCAAGGCCTTCCGCACCCTGGCCCGCCAATACCACCCCGATGTCGCCAAGGAGAAAAACAAGAAGGCCGCCGAGGAGAAATTCAAGGCGATCAATGAGGCCCATGAAGTCCTCGGCGACCCTGAGAAACGCAAGAAGTACGATGAACTGGGCGCGGATTGGAAGGAAGGCGCCCGTTTCCGGCCCCCGCCCGGCGGTCCATCCTATCGCGCCTACGGCGGGCGGCCCGGCCCGGCGGACGCGCGCGAAAGTTTTGAATTCGGCGGCACCGGCTTCAGCGATTTCTTCGAGCAGGTCTTCGGCGGGGGCCGCGGAGCGGCCCGGGGCGGCGGCTTTGACGAAACGGAGGCCGGACGCGGCCAGGACATCGAGGCGGTTCTGATGGTGACGCTGGAGGAAGCGATGAACGGCTCGGTTCGCTCCATCACCTTGCGGCGCAATGGCCTCTGCCCCGAATGCCACGGCGCCGGGGCCAAAGGGCGGAGCCTCTGCCCCAACTGCCGCGGCGCGGGCCAGGTTTCCATCACACAAAATCACAAGGTGAAAATCCCCGCCGGCGTCCGCGACGGCCAGCGCCTGCGCGTCCCCGGCCAGGGCGAACCCGGGGAAGACGGCGGCCCGGCGGGGGACCTTTTCTTGCGCGTCCGCCTGGCCGGCCATCCTGATTTTCGCGTCGAGGGCGGCGATTTGTATTACGACGCGGATCTGGCCCCCTGGGAAGCCGCTCTCGGCGCCAGCGTTTCCGTCCCCGCGCTCAACGGCGCCATCAGCATCAAGATTCCGCCTGCCACGCAAAACGGCCAGCGTCTCCGCGTCAAGGGGCGCGGCCTGCCGGGGCGCGCCGGCGAGCGCGGGGATCTTTTCGTCGTCGCCCGCATCCAGATGCCCAGGGAAATCAGCGAGCGCGAAAAAACATTGTGGCGTCAACTGGCCGCCGAATCGTCTTTCCATCCCCGAAGTTGAGCGGGCCGGGGCGCCTATGATTTTTCCACTTGGAACCCCGCCCCGCCCGGCCTACCTTGGCCTCATGGCGAACACGCCGAAAAAGAAGAAAAGGGCCGCCCTCATGCTGGGCATCGGCGTGGATTCCGACGGCCACAAACGCCTGACCACCGGCTCGAATTTCGCCCTGATCGGCGGCACGGAGGAAACCCACCAGGCCATGACGGAAAAGGCCATCAAAATCAATGAAAAACTGGCCGCCAAAGGCAAGCGTCTGGAGGACGTCACCCGCGAGGAATTTGAAGACATCGCCCATTCTGTCGGGCTGCGCCGCCAGGACCGGGCCAGGGACAATTAGCCCGGCCGCAGCCATCCGTTTTTATCACTGACCATGAGACTCCAATCCATGCATATCGGCATGAAAGTGCGCCATCCCGAACTGGGTTCCGGCACTGTCAAGAGCATTTCCGAGCATGTCGCCGACATCCGCTTCGACAGCGGCCTGCGCTCGCTGGCGCCCGAACAATCCGATTTGAAACCGGACGAGGCGCTGGCCGAGGTCAGCGGTTTGGCCATGCCGCTCGCCGCCCTGGTGGCCGAGACCGTCGGCGCCCTGGTCAAGGAGATGGGCCTGGAGCGCGACGACTCCGTCGTGGAACAACTGGCCGCCCGCTGGGCCAAGGGCATGATGATTTTGCGTCCCTCCGACCCCGCCTTGCAGAGCAAGGAAATTCCCTTGGAAGCCTTCTTCCACAAAATCGTCATGATGCGCAACAACTTTCGCGTCCTCGAACAAAAAATCAACGGCCACCCGCAGTTGAGCGACGCTGAAAAAGTCGAACTCCAGCAGTACATCTCCCGTTGCTACGGCTCGATGACCACTTTCAATCTTCTCTTTAAGCGCGATTCGGACCACTTCAAGTCCAATCTCTGAAAAGAAGCAAATCCTGAAGGGGCGGTCTATGACCGTCGCAAACTGCTGCCAAACTCCAGCGACAGTCACAGACCGCCGCTACAGAGGAAGATTTTGCGCAGATCAGTGAGGACCAGCGTGGGGACCGAAGAAGACCATGTAAAGTCCGTAAAGGAAAAGTGCTTCCGCGCCCGTGTACAGTCCGAAAGAGATTGATGGGGCCACAAAAGCAATAATTCTTTCGACCACGTCCGCCATAAAATCGAGTGTTGCGTTCACAAAATTTTCATTAGCACAGGCCGTGCCATCCCGGCGCAACCGCAAATTCCTTCCATTCTCAGGCGCATTCAAGCCGCGCCCACACCCAAACGCCCCCCGGCTCTGTCCCAATAGAGGACATTGCCTCAAGAGACAGGACGCCGCCGCCGGATGGTTCCCGCGCAAACACCGAGGCTCATCGCGCAGCAGCTCCAGCCAAACCAGTCTCCGTGCAAATTGTAAAACGTCCGGCTCCGTTCGCCGCCCGGCCGCAACGGAATGTTCGCCGTCATAAAACCCGCGCCGAAAACATCGCCCTCCACGGAGAAAACCTCCCGCAGCCGCCCCTGGGCGTCAATCCAGCAAGTCAGGCCGTTGTTGGTGCAGCGCGCCAGCGGAACGCCATTTTCCACCGCGCGAAAAACCGCGGTGGCGGCTTGTTGCAAACCGGCCGGCCCGTTGCCAAACCAGCCGTCGTTGGTCAGGTTCACTAGAAAATCGGTGTCCGGCGCGACATGTTCGCGCGCTTCCTCCGCAAACGCGTCTTCAAAGCAGATCAGCACGGAGAACCGGGCGTCCGGATGGCTCACCCCGAATTGGACCGGCTCCTTTCCCGGCGTGAACGCGCCGTCAATCGGCGTGACCCATTTGAAAAACGCCAGCCACCACGGAACATATTCCCCAAAGATCACCAGCTTGCGCTTGTGATAGGCCGCGGCCAGCGCGCCTTTCGGGCTGATCAGGATGCTGCCGTTGAAATACTCCGTCCCGCCCCCCGCCTCCGTCTCGTTCAGGTCTGCCGTCGCCAGCAGCCAGATGCCGTGCCGGATTGTCAGATTGGTCAGCGCGAGCCAGTGTTCCGGGGTCAAGCTGGACAACGCGCCTTCCGGCCAGATCAGCAGGCTGGCCGGGCCGGCCAGCGCCTTCTCGGACAGCGCGATCACCTGGTTGAGCCGCGCCTCATCCTCGTCCTGGTTCCAGATCAGGGTCTGCGCAAAGCCCGGCTGCACCAGCGCCACCGGCAGTTCCTCCGGGGCCGGCTGGATTTTCGCCACCTTGTTGGCGCCAAAACTGGCCGTGACCACCGCCGCCAGCAGCGGCAAACCCGCTTCGCCCCACACCCCGCGTTGCGGCTTTCGCGTCATGCTCAACAGGGCGGTCACCAGCGCCACCGACATCCAAACCACCAGGAAGGACACTCCATACACCCCGGTGGCCGACGCCATTTGAATCAGCGGCAGCATTTTGTACTGCGAAGCGCCCAGAAAATTCCACGGAAAACCTGTCAACAACCGCCCGCGCGCCATTTCCAGCGCCACCCAGAGCAGCGCGCAGCAAAACGCCCAGCCGCCCCGCTGCAACAGGCCGGAGGAAAAAAAACCATCCAGGGCCGCGCCCGCCGAAAGCGGGGCCGCGCCGGGCGGCGGCGGCCGGATTCTCCAGCAAAGCCAGACCCACAGGGCGGGAAAAAGCGCGCCATACGCGCTCAAAAAAAACCAGGCGGCGGCGGGGCCAAGGGGAACGCCATGAAAGGTATAAGGTATCGCCAGCAACCAATAGAGCGAACTTAAATAATGCGCCAGCCCGCCCACAAACCCCAGCCGGAAGGCCCGCCCGCCGCGGCAGCCCAGCGCACTGAACAGAATCACACCAGGCGCCACCCACGCCGCCCCCGCCAGACCGACGCCGGGAAAGGCCGCGCTCAACAACAGCCCGCCGCCGGCCGCCAGAAAAGGGCGGACCCCGAAAACGCGATGGACCGAAAACATTTTCAGGCGGAAATAGTGTGGGGAACAGCGCGCAAACGCCAGCCAACTTTGGCGGGCAAGGCGATAGTTTCGTCATCTTGTTTGTTCTCGGTGCCGCCTTTGCTGGTAGCCGTCAACTGTGTTCCTGATCAACCGCAGCAATGGCGGCGCTTTGCCAAGCGCCGCTACGCGGGCGACCGCCCTCTGGCTTTTTCAGCAACAGCAAACGCCCCGCCATGCCAAGCCAGTTCCATTGGAAAGTCGGCCGACAGGCGGCCCACAAGCCTTAGCGTAATGGGCCGCTGAAGTCCACAACTAATTGCGTTTTTTCGCTCAAAAAACCGCAAATAATGTTTGTTTCCAGGGGCCTTTTTTCGTATCTTTCTCCAGTGGCTTTCAGGCCGCGAAAATTCGCGCCGGTGAGACGATTTCCGCGGCCCAAATTGAGAAAGAATGTATCGGCAAGATGAGCACCGACTCTGATCCAAATATAAAATACGACGCCTCGAAAATTGACAAGCTGGAGGGGCTGGAAGCCGTCCGCAAGCGGCCCGGCATGTACATCGGCGACCCCGATGAACGCGGTTTGCATCACTGTGTTTTCGAGGTGCTGGACAATTCCATTGATGAACACCTGGCGGGGTTTTGCAACAAGATTGACGTGGCCATCCATGTGGACGGCTCGGTTTCCATTCGCGACGACGGCCGCGGCATCCCCGTGGACATGCATCCGAAATGGAAAATGCCCGCCGTCGAGCTGGTCCTGACCAATCTCCATGCCGGCGGCAAGTTCGGCCAGGGCGCTTACAAGTACTCCGGCGGCCTCCACGGCGTCGGCGCCAAATGCGTCAACGCCCTTTCCGACTGGTTCAAAGTCGAGGTGTCCCGCGACAACCAGGTTTATTACATGGCCTTCGCGCGCGGCGTGACCACCCAAAAGCTGGAAGTCATCGGAAAATCAAAGAGCACCGGCACGCTCATCACCTTCAAGCCCGACCCGACGATCTTCACCATCACCACCGAATTCAAATTCGACCTCCTGGCCAACCGCCTGCGCGAACTGGCCTTTTTGAATCCGGGCGCGGA
>JBEKIA010000132.1:0-20777 GCA_050011995.1 Verrucomicrobiota bacterium
CGGTCACCAGGCCGGCCATGCCGCCGGCATACAGGTTGTTCGTCACCGTCAGCACCCGAACCTCATCCACCAAGCCGGTGATAGTTGCGCCCGAAAAGCGCAGTTTGACATTATGCCACTGATTGGCGGCGACGTTGCCGGCCTTGCCGGTGGCAAGCTGGGTGCCCGCCGCCGTGCCGCCGCCGCGCCCGGGAGCGCCCGTCGCGGCGAACAAGGCGCAGGTTCCATCCTCCGCCAGCCGCATGTAGTACCCTCTGGGCAGGCAGACCGTGCCGCTGCCGAGGTTGTTGACACGCCCCATCACGCCGGCCCAGCCGCCGTTGTCCAGGCACAGGTCCGCGCTCACTTCATAGTCTGTCCAATTCTTGTCCCCTAGGACGGTATAGGGCATCCATTCCTGGGACCAGCTTTGGGGCTTTTGGTCGATCACCTGCCGCAGGCAATGGCCCGTCTTGTCCGGGCGGTCCGCCAGCTCGAAGATGCCGGAGATGTCCGTCAAGTAATGGGGCAGATAACCCCATGCTTTGGCGCTCTTGTATCCCTCAAAATTGTCGTAGTAGGGGAAGGGAAATGGCTTGGGGGCGGGGATGTCGGCGAACGAACCCTTTTGCTGCCCTGTCGTGGTGGAGATGGAATAGATCGAGTTGGGGTCCAGCGTGATGGTGAATCTCCCCGCGCCCAGCTTCTTACTGTCGAGGCCGACGTCACCCACCTTCACGAATTGCTCGCCTTCATTGCTGCGCCAGACACAGAGGTCCTCCATGGAAAGCCCGCCGCTGATGTTGAAGGTCACGGTCTGCGCCTCGCGCGCGCCCTTGGTCTCGGCGATGATGCTGTAATCCGCGCCCGGCGATTTGAGAGTCACGAAGGTGCCGCCGCCAGCGAGGTTGCCGCAGGCGCCGTTGAGATACTGCCAGCCGATTTGGGAGAACTGCCCGTAGTGGGCGTAAGCCCAAAGGACCTTTCGCGCGCGATAATTGCCGCTCCAGGGTTCGTGCGCCACAATGATGCACGGCGTCTCGGGAAGCGGCTGTATCGGGTAGAGCGAGCCGGTCATAAACCACATGACGATCTTGGTCACGCCGCTCACGATGTAATTCTTGTTGAGGGCCTGCACCACGCTGATTTCACAGTCGAAGTTGTCCTCTTTATAGACATGTTCCTCCGTGTTCCAGATCGGCTTGCCCATTTCGTCAAGCATTTTTCTCACATCCGGCGGCGTGGCGTTATCCGCCATCGTATGATTGCCAACGGCATCCACGGCGGCTTTCAGGACCGGGTCGGCGGCCATATCCTTGACCCAGTCGAACTTGTTTCTCTCCCAATTGTCAAATCCATGGAGCTTGACGGCGCTCAGGCCGTTGGAGAGGAGCGTGGCTTTGAACATCTTGATGAAATCCTCGCTCACCCCTTTTTCGTTGCGGCAGCCGATGGCGTCCATGTCCAGCCCGTGCTCAGTTTTCAGGCCCTTGATCCACTTGACATAATAATCGCACATGTCCTGGGACCAGAAGCGGCCGTTGCCGACCCAACCGGGGCAACTCCAGGCCGCGCCGTCCAGCGTGATGGCGGGATTCCGTTTTTTCGCCTCGCTCATGATCCACCATTCGTAGCCGCGATAATAATTCTCATCGCCCCGCGAATGCATGTGGCTTGGCTCGGTGCCCTGCGTGGTGCCGTCGCCGGGGATTTCCACATAGAGAGCCGACATGGAAGCGCCGAATTTGGGCTTGAACAGCAAATCCAGCACCTGGCTGCGCTGCGGTTCGGGATAATCCTTGAGCAGCACCGACGTGGCGCCGCCCCCGCTCACCGCCCCGATGCCGTCAAATCGTTTGCCCCCGGCGTCGCCCTTGACCTCCACGATTTGATCGGCCAACGCCGGGATGCACAGACTCATGATGAAGCCGCAAACATATACACGCATGACTCTCATAATTCTTATTCCTTTCGGAAAAGGATGTTTTATGTCTCAGAAAGCAACCTTCCAATCCACGTCCTTGCCGGTGGCCGTTGTGAAGTCCACCGTCAGCAGATTCCCGTCCGTTTTCATCGTGGCCGCGATGCCGTCGCCGGCCTCCGCGCGCTTGGCGGTGAAACCGTCCGGCACAAAGATGCGCAACTGGTACGGATCGCCGGCCACCGCCCGCGAAGTGCCTTTGAGCATCCGCTGCTGGCTGTCGAAGGCGAGGTCCTTGATGTCAAAGGCCATCTGCCGCACATGCCGGCTGGTCGAAATCAACACCGGGTGGTCCTGTTTCTCCACGATGCTATAGACGTCGCAATCGTATGGATTGACCGGACGCGGGGCGAATTTCCCCTTGAACGTCCCGATGAGCTGCTTGCTCCAGAATTCATAGGCGATGTAATCCTTTTCCGGGTCGAGGCGCAGATCCTTGGCCGCATCCAGCGTGGTGTTGAACTTTTGATTCCCTCTGCCGATCCAATTGAAGACCGCCAAAACGCACCACTTTCCGAACGGCCGCTCCACCGGCATGTTCCAGATTTGGGCCGGCCTGCGGACAAACAAGTCCACCGGATAAGCCACATCCATGGTCGGCGGGCAAATCCGCTTCAAAAGCTCAATCCGGTCCGGGGGATAGGGCACGTTGAAAGCTTCGGAGACGAAGAGCGTGCTGCCGGCAATGGCGTGGAAGTTGGCATCCACTTTCGCCTGGCCGGCGTTGAATTCGGTCCCGCTGTACTTGTAAATGTGGAAACCGTCGCAGTCGTTCCAGAACACCCGGCCGTTGTAAAAGAAACGGTTGGCCCCGCCCAGCACCGACTCGGCCAGCGATCCCGTGAAGGGAATTTGCTCCGTGTCGTCCGTGCGCGCCAGGGAAGACAGGTTGGCCTCATAGCTGTGATCGGCATCCTCGGAAATCCGGCAGATGTCCACCATCCCGTAGGAATGATCCACCGGCTCCATGTTGGAGCGGACAACCCGCCGCGGGGCCTTCTGGTCAATCGCCTCGCGCCACGGCATGCCCCCCGCGTGATACGTCTCCAACGCGCTCATATAGGGGTCGAACTGTCCCGGCCACTTGTCCCACCAGTCCGCAAAATCCATCTCCGCCCGGCCCGTCGTGCCCGGTTGATTGGAGGCCCACGCAAACGCCCGATCGTGCTCGCGCTGGATGGCGTCGGGATTGGAAAAATCAATGACCTTCTCCCCGGCGTATCGGACGGTGTGAACGGGAAGATAGTCGCCGGCAGGATAACCAACGCGGGAAGCGCGTCCCTGTGTGCCTCCGCCCATGCCATAAAATCCGAAGCTCCCCTGCCCGCCGGGTCCGCCCATTCCCCAGTAAAAATCCACCAGGCCGTTGGTCTGAAAGAATTGCCTCGCGCTCCCCTCGCTGCCGCCGGACATCCAGCCGTGGAACCGGCTATAGTTGTTCGCCACCAGTTCCTTGTCCTCGAGATTGATCGGCCGCCGCTCTTTGAGACGGATGTCATGGGCCAGCGCGATCAAGTCCCCCTGGTGCTCCATCGCCCGCAAGGCGTCCTGACTGAAGTCAATCAGCAGCTTCTCGCCCGGAAAACTCTTCCCCGGAGGCATGGTCACTTTATAGCTGCAATATCCCCTCACCTGCATCCGGTCTGGAACCTTCCCTTGCCATCCGCTCGCCACCTCGAACCGGGACGCGCCCTTCAGCGTCGTCACATGCCCCATCAGCAAACTGTTCCCGGTGTCGTTGTCCCGGATCACATGATTGACCTGGTAAGTTTTGGGCAGGGTCATATTAATCACCGCCCAAAACTCGTAATAGTCGCGGTTGCGGGAATAGGTGCCCAGCGTTTCCCATTTGTCCTCGGTGCCGCCCAGCCGGGCATCGCTGGAAACAAAGTAATCCATGTCCCCGATGTCCACCGCCTTGCCCGTGTTGTTCGAGCGGCCCAGGCTGACCAGAATGTCGCTGCCGGTCTTGCTGGCCGAGACCTGATACTCGAAATCCAGTTGGCCAGGCTTGGTCCCCTTGAGCGTGACGGTGACGAACGGCCCGTAAATGTTGGCGTCGTTATTGTTGACTGAACTGGTGATCGTCCAGCCCGAAGCGTCGTCCCCTGGAAGAAAGTACACGTTGTTCAACTGCATCGGCGTCCCTTTGACCTGCGCCGACCAGCGCCCGTTGTCCGCATCCACCTGGACCAGCAGGTTCCTGGTGTCCACATTGATGGGAGGCGCCGCCTGGCCCAGCAGGGAATGACTGACAGTGATGAACGCAATCAGAGCGGAAATGCAAATAGAGGTTGGGGTTCTCATAGTTTGTATAGTTTGTGCCTTGACTGCAATGATTATCCAAGACCCGGGCGCGCTTCAACCAGAAACTTGAATTTTCCGCCAACCGGGGCCAGCTTTCCTGGTTGGCATAAAGCCGTCAGTTCGGGCGACCGGCGATTTGTTTTCGGTCGTGGCTTCAACTCCCGCTGTGCAGAGCCTGCGCGAATGTGTGGAGCGCGGGAAGCCTTTGTCTTTGGACGCCGTCAGTCCCGCCGCCCATCCGTTCCTGGCCGTTCTCCTGTCATCCTTGTTCCCCAACCGTCCCGTCATCGTTGTTGCCCAAGACCTGAAAACCCAGGAAGTCTTCCAGCAAGACATCCAAACCTGGCTCGCGCACCTGACGGCTCCATCCTCCATCCTCCAACCTCCCTCCTCGCTTTTCTATCCCTCCTGGGAAGTCCTGCCCCACGAAGCCCGCCTGCCCCATGTGGATGTCATCAGCGAACGGTTGGAAACCCTGGTCGCGCTGGCCCAAAAACCGGTTCCCCAAGCCCGGCTCGTCGTCGCCAGCGTCGCCGCCTTGCTCGAAAAGACGTTGCCCCCCTCCGATCTGGACCGCCGCACCCGCCGCCTGCAACAGGGCGATCACACCGACCCGCTGGATTTGATCGAATGGCTCGAAGCGCAGGGCTATGAGCCGGAAGCCCAGGTCTCCCAAAAGGGCGATATTTCCTTGCGCGGCGGCATTCTTGACCTCTGGCCCCTGACCAGCCGCTTCCCCGTCCGCCTCGAATTCTTCGGCGACCAACTGGAATCCTTGCGCAACTTCGATCCCCTCACGCAAATGTCCCGCGACCCGGTCGCGCAAATCATCATCCCGCCCGGCGGCGAACTCGGTTTGTTGAAGCAAGCGCCGGCCCGGGCCGGAGACGCCGCTCCGCCCGCCGCCAGCTTGCTCGATTATCTGCCGCCCGGCGCCATTTTTCTCCTGTGCGAACCGGCCGGTTTGCGCGAGCGCGCCCGCGATTTCGAATCCCAGGCCCAGCCCGGCCACCCGTTGCTGATTTCCTGGCAGGAATTCCAGGACGCCATGGCGCGGCGCGGCATGGTTTCCATAAGCGCGGGCGAGTTGGAAAATGTTTTCTCCGAAGCCCCCGCGCCCCCCGCCCTGCCAAGTCTTGAAGAGCCATCCGACCGATCCGTCCCATCCGTCCCATCCCTCTCCCTGGTCTTCCAGGGCCTGGAGCTCTTCCGCCCCATCGGCGACCATCCCCCGGAGGCGCACATCGCCGATGCCCAGCGCAAGGAGTTTTTCGCCCAGCTCCATCGCTGGGCGCGCCAGGATTATTCGGTGGTCGTCTTCTGCAACAACGACGGCGAAGAGCAGCGCTTCGGGGAAGTTTGGCGCGAGTACGGCCTCGGCCAGACACGTCAACTGCAAATTCGCTCCGGCGCCCTCGCCCGCGGCTTTCTCTTCGAGGCCGCCAAACTGGCCGTCGTGACCGACGCCGAGATTTTTGGCCGCTACAAAGTCCAGCGTCCGCGCCGCCTCAAATCCCCGCACGCCCGGACCAGCCGCTCGTTGTTGGACATCAACTTTTCCGAATTGGAGGAGGGCGATTACGTCGTCCATCTCCAGCATGGCATCGGACGCTACTTGGGGCTGCAAGCCATGCCTTCGCGTCCGGCCGCGCCTCTCCGCCTCCATGGCCCGGCCTCCGGCGACGAATGCCTCGTCCTGGAATATCGTCCCGCCGATCCCGGCGCTCCCGCTCCCAAACTTTACGTGCCGGTCAGCCAGGCGCATTTGGTCAGCAAATATGTCGGCTCCGGCAAGGCGCGCCCCCGCCTCAACACCCTGGGTGGCGCGCGCTGGGCCAAAACCAAATCCAGGGCCGAAGACGCCGTGCGGGACCTCGCCGGCGAAATGTTGGCCATCCACGCCGCCCGCGCTTGCCAGCCCGGCCACGCCTTCCCGCCCGACGCCGGCTGGCAATGCGAATTCGAAAACAGTTTCGTCTATGAGGAGACTCCCGACCAAATCCGCGCCATCGCCGCCACCAAACAAGACATGCAAGCCCCCCGCCCCATGGACCGCCTCATCTGCGGCGACGTCGGCTACGGCAAAACCGAGGTCGCCATCCGCGCCGCCTTCAAAGCCGCCCTGGCCGGCAAACAAGTCGCCGTCCTCACCCCCACCACCGTCCTGGCCCAGCAACATTTCAACACCTTTCGCGAACGCATGGCCGATTATCCCCTCCGCATTGAACTCCTCTCCCGCTTTCGCACCCGCCCGGAAATAGCTTCCGTTCTCCGCCAACTCGCCGCCGGCGCGGTGGACATTGTCATCGGCACGCACCGCCTCTTGCAGCGCGACATTGCCTTCAAGGATTTAGGACTGGTGATTATTGACGAAGAACAGCGTTTCGGCGTCCTGCACAAGGAAAGATTCAAACAACTCCGCGCCACCGTGGATGTGCTGACCCTGACGGCCACGCCCATCCCCCGCACCCTCTACCTGGCCCTGGCCGGCGCGCGCGACATGAGCACCATGGAAACTCCGCCCCAGGACCGCCTGCCCGTCGAGACCATTGTCGCCCCCTACAACGAGCGCACCGTGCGCGACGCCATCCAGCGCGAACTCAACCGCGGCGGCCAGGTCTTTTATTTGCACAACCGCGTCCTGGACATCCAGGCCGTGGGACTGCGCCTGCGCGCCCTGGTTCCCCAGGCCCGCATTGCCATCGGCCACGGCCAGATGGACGCCGGCGAACTGGAGGAGGTCATGGCGGCCTTCGTCAACGGCCGCACCGACGTCCTCCTGTCCACCACCATCATCGAAAGCGGGCTGGACATCCCCAACGCCAACACCATCATCATTGATCGCGCCGACCGCTTTGGCCTGAGCGATCTCTATCAGCTCCGCGGCCGGGTGGGCCGTTACAAACACCAGGCCTACGCTTATCTCCTGCTCCCGCGCCATGCCGGCCTGCTGGTGGAGGCGCGCAAGCGAATCAGCGCCATCAAACAGTATTCCACTCTGGGCAGCGGGTTCCGCATCGCCATGCGCGACCTGGAAATCCGCGGCGCCGGCAACCTCCTCGGCCCCGAGCAAAGCGGCCACATTGCCGCCGTCGGCTTTGAGCTGTACTGCCAGCTCCTCCAGCAGAGCGTCCGCAACCTCAAGGGCGAGAAAATCAAACCCCGCCTCGAAGTGCGGCTGGGCCTGGATTTCCTCGTCCACCCCTTGGAAGATCGCCCCGCCCGCCCGCAACCATCCCCTCAAAGTGGCAGAGCCGTCCCGGCTCTGATTCCATCCCCGGAAGAACCCTCCGCCCCGGACATCCAAGTCCCCCGCGAAGTCGCCACTTGGATTGGAAAACCGGAAAGCGGCGACTTATCGCGCCGAAGCCAGTCGGAGTCGGATCCCCAATCCGCAATCCGCAATCCGCAACTTGCGGCGCCGGAGCCAGGCGAAGGCGGGTCCGCAATTCCCCGCGCCTCCGCCTCCTTCCCCGCCGCCTACATTGCCGAACCCCGCCTTCGCA
Organism: Verrucomicrobiota bacterium; assembly: GCA_050011995.1. Taxonomy (GTDB): domain Bacteria; phylum Verrucomicrobiota; class Verrucomicrobiia; order Limisphaerales; family Palsa-1400; genus JBEKOF01. The sequence goes on from JBEKIA010000132.1 coordinate 7,774, forward strand.
TTGACATTTACCGCAAACTCGCCCAAGCCGCCGATCCCGCCGCCTTGCGCGACCTCAAAAACGAACTCCGCGACCGATTCGGCCCCCTGCCGCCGCCGGCGGAATTGCTTCTCAAAGCCACCGAGTTGAAGCTCCTCGCCGCCGATCGAAACGTGACCGCCATCGAAACCAAGGGCGACAAACTCATGCTCACCCGCAACGGCGATTTCCTGATGGTTTCCGGCAAATTCCCCCGCCTGACCCGCGCCACCCCCTCCGCCCGCCTGAACGAGATCAGAAGACTTTTGCTCTCCCTGTGACGATTCCGATCCGTCCGATCCGTCCGATGTTTATCCTACAACCCGCGGCAGGCGATTTCCAGCGCCAGGATCGAATAGGAGGTGACCAGCACCGGATCGCGCTCCATCCAGCGCTCGTTTTCATTCCGCCAGGAACCGTCGGTTTGTTGCAGCTTCATCAGTTTCGACACCAGTTGCCGGCGCCAGTCCACCGTTTTGCCGTCCTGGAGCGGCAATTCGCTCACGCCATAAACCGACAGCGCCTTGCTCATCATCTGTAAATAATAATAATAACCCGACGGCCCCATGCCCGGATTCTCCTCCAGCGTGTAATTGTGGCGCAGCCAGTCGAACGCCGCCGTCACCCGCGGATCATCGCGCTTGAGGTCGGCGTAAATGTAACTCAGCAAGCCGGCGTAGGTGATGGTGCCGTAAGACCGGAAGGCCACGCGCCCGCCGGCGTTGGTTTGGGTGCCGGCGGAACTGCGTCCGGGAAAATAAATAAAGCCGCCCTTGTTCGTCGCATCGTCCGACGCCCACGGCTCCTTGTTGACCGAGGGCAGATTCTGGCAGCGCTCGATGAAATGGATGGCGGCGTCCCAATTCAAATCCTTGGCCCCGGGGAGCGGTTTGTCCTTCGCCAGGTCCTTGCTGTAATAAAGGGCTTCCAGCGCCGTGTAGGTGTTGTTCATGTCCGTGTGCGGCCCGGTGGCGCTTTCGCCGTAGCCGACGCCGCCGTCGAAGGGCGAGCCGGCGCCCCCGCTGCCTCCGGCCTGCTGGCCTATGATCCATTGCCGCGCGCGCAACACCACCGCGTCATATTCCGGCTTGTGCGCCGCCAGCAGCGCCATCAGGCAGATGGAGGTGTTGTAATTCTCGTCCTCCTGGTGGTAGATGCCGCCGTCGGGCTTGACGCTGGCGAGGATGAATTTGTAACCGCGCGCCACCGTTTCCGGTGCTCGGGGGTGGACCACCAGCCATTGCTGTTTTGGTTTGCCTGTAACCAGAGCAGTCCATGGTCAATGGCGAGCTGGACTTCGTTGCGGTAGGAAATGTCCGGCTGGAGCAACACGGACGCGGGCTGGGCGGCGGCGCGAAGGGCGGCCACGGACAAAAGGGCGGTCAGAATCACCAGAGGCGGGATTCTTTTGACGGATAAATTGCGGAGTTTCATAGTTCTCGGATTCAATGCAATTGAGCGCCGGCAGGCCGGCGCGCGCCACGCCGCCGGATTTGGCTTGATGCCGGCTCAGGGCGGGGTCTGCGCCGTCTTCAACACCTCCATCATCGCCGCCCGCGCCTTGGAAGCGTCGTCAGATTCCCCATGCACGCACCCGGCAAACACGCGGCCGCCGGCCACGAAAAAGACCACCTCCGCGTTGCCCGGATCGCCGTCATCGGCCTCGTTGCCCGAACCGATGACATGCTTGGCGGGCGCGCCCGCGATGACCATGTCCATGGTGGCGGTAGTTTTGAATTTGACGAACTCGCTCTTAATGATCTCCGCCGCGCGCGGCACCGCCTCGTTCGCCGTCTTGGCATTGGGCACGGCCCAGACATGGAGGGTCAGATTGGTGGTCTGAAGTTTGACGTAACCATTGGCCGACGTGAACTTGGCTGCCAGCGGAACTTTGAGAACCAGCGCCGGTTTGCCGTCCACGGACAACGTGACGGATTTGTCCTGGGCCGAAGCCGGGGCAGCCCAGGACATGAAGAACACGGAGGCCATGACGCCCATAATGTCTTTATTCATAATTCAACAATCCATCCGTCGGGAGTATTAAATCAAGCAGATTCGACGCACAATTCTCGAAACCAAATCACCGGACGCCGCCGGGAATGGCGTTAGCTCATGATTCTCAAATTCTCAATAAGCAGGGTTGACTTTTTTCTTGAGGAATCCTAATTTATCTCCATGAAATTGATTTTATTGTTCTTCGCCGCCGGGCTGGCCGCGCAGGTTGCGCAGGTTGCGGCCGCCGGGAACGTCCCTTCCATCCAAAATATCCCATTGGAGGATATTAACGGCAAACCAACCTCGCTCAAAGATTATGCCGGCAAGGTGATTTTGCTGGTCAATGTCGCCTCCCTCTGCGGGAACACGCCGCAATACAAGGGCCTGGAGGCCATGTATGAAAAATACAAGGACAAGGGCTTGGTCATTATCGGCGTGCCTTGCAATGACTTTGGGAGCCAGGAGCCGGGATCGGCGGAGGAGATCAAGACCTTTTGCACCGAAAAGTATAGCGTGACCTTTCCACTGATGGCCAAGATCCACGTCAAAGGCCCCGAACAACATCCGCTTTACGCGGCGCTGACCAGCAAAGACGCCGCCATCCCCGGCCCTGCCGGCGACATTGATTGGAACTTCGCCAAATTCGTCATTGGGCGGGATGGCAAGCCGGTGAAGCGCTTCGCCAACAAGGTCCAACCCGACTCGACAGAACTGGTTCAAACGGTCGAAACCGCCCTGGCCCAGGCAAAGTAGGGGTCGTTGGCTTCATAGAGAACGTCTCCCTTGGCCAGAATCTCCTGGAGGAAACAATCGCCCCGTTGCAGCCGCCGGGCGATGGACTCCGGCGTCCGGACGATCAGGTCCAGGGGAAAATCAGCCGGGATGCGCTGGCGGACTTCGAGGAATTTGCGGCCGCGCTTGCGGTTAAACGGCATGATTTGAAATTTTTGTCGCTTGCCCCGGGAATTAGTGCTTGAATTTCGCGCCAACAAAACAATGCCGGAATGAACGGATACTTTTTTACCGCCAGCGCCACGCGCTTTCATCTCGACCAGGCCGCCTTTGGACCCGGCCGAACCGGTTGCCACAGCTTGATTGTGTGCGCCGACAACGCGGAGGAGGCGCGAAAACGTTTTGAGGAGTGGTTGTGCGCGCCACCCGAAGGCCAGGGCCAAATTCGGACTCAGATCAGCAAAGTTGTGGCCGCGCAGTTTATTGGCCAACTGCTCACGGAAAAGGAACCCGTTCCGATGGACTGGCCGCGGATTGCGAGGCAGGCGCAAACGGACCTGGAATCCATCCCGGTGGATGATTTTGAGCAGGGTTATTGGGTGGACGTCAACGCCGTCATCGGGTTGAGCACCACCCTCGAGGCCTTGCGCCAGGATTTGCCGGAGGAGGTCCGTTCCGGCCTCAATTGGGCCGAAGACAAACAGTCTTTCTTCCTGTTGAGCGTTCTGAGTCCGCCGCCGCCGCCGCCGCTTGAATCCGGGGATGAGCCGGAAGCGGACGCCGCCGAGGCCGCGCCATCCGCGGAAGAAACCGCCGGCGGGTCGGCCTTCGGCCTTGACGAATCGGAAGCCGATTTCCCGGAACTGGCGGCCAAGGAAGCCGCCGCCTTGATTCGCGCGCGCAATTCCGCCGTCGCCGCCTGGCTTTGGCGCAAATATGCCGCCGAGACGGAACTGGCCGGCAATCCAATCCGCATTGATCCGTGGTTTGGCGTGATGGGACCGGAAGCCAAAGACAACCCGGACGCCGCCAAAGCGGATGACGCCAAAGCCCTCGAACCGGAACCCAAGGACGCCCCGGCAAAAAAGGACCCGCCATGAATCCGGCGGCGCGGCGGCGGAGTTGAAGTTGTTGACAGTTTAGGGATTGCGGCGGCACAGGACCCATTTACGATTTCTTCAAAAAACCGCTGTGGCCGGCCCACTCCAGAAATCGTTGCGGCCACTCCCCGACCGGCGCTGTATTGCCGGGTTTCAGACCGAAGCCGTGGCCGGTGCCGGAATAGACATGCAGTTCGGCGGAAACGCCGGCTTGCTTGAACTGGAGGTACAACTGCGGAAGTCCCTCCGAAATGTTCTGCCGGTCGTCATAGCCGCAAACCAGGAACGCCGGCGGCGTGGTTTCCTTCGAGAACGTCATGCCCCGGGGAATGGCCGGATACAACAGCGCCTGAAAGTCGGGCTTGGAACTGACTCGGTCAACCGCGTCGGCGGCGTTGGTCAGGCCGGGGTCGAACCGGCTTGCCGCCAGCGCGGCCAGTTGTCCGCCGGCGGAGAATCCCATCACGCCGATTCGTTCCGGCGAAATGCCCCATTCCTGCGCGCGGCTGCGAACCAGGCGGATGGCGCGCTGGGTGTCTTGCAAGGCGTGAACCTCCACCTGATACGGGGAGTTGGTCTCCCTTGCCAGGCGGTATTGAAGGGCAAATCCCGCGATGCCATGGGCAGCCAGCCATTGGGCAACATTCGTCCCTTCAATGTCCCAGGCCAAAAACGCATGCCCGCCGCCCGGACATATAATCACCGCGGCTCCGGTGGCCGTGGCGCTCTCCGGCAGGAAGGGCGTGATGGAGGGTTTGTGGATGCTCGACACCTTCACGTATTCGTGGCCGGGCGCGGGCGGCTCGCTTTTTACGGGGGCGGTTTGCCCTTCGGACCCCGGCGCGCCATTGGGCCAGAGCAGGATGGGATCGTGCGCGTCCGCCGCCAGAATTGCCGCAGGCAGCAAAAAGGTGGAAACAAAAATGGCTTGGGACGCGGATGCAATCTTCATGCGCATAAAATCAATGTTGATTCTCTTCCGACACTTCCTGCGTTGGCTTTGCCAAGCCGTTCACGCTGTTTTCGTTTTTCTTCTTTGGTTTTGCCTGCCACTGCGGCGCAAAAAGTACGCATGAAGGATGCCAACCCATCGCTGCCGGTCCGTCCACAGGACGCAGTTTATACCCAAGTTCCGTTTGGAAAGCACCTTATGGATGCAACATTGCGGCAGAATCTCCATTGGAAAAAGTAGCAACCATAATGCAATTTGTAAGTAATTCCGACACTGCTGGCGGCGGCGGGGCGGGAAAACAGTCGTAACAAGCTGATAATCAGCACCTTAAATATCATGCGAAAGAAGTGTAATGAATTCCGACGGATTTACACCCCCCATCCTCAGCCTGCGGTTCAAAGCCGGGTTATGCGGACGCGCTCCCGTTATTGGCTTGTGCCGCTGCTTCCACTTGCTCCGAAAGCAGCATGTAGCGGCGGTCTATGACCGTCGCATTCTTGCTGACTTGCCTTGCGCGGCCGGGCGAAGCCGCGTTTAGCTGCATTTTGAGCGATCAAACGGACGGCCGCATGCACGACCTGGGCGACCCATTGACCGGCAGTTTGGACTTGGCCCTTCCCAAAAAGTTGTCCCAAATCCGGGTTTTGCGGCATGTCAACAACTCAGTTCCCCGCCCGGTGGAATCCCTGCCCCAATTTGCCATCCTGACAGCAAATTCGGGGACGGAATTTCCGGCGGGCGTGTTTGACACCTTGCGCCCAATGGGGCTATGGTGATGCCATCAACCAAGAGCAATTGCGAAAAACGGGTACTGCGTCTGTGACGGAGAGGGAAAGGGCAGGGCGGGCAGTCCTCTGCGCGCCGTACCAGCCTGGACCGACGCATTACAAAAACTGAAATCGAATGTCTTTTTTCGGCGTCCGGCGGACATATATAAGTGGAGGCGCGATATCCGGGGCGTCGGATTGTCCTACGGCTAGTGCGCCTTGCGGTTTGGGAACATGGATTTGAGCGGTAAAACATTGTGGTGGTGAATTTTTATGAAGACTCTGTTTGCGCAAACTTTGAGGGTCAATTGCGGCTTTGTTCTTCTGGCTTGTGGTTTGATCGTTTGCCCCCGGCTCGAAGCCGGTGGCAATTTTCCCAGCACACTCCTGAACGTGGATTTTGGACCTTTGATCGGGGAGAGCCTGAAGGCGGGGCCGGCGGCGACAGGCCAGACCAACTCCGATTTTTGGAATTATTATTCGCGGGACGACGGCCATGGGGGGTATCGGACCCGCGGGGGATTGGCCAACATGGTGTGGGCCAACGGGGAGGTTTCCACGGTGGGAATGAACATCGCCAATGCTCCGGGATGCTGGGGGAATGGAGCCGCCGACCCCATGTATGAATACTACCTTTATCCGCTCGGGGGCGCCAGCAGAAACATCACGGTGGTGGTGACGAATCTGCCGGCCGGGTCGTATGATTTTTACCTGTATGGGCATGGAAACGCGGACAATCAGAGCGGTGTGTTTCAGTTGAGCAGTTGCGCTGTCAACTATGGAACCCAGGCGACGGCGTCGTCCGGAAATGAATGGCAGTCGCCCGTCTGGCGGTTGGGGCGGCAGTACGTGTTGTTCACCAACGTGACGGTGGCGACCGATGTGCCGGTGACGATTACTGTTCTGCCGGACCCGGCCGGATACGCGATCATTGCGGGGATGCAGATCGCGCTGAACGGACCGGAGTTTTTGGCCGGGTCATCGGGAGCGGCCCCGGTCATGACGAGCCAACCGGCCAGCCAGGCGGTGGCGGTGGTTGAGTGGTGAAATCATGCGGGGTGAATTTTCATGAAGACTCTGTTTGCGCAAATTTTGAGGCCCAACTGTGGCTTTATTCTTCTGGCGTGTGGCTTGATCGTTTGCCCCCGGCTCCATGCCGGCCGCAGGGCTTGAGACAGGAGATTGGGGGTTGACACGGAAGGATGAAAATCCCCAAGCTGTGCCCTCAATCATGTTATTGGCGCGACTGATCCGATCCAAACGAGGCAACCAGACCGGCAATTTCTACGGCATGCAGGCCGAGGAATCCATTCGCTGGCTCAAGGAAATGGGGATTACCTCCGCCACACACCGAACGGCCCTGGATTTGGGATGCGGCAACGGTTTTTTTGGAGCGCAATTGGCGGCGGCGGGGTTTGACACCACCTTTTCGGACGAGGTGAATTTTATTGATGCCTCCGTGCCGCGCCCCCTTCAATTTGTCCAGTTTGATATTTGCCGGGACGATCTGGCCAGGCTGGGCCGGCATGACTTGGTCATCCTCTCCAATGTTTTGGAACATCTGCCGGACCCGGACCGCATCTTGAGATATATCCCCAATCTCCTGAATCCGAACGGGGTGTTTTATTTGTGCTGGACCAATTGGCTCAGTCCTTACGGGGGCCATGAGTTCACCCCGTACCATTATCTGGGGAGCCGGATGGCGGCATGGCTGTTCGAGAGGCTTCCCGAGAAAATGCTGATTGATCGCCACCGCCAGGGCCATCCGCACACCTTGGGGAAGAATCTGTTTCCCACCTATATCGGCAGAACCTTAAAACTGCTCCGCGGTGTCGAAGGGGTGGAGGTGGTGGATTATGTGCCCCGCTATTATGCGCAATTGCGCTGGCTGGCCCATGTTCCAATGCTCCGGGAGTTCGTCTGCTGGAATGTCGCGGTTTTGATCCGGCGCCTGTGATGGCCGCCGGGGCGTGACTTTTCGGTTTGCGGAGCGCTCCGCCCTCGGCCATAATGAGGGATGGAAGTCAATTCATTTCCCGATCCTCAGACTGCGGACATCCACTTAAGCTGGCCGTTGCCGCCGCTCCAAGTGGAGTTGGCGGGGGACGCGGTTCATGTCTGGAGCGCCTGGCTGGGGGGCGCGGAGGCCGGCTATTCGGCCGGCTGGGAAATGCTTTCCGAAGACGAGCGGGCGCGGTCGGCCAGGTTCCATTTCGAGGGCGACCGGAAGAACTTCGTGGCCCGGCGGACGCTGCGGCGCGCCATTCTCGGTTATTACTTGAAGGTCGAGCCGTCGCAAGTCTTCCTGGCTTATGAGGAGCGGGGCAAACCGCGGCTGGCCGGGCCGGACAGCCCGGCGCCTCTCCATTTCAACTGCTCGCATTCCCGCAGCCTGGCCTTATGCGCCGTGGGCCGGTCCGCCCCGCTGGGTGTGGATGTGGAAAAATTGCGGCCCATGCCTGAAATGGCCGAAATCTGCGCCACGTTTTGTTCCGTGGGGGAGAACGCCCTGCTCCACGCCGCGCCGCCGGAAAGGAAGCTGGAGGTCTTTTTCAGCGTTTGGACGCGCAAGGAGGCGTATCTCAAGGCCACTGGCGAAGGCATTGCCGGCAGCCTGGCGCAGTTGGATTGTTCGGAGGCGCCGCCGGGTTGGTCCTTCCATGCGCTGTCGCCCGCGCCGGGCTTCGCCGGCGCGCTGGCCTGCGCCCGCCCCGACGCCAGGATACTCTGCTGGCAGTGGCCGCGTCGAATAAGTTAGTCATTTATTCCGCCCAACCGGCGGGCGGGCGGGCGGGTCGGCGGCGATGTCTGTAAATATCCGGGTGTGGCGTCGCAATCGCAGGATGCGCGCCAGCGGGGTCTTGCCTTCCAGGCGCAGGGATTGGCGAAATGCCTCCTCCTTGCCCGCCCCGGAAATCAGTATCCAAACCTCCGCGGCGGCGGCGATGGCCGCGTAGCTCAAGCTGATGCGCAAGGGCGGCGGCTTGCTGGAACTGCGGACGGCCACGTAGGGGGTTTCGCACTCCACGACAGTGGCCGGCGCGTTGGGAAAAAGGGAGGCGACGTGCCCGTCTTCGCCCATGCCCAACAAGACCAGATCCAGCACGGGCTGGCCGGCGCTGTTGGTGGGGGCCAGCAGGCTGATGGCGGCGTTGGCCTCGGTCACGGCGTCGGCCGGCCTTAGTTCGCCTTTGATGCGGTGGATCTTATCATGCGAAATGCCGAGGGGGCCGAGCAACTCTTTGTCGGCCAGGCGGAAATTGCTGTCGGGATGGTCGGGCGGAACACAACGTTCATCGGACCAGAAGAAATGGACATGCTGGAAGGAAACGCCGGAGGCGACAGCGTGCCTGGTCACGGCGTCAAAAAAAGCGCTGGCAATGCGCCCGCCGGGAATGGCCGCCATCAGCGCGGAAGGGAAGCCGGGGATCATGCCCAGCCATTCCTTGGCGGCGGTTTCGGCCAGTTGGATGCTGTTGGAAAAGTGTGTCACGTCAAGGTCTTTCATAGGCTGTGCTCGTTACGGCTTTTCCGGCTTGGGCGCAATGTCGGATGTCATCCGCCACTTGTGGTTGCGGCGGGCCAGGAGTTCGTCGGCGGCAGCCGGGCCCCATCTGCCGGCCGGGTAAAAGGCGGTTTTGGCCAAAGGCAGGCCGGCCCAGGCCTGGCGGATTGGGTCCACGATGCCCCAGGCGGTTTCGACCTCGTCCCGGCGGATGAAGAGCGTGGAATCGTTGGCGATGACCTCGAGCAGAAGGCGCTGGTAAGCTTCCGGGGTGTAGGCGCCGAATTCGGCGTGGTAATCGAACTGCATGCGCACGGGGCGGATTTCCATGTTGATGCCGGGCGCCTTGCCGTTGAAGCGGAGATTGATCCCCTCGTTGGGCTGGAGGCGCAGGGTCAGGGAGTTGGCATCCAGGTTCTCGCCGCATTGGGCGGCGAAAAGAACGTGCGGGGTGGGACGGAACTGGATGCGCACCTCGCTGGAACTGGCGGGCAGCCGCTTGCCGGTGCGCAGGTAAAAAGGCACGCCGGACCAGCGCCAATTGTCCACCAGCACCCGCAGGGCGACGTAGGTGTCCGTGTTGGAATCCGGTTTGACGTTGAGTTCCTGGCGATAGCCGGGAACTTTTGCCCCGTCAATTTCTCCCGCGGTGTACTGTCCGCGCACGACCGACGCGGCCATCTGGCCCGTCTCGAAAGGGCGGATGGATTTGAGGAGCTTCACCTTCTCGTCGCGCACGGCTTCGGCTTCCAGGCTGACGGGCGGTTCCATGGCCACCAGCGCCAGGACCTGCAGGAGGTGGTTTTGCACCATGTCGCGCAGCGCCCCGGCTTCTTCATAATACTCCCCGCGGCCGCCCACGCCCAGTTTCTCGCTCACGGTGATTTGCACCTGCTCGACCGACTGGCGGCTCCAAAGCTGCTCGAAAACCGAATTGGAAAAACGGAACATCAAAATGTTCTGCACCGTCTCCTTCCCCAGATAATGGTCAATGCGGTAAATCTGTTTTTCGCAGGCGAAGCGCGTCAGTTCGCGGTTCAACTCCTGGGCCGAGGCCAGGTCGTGTCCAAACGGCTTTTCCACCACCAGCCGCGGGCCGTCGCGCCACCCGTCCTCGCGCCCCAGGAGTCCGGCCTCGTGCAAATGTTCGGCCACTTCGGCAAACTGGCTGGGCGAGGTGGCGAGGTAAAAAACCAGATTGCGGCGCAACAGCTCGTCGCCCAATCCGTCCAGTTGTGCGCGCAGATTTTGATAGGCCGCGGCGTCGGAAAACTCGCCGGGGCAATAGGTCAGACGGGGGGCGAAGGCGTCCCATTGGGCGGCGTCGAATTCATTGGGGCGGGAAAACTTCTGGAACGCCTCGCGCAATTCGGCGCGCCAGGCGTCGCTGGTTTTCAGACGGCGGGCGAAGCCGACGATGCGAAAGGGGTCGGGCAATTGCTTTTCGGCGCAAAGATGGAACAGGGCGGGGATGAGTTTGCGCGCCGTCAGATCGCCGCTGGCGCCGAAGATGACCACGGTGCAAGGTTTGACCGTTCTGCGTCCAACGTCGAGGCGGCAACTCAGGATTTCGTCCAACTGCTCCAGCGATTCCATGCGCGTACTGTGCGCTGTCCGGCCCGGGATTCAAAGCTAAAAATCCTCCCTCGGCGGGCATAGGCCCTTTCTTTTCCCGTCGCTCGTTTCGTTCCGCGGGGAGGATCTTCGCAAAATGGAGTGATGCTGGCGGATTGCAAAGGGGCCGGCCATTGGCCATGTTCCTTTCCCCCGGGCCTTGGGGAATGGCGCGAAGCAGGGGCGGGCGCTCATTTTGCCCTGGCTATTTCGACGGCATAGACGTGGGTCGGCCCCTGCATGTTGGAGCGGAAGACGATCCACTGGTTGTCGGGCGTGAAGGTCAGATTCGGCTCGAGCCGGTAGTCGTGCTGGGACAGGTCCACCAGCTTCTCCACGTCGAACCTGCCGATTTTCACGTCTTCGTTTCCAGCCCGGATCGTTTCCGACTTTTCCGGGCGCGGCGTGAAGAGATAAATCCACTGGCCGTTGGCGGGCGGGTTGAAGGGCGCGCCGCCGGGCGACCGGTTGGAAACGCCATTCGGCCCGCCGCCGTCACCGGCGAAGAGCTTGCCGTCGTGGGATTGGTTGTAATGCACCGACCACTGCGAACGCTCGATCGGATAGCGGATGCGTTCCCCGGTTTCGACATTCACGCCCGCCAGCCAGAAGACGCCGGACCGGGGCGTTTGCAGATCGTACCAAACCGTCTTGCCGTCGTAACCGAAGAACTCGTGTCCGGCGATTTCCATCGGCATGGTTCGCGGATGCATGAGGCGCGCGCCGGTGCCATCGGTGCGAATCGTCCAGATGCGGTCCACCAGTTCCCAAGTGCCCTCGTGACAATACAGGATCAGCGTCGGGTCCGTGGGCGAGCACTGATCGTGGTTCAGATTGTCGGTCATGGGAAAGAAGGTGCGCACCGCCCCGGTTTTGATTTCGACCGCGAAGAACTGCAGCATCCGGCCGCCGCCGCCGCCCCGGCCGCCTCCGCGTCCCCGGCCTGGGGCGTTCGTCGCCGTGGAGGGAGAAGCCGGTTGCGGCTGGGCTTGGGTTTGGCCTTGTGGTTGCCCGGCGGGAACATTGCACTTGCCGATGATCAAGGTCTCATCCGCATTGACGCCGCCGAACTCGCCGGTGAAACCCAGCTTGGCGACTTCGCGGGTCGCCTTGGAGTCCACATCGGTTGCGTAGATGACAGTCTGGCCGTCCACGTTTCTCTGGTAATAAACCGTGCGGGTCTTGCGTCCGACTTCGATGCCGGCGCTGCTGCCCGCGCTGTAGCGCGCGCCCGGCGCGACCAACTCGATCTGGCGCGTCTTGAGGTTGACGGTGGAAAGGCCGCCCGGTGTGGAGATGATGAGCTTGTCGCCCTGGGGCGTGTAGGCGTTCTGGTGGAAGTACAGGCTCATGCTGCCGGGTTCTTTGGAGAGCCGGACCACCCGGTGCCCGGTCGCGGCGTCAGTCCATTCCGTTGGCGGCTCAGAAGGCGCGGCCGGCGCGGGTGCGCTGGCTTCCGGCGCTCCGGCGGCGAACGCGCACAAGCCCACCGGCGCGCAAGCCAGGAGCAGTCCGGCTATAGCCAGGGCGATTGGAGAGGCTGCCAAAGCGCGCCCGCTTCGTGGCGCAAGCTCGCCGCCAGCCGGGTGTGGTGAAGGCATTTCGTGGACAACATGTTGCATGGAATGATCCTGCCAAAGCGCGGCGCAAGCGGCAAGGCAGAAGGGTAGTTCCTCAATTTGAAAAATGGGGAAGACTTGGGCAAGATTTTTGGGGAGCACACGCGCCTTCGCGTGTGGTCAGCGACACCCTCGTCGCTGACATCAGGGAGCGGGTTCAGCCAGGGGGCTGAACCCCGCTCGCGAGAGCGCGTGCGCCCCCCAATTAGGGCACTACCGGCAGAAGGAATCTGGAATCAAAAGGGACTTTGACGCCTGGATTTCCTCCAACAGTCCCCTCTTGCTGTGTTCCAGCACGGCAACGGCGTCCTCGCGCCGGACCGTTGGGAAGCATTCCAGGAATTCATCGCGCGAGGCGTTGTCTTCGAGATATTCAAACAGCCAGTGAACCGGCACGCGCGTGCCGCGAAACAACGGCGCGCCGCTCATGATTTCCAGGTCAACTTCGATGGGCAGATTCTTTTTCATGGTGTAATTATAGATTATAGATAGTCCAAACTTGCCGGCGGCGGTCAAAAGCCGCGGTCAAAGCGGCGGTCACGGAACGCCGCTACAGGGCAAGGGGAGGCGAATAATTCTTCTCAAGGCTTGCCGCCCCGGCTTGCTTCCGCCAACTGGGCTTTCCTTTCCTCTTCCATTTCTGCGGCCATCTTCCGGCCCACGGTGAAGTAGTAAATCAGGCACGCCACGCCGATGCCGCCC
>JBEKIA010000133.1:0-11617 GCA_050011995.1 Verrucomicrobiota bacterium
AAATTGGCCGCCAGGACAATCCAGAACGCGAACACCCCCGGATTGGCCATCACCCGCACGAAGCCGATGGCAAAGGCCGCCTGCGGGTTGAATTTGACCTTGATTTGTTCCTCCACCCCGGCCGGCATCACCACGCTCCGCACCCGGAGAAATCGAATCCCCAAATACAGCATGAAGACGAAGCTGCCCAGTTCCATGGCCCGCTTGATCCCCACGCCGTTGAACAGGGAGGCGAATCCCGTGAAGGCCAGCGCGCAGTAAATGACCTCCATCGCCACCGCCCCAAAACCGATCATTAACGCCCAGCCCAACCCGCGCCGCGCCCCTTCGTTGATGATGGTCAGATTGACCGGACCCACCGGCACGGACAGCAGAAATCCGCTGAGAAACCCGGTCAGCGCCGCGACAAGCCAGGGAGGAAGATTGAATAGCATGTCAAGGGGGGAGCGTCGGCTCCTCGTCGTCCTCGGCCTCCTCTTCGATGTCCTCCCGCACTTTGCGCGAAATCCGCGGGCGCACGAATCCGTAGAGCAGGTAGATGGTGAAAATGACCGGCAGAACAAAATGCAAAATATAATTCCGCAAAACAATCAGGCCGCCGATGAAGAGCACCGTCACCACCGTCTTGGTGAAGCTGCGCCGCGCGCGCAGGTCCAGAGTTTTGAAGGAGGGGTACTTGACTTCGCTCACCATCATGAACGAGAGGAACAACATCAGGCCCGGCAACACCGGCCTCCACAGACCGGTGGCGAAATTACTTTCATCCTCCGGATTCCAGATCAGAAAAAGCGTCACCGACGCCACCAACCCGGCCGCCGACGGAATGGGAAAGCCGAGGAATTCCTTGCCGCCGCCGCCTCCCGGCATGGCCGCCAGGCAGTTGAAGCGGGCCAGGCGCAGCGCGCCGCAGATCAAATAGATGGAGGCGATAAACCAGCCCACCTCCGGGGTCTTGGTGAAAACATCCCGCAGCACCACCCGATGCACCAGGAAAGCCGGGGCGGCTCCGAAGGAAATCAGGTCCGCCAGCGAATCAAATTCCCGGCCAAAAGCGCTCTCGACCCCGCCCATGCGCGCCAGGCGGCCGTCCAGCAGGTCAAAAATGCAGGCCAGCAGGATGAAGGCCAGCGCCAGTTTGATTTCCAAAAAGGAGCCGTGGTCGAACCGGCCATCGGGGCCAACCTTCGCCTCCACGATCTTGGTCAGCGCCACAAAACCGCAGAACAAATTTCCCGCCGTCATCAGGTTGGGCAGAAAATAAATTTTGAGCGGCGGCTGGGGCCGTTCGCTTTCCGCGCCTGGAGAACCTCTTTCCATACCTCAGGATTTTGCCGCCATCACCGTCTGGCTGCCAACCACTTTATCACCGGGGTTGACCTTGATGTTGTAATGCAGCGGCACGTAGAGATCGCAGCGCGAACCGAATTGAATCAGGCTCATTCGATCCCCCCGCCGAAGATCGTCCCCCATTTGCACGAACGGCACGATCCGCCGCGCCAGAACCCCGGCGATGAGCCGCACGCCGATTTTTTCCCCCGGCGTTTCCGCCGAGAGAAAACCGAGCAGCACATTTTCATTGCGCAAGCCCGACTCCGCCTGGAGCGCGCTGAGGAATTGGCCGGCTGTATGCTTGAAAAAGGCGATCCTCCCGGCGACCGGCGCATTCTGCACATGGACATCCACCACCGACAGGAACGTGGATATGCGGTGGCAAGGCCCGTCCATGAATTGCGATTCGATGATTTGCTCGATGGCGTCCACTTTCCCGTGGCCCGGCGACACCACCAGACCCGGGCCGGATGGAGGATTTGGCTCCGGGTCGCGGAAGAAATAAATCGTGAACACCGCGAACAGCAACCAGACCGTCCCCAGCGCCGCTGTGACGCCCAGGCAAACGAGGAATACAAAGCGCGACTCCTGCTCCAGCCGGCCCACGGCGGCGGCGATGCAGCCGGCGCCCAGGGTGAACACCAGCGAGGCGAAGATCAGCCTGGCGGCGGCGCGGCGCGCTATCCCTGTATGTTTCATCCGGCCAGCTTAACCGTTGCCGCCCCCAAAACTCAAAGGCAAAAAAACGACCTCCCGCCAAGCCAGTGGCCCGGCGGCACGGGCGAGTTGCCCGTGCCACCCAGGAACCGGGAAATGTGCAGGCTACGACATCTTTTTCTTGGCGTCGTCGGGCACTTCGATCTTGGTGGCGCCGACGTCCTTGATGTCCACGCCGGTGGTGCGGTTGATATCAACGGGGTTGCCGCCGAAATCCATGGAACCCTTCAGATTGTATTCGTATCGGACAAGGGTGCCGTCTTTGATCCAGAATTTGACGGAGCCTTTGGCGCCGCTGATCTCCGGCCCGCCGCCGCCGCCGAAGCCGCCAAATGCAGGCGGGGTCAGGCGCGCCTTGGCGCCGGCTTCAGTCAAATCCCCGGAATAAACGCCGTCGGCCAGAGTGAGAGTGGTGACCATGCCGAGGAGTTCCTTGGCTTCCGCCGCCGGGGCTTTGGTGTTGCGAGCGTTATTGACCGCCATCATATTCGGATTAAATGGAAATCCACCGCCGTTGCCGTCATCGGGAGGGGGCGCGCTGGCTTCGGCAAAGGATTGCCAGCCGGCGGCGGTCTTGATGGCGCCTTTTTCGCCCATGATGACGGCCTCGTTGGTGGTTGCCTGGGGAGGAGGTCCGCCAGCCCCAGGTCCGCCGGGGCCGCCGGGGCCGCCAGGGCCGCGGCCGCCTCTCCGGCCAAAACCACCCATCGCCGGCATGTAAACGTACAACAAACCATCCTTCTGCGTCTTTCCATCCAGCGCGCCACCACCGCCGAAGAAACCGAAGCCACCCCCACGACGGCCGCCGGGCGCGGCCGGGGCATTGGGGTCAACCACCGGAGCGGTTTTCCAACTGTAATTGTCAGCGGCGGCCAACTTGGTGATCGCGGCGGTAACATCGTCCTTGGGGGCGGCAAGGACGGAGCCGGCCACCAGGACGATTGCGGCACAAATAAGATTGCTTTTCATATAAACTTTTCGGTTGACAGACGAACTGTTGCGGGTTGATTGCTTTATTGCCGCCCCGGACCTCATTGCCGGGGACAAAAAATCAAGCCCCCCTCCTCCCAGAAGCAGACAGCGCCTCTGGCACGGAAGGTCGGTTTCAAGATTTTGAAGAACACTAAGGCTCGCGGCACCCCCATGCAAGCACAATCGGCCGGCAATTTAGCGGCGCCACCCACCGCCGCCGAAACGCCCGCCGCCGCCCCAATGTCCGCCATACCCGCCGAAGCGGCCAAAGCCAAAATCAAAGACCACCGGCCCGCCGAAGGGATACCACGGATAATAAAACGGATCGTAATAGTACGGACCGTAAACCGGATAACTTGGCGCCGCGACATAAGAGTATGAAGCCGGCGGCGGCGCCGGCGCGTAGGAATCGTAGGAATAATACTGCGGCGCCGGGGCCTGGGCCGGCACTTGGACTGGCGCGCCGGCATACTGCGGCGCCGCGGCCTGGGCCGGCACTTGGATTGGCGCGCCGGCTGCCATTCCCGTTTGCCGCTGCAATTCGCCATAACGGCGCATCATCGCCGTCAGCACCGGCGTGGGAACACCCTCTTGTTGCAAGGCAATGAGGTTGTCCGCGCTCAGGTAGAACGACAATGGCGAATTATTGATATAACTGACCATGATGTCCGCTGAAATGCCGCCCTTGAACATCTTCGTCACTTCGCTCACGCCCGAAGGCAATGCCGGGGTCTGGGCGGCGCCGGCCTGGTTTGAGACGCTGTTTTGCGCGCCGGCGACGCTTCCGAAAGCGCCGAGGCAAATTGCGGTTGCTGTGATGGCCGCAAGGGCCGTTCGAGATATTGGATTCTTCATTTTCTCAATTCCTCCTACCTGCCTGTTGAGGTGCGATTGGTGGACGAACCGGCGCCCGGTGTGGCGCCCGGGGCGGCGCGGCTTGGAGCCGGCGCGCCTCTCGGAGGCGTGGCGGGACTGGCGCCGGCCGGCGCGCGATTGGTGGCCGAGGCGGTGCCCGGCGTGGCGGCCGGGGCGGCGCGGCTTGGTGCCGGCGCGCCTCTTGGCGTGTTGGCCGGGGCCGGAGCGGCGCTTGCCGGGGCGGCCGCGGACGTCTTGCGTTCGCCAGGCGACGGAGCGCGCGTCAATTCCTGGTGCGCCGCGGCCCGCGTGGTGAAATTATGACGCTCTTCCTCGTGCCGCATATCCATCGCTTTGCGCTCCACCACCTCATGGCGCGTGACCTCCGCCATATGCTCGCGTCCCAATCCCTCCGCCCGCAAGCGCCCGCCCTCCATCCGGTAGCCCGCGTGAAACTGGCTGTGATCGAAAAATTCGCGCGCCCGGACCCGCTCGAACGCATACCTGTGGTAATCACCCCCCCAGAAATGATCCGGTCCCACGAACACAAACGCGTCAAAACCGAGTCCAAAATCAACCCCTTCCACCGCCACCGCGCCATGCCAGTAGAGGCCCACGCCCGCGTGGAATTCCACCCCCCACGGCAGCGGCGCCCAACCCATGCCGCCCGTCCCCTCCCGCCAGGCGACCCACGACGGCGCCCAATCATAAGCCGGCACCCAGGCCCACCGGCCTCCTGTCAAATCGTTCCGAATCCAGCGCCCATAGTGGAAGGCGATGTCGCCCCACGGATAATCCGACTGCCAATACCAGCCGGCGTCGGTGTATTCCCAGTGGCCCGCGTCCATGTACGGCCGCCAATCGGGGTTGTTGGCCTCGGCCGGGACCCAAGCCGGGCCGATGCCCGGCACATCAATCCATTGGCCGTAAGGCGTCAAATGCGCCTGGAAATAATCCAGCGTCGGCGTTTCGGGGGGCGCCATGACCGCGACCGGCTGCGGCGTGAGCGAAGTCAATTGCACCGCCCGCCAACTGGCGAAGGCCGGCCCCTCGCCTCGGGACGCCAAAACCACGTTGAACGGTCCCGCGCCCACCGGCATCGCGTTGAGCGCGCCCAGCGACACCCCGGCCGGATCCTGCAAAGTCACCGACGCCATGCCATCGGCCCCAACGGTCATGGTAATCGTGTAAGGCAACCTTGCAATCGGCGCGGGATAAATCTTGTTGCCCAAGGCAGATATGGGCTGGGCGCTGCCCGTCCAATTGGCCCAAACCCCGTGTTCCGGCGATGGGCCGCCGCCCAGCGGAATCCTGGCCCCGCCAAAAGGTGTTCTGATCCCGACCCCCTCCCGCGGGCCGCCCGCCCCGCCCAAGTGCCCGGCCACGCTCAACCATTGCCGCAAATCCGGGCTGACCAGATAAACCTCAAATGGAATCCCTCTCTCTTCCATCCCGGAGACCGTCGCGGTGAAGGTAAATGGCGGCGCATACGAGCCTATGGATTGAATGCCGGCAAATTGGCCCGGACCGCTCACCCCCGACATCTGCATTCCCGCCGGACCAAAGGACAGCAATGGAGGCACGGAAGCGGAACCATTCCACTGGGCCAGGCTTTGCAGCAGCGGGGTTTGCGTCATCCAGACCGACGGGTTCAAACCGGCATCGGTGGCGAAATTATCCGCCAATCCCGGCGGCGGCGCGGGGACGGGGGCTGGCGCGTAGGCAGGCGCAGGAATTGGAGCCGGGGCCGGCGCGGCAGCCGGCGGCGGCGCCGGTGGTGGAGCGCTCGCGGGAGCGGACGCCGCCGGGGCGGCGCTTTGGGTTTGCATCAAGGCGCTGATCACCGCCTGCGAAACCCCCTGGCTGTTGAGATAAAGCATGTCATCCGCGCTCAGAGCGTAGGATTTGCCCGAGCCTTTGATAAAGCCCAGGATGACGTCGTCCGACATGTGCGCCTGGGCCAGCTTGACGATTTGCTGCAAATCCGGGGACAAATTGGCGGCGGTGGTTTGGGCGTTACTGGCCGGGCCGGCCGTCAGCACGGCCCAGGCCATGACAAGGGCGGCCAAAGCGCCGATGACGCGAGTACTGCATTCCATGATCCAATTTCGTTTCATATTTTACCTCATTTTTTGATTTCTGGGACTCTCTTGTAATCGAGGCCCGCCATTCACCCATACGTTCCAGCAGGGCAAATCTTGCAGCGGGCCGTTCCCTGCGGGCCGGCTAAATCTTGACTCCCTCTTCCGCAAGGACAAGTTGTTTTCGTGATTCGAGTGTGTTCATCCGGGCATTCTCTCCGATTTCCAAGCAATGATTTCCGGCGGTTTGCGGGGGACAGACGGAGTTTCGCCGGCGGGCACGCCCACAATGATCGGCGCGATGGCCGTCATTTCCGCGGGGATTGATAATGCGGCCTTCCACTCCGGCGTGTTCAGCGCCGGGACGGCAAAGCCGATCACGCAGGTGCCAAGCCCTTTTGCGCAGGCGGCCAGCATCAGGTTCTCCGCCGCCAGCCAGCAATCCGCCGCGACAAACGGCCCCTGGAATTTGCCGTAGATGACGATGAGCGTGCCGGCGTTGTAAAAAACATGGAAATCCGGTTTGTTCACCAGTTCCAGCGAATGCTTTGCGTGCTGGGAATCGGAACCTTGCGCTTCGCGGCGCACACTTTCTTTGGCGCTGTCCGACAGCCGGTTCAGCAGGTTTCCATCCTGAATGACGGCAAAGGACCACGGCTCCTCGTGCATGGCGGTGGGGGCGTGGACGGCGGCATCGAGCAGGGACTGGATGACGGCCTGGCCGATGGCCCGGGGCGCATAGTCGCGCACGGAGCGGCGAAGATAGATGGCATTTATCGCGCTCACGGAAACTTCGGGCTTGGCGGCCT
This sequence comes from Verrucomicrobiota bacterium, assembly GCA_050011995.1. GTDB lineage: Bacteria > Verrucomicrobiota > Verrucomicrobiia > Limisphaerales > Palsa-1400 > JBEKOF01. The sequence continues at coordinate 6,764 of JBEKIA010000133.1, forward strand.
TCGGATGTTTAGTCATAGCTTTCTCCAATGGGTTCTCAAGCATTTTTCAGGCCCATCTGCGTGAAAATGGCCCTTCGCGGGATTTTGACGTTGCCACCAGAAAAAGCCAAGGTTTTCCTGGACTTTTCCCGCATCGTGACGGGGCGGTATTTGCGATCCTGCGCGGAATCGAGCACAAATTCGCAATTCGCCTGCGAAAAATTGGAACTTGCGAAGCCTCGCAAGCCGCCGGGCCGTGTTTGAGGATGCGAAAACACGTCTTGAAGTCAGCCGTAATAATGATTTGCGCATCCATCCGCCGCCTGGCACGATTTATGTGTTACGGATCTTATATGAAAGTCCTTGAATTGATGAATCCTAAGGCGATCACGGTTGGCCCCAAGACGCCATTGCGAGAGGTTCTGCAGCTTATGCTCCGCTACCAACTGAATGATATTCTGGTCGTGGACAGCGAGGAAACGCTGGCAGGCATTGTCACATACTCTGATCTGAGCCGTAAATTGCTCCCAACGCAGAAAGAACTAATGGAACATGAAGAGTATCTTACTGCTCCCCAGTCCATGGAAGATCGCTTTCGAGATTTCATAAATGTTCCCGTGGACGAAATTATGACGAAAAAAGTCATCACCGCCTCCCCCAATCTTGAGGCGCTGGAGGCTGGGGCGACCATGACGGCCCGGCGCATCAAGCAATTGCCGGTTGTCCAAAACCATAAAGTCGTGGGAGTCATCAGTCATCAAGACATTGGCTGGGGCCTGATGCTGCGGTATGCTGAATGTATGAAGGGCTGAGGCTGCGTCTATAAGGCCATGGAGTTCAAAGCATCCACCGGCCATGCCGAATACACCGTGGCCGACGCCCAATTCTGCTTTCAACTCACCGAAGGGACTGACGACACAGCCAGCGCGCCCTTATTGTGCGCCGGCTTGATCGGCAATCGCTCGTATCGGATGCCAGCGTGTTGATCCTCGGTGAGACCGGCCCGGGCAAGGATTGGTCGCCCGCGAGATCCACAAGCACAGCCCGCGCAGCGAGCGGCCGCTTATCCGGGTCAACTGCGCTTCGATTCCCCGGGAACTTTACCAGCGCGAGTTTTTTGGACATGCCCGGGGCTCGTTCACCGGCGCCCTGAGGGATCGGGCCGGCCGGTTTGAAGCCGCCAACGGAGGCGCCCTGCTTCTGGACGAGGTGGGTGAATTCCATTGGAACTGTAAAGCAAGTTTCTTCGCGTCTTGCAGGAAGGCCAGTATGAACGGGTCGGCGAAGAAAGAACCCGCAATGTGGATGTGCGCATCATCGCCGCCGCTCCTCCCCAAGCCAGATCCGCGCCAGCCGGCACAGGGATTCTCCGCGATCTCGAATTCCGGCAACGCGAGCGCGAGGATGTTCTGGCGGCGCTCAACAAGACCGGCTGGAAGATCCACGGTCCGGGCGGCGCCGCCGAGTTGTTGGGTCTCAAACCGACGACCCTGATCGCTCGCGTCAAAAAGTTCGGATTCATCAAAGAGGTCCACGGCGCGCTCCCAGCCTCCCCCGCCACGCCTCCGATTTGAATGATCTTGCCCGGGTCCATTTTCGGCAATGCCTTCATTTGAGGCAGCGTCAAGCCTGTGGCTCGACCTCGGCGCACAGCGCCGACACTACAACAATTAACGCAACGGCGCGGGGTTCCTTGACAAGGCGCTGGCGAGCGGAGATAGTTTTCCATCGCAATTCCAATCCATGAAACACCCGTGACAAACCCGTCCCGCATCGCGCCCGGCCGCGGGGCGGCCGCCAATCCGGCCAACCGGTTCGAGAAACTCCACCTGGAACCCGACCCGGACGCCGAAGGCGAAGCGCCCGCCGAAGCGCCCGCCGCGCCGCGCACGCAGTTTTTCAAGGACCATTCCTGTTCCATCCTCACCCACAATGACAGCCCGGACGTGGGGTTTGACACCAGCCTGAACGCATACAGGGGATGCGAACACGGATGCTCCTATTGCTACGCCCGGAACACCCATGAGTATTTGGGGTTCTCCGCCGGTCTGGACTTCGAGACGAAAATCATGGTCAAGGAAAATGCGCCCGAACTGCTGCGGCGCGAGCTTTCCTCGCCAAAATGGAAACCGCACACGCTGGCCATGAGCGGCGTCACCGACTGCTACCAGCCCGTGGAGCGCCGGCTGCAATTGACCCGCCAATGCCTGGCCGTCTTGGCTGAATTCAGGAATCCCGTCGTCATCACCACCAAAAATTACCTGGTGACGCGCGATCTTGACCTGCTGCGGGAACTGGCGGCCCATCGGGCCGTGAAGGTGCATCTGTCCATCAACTCGCTCGATGGCGAGCTGGCCCGCAAACTCGAACCGCGGGCGGCCTCCCCCAAAATGCGCCTGGCGGCGGTGGAGGCTTTGGCGAAGGCCGGCGTGCCGGTGGGAGTACTGGTCGCCCCGATCATCCCGGCCCTGAACGATCACGAAATCCCTTCTGTTCTGGCTGCGGCCAAGTCCGCCGGCGCCGGATGGGCCGGCATGGAAATCCTGCGTTTGCCGCTGACCGTCGCGCCGATTTTTCAAGAATGGCTGGAACGGAATGTTGCCGGCAAAAAGGATAAAGTATTGAACCGCATCCGCGCCATGCGCGGCGGCAAGCTCAACGATCCCCGTTTCGGGCACAGGATGCGCGGGGAGGGAATTTTCGCCGACCAGATTTTGCAGATGTTCCACGTCGCGCTCCGCAAATTGGGCCTGTCAGAAGGCGGCCCTGAGCTTTCCACCGCCGCCTTTCGGCGGCCGGAGGGGGCGCAGTTGGGGTTGGGGCTTTAAGTCCTCGATCCTCGCGCCCATAGATCAGCAAGTTTCGAAAATCACGCTCGGCAGTCCCATGGCGACGGTCTTTTCAAGCTGCCAATTTGATCAGATGGCAAACGCGGCAATTCCCAGCAGACACAGCGTCATGCCAAGAAGCAACCAACGCTTGCAATTCTTTTCAGCTTGCTTCCTCTTGGTCCATCCACGATCAAGAAAGTAAATCCCCGCAATCAACATAAGCACTCCTATCTTATCGCTAAAACGCAGGCTCGCACTCTCTGGGTAGGGATTCCCCCCCGAAATCAATAACTCGCCAATTCCCGTCAGACACAGAGTAATGCCAAGAAGCAACCAAGCCTTCCAATTCTTTTTAGCTTTCTTCCGATTTGCCAATCCAAGATTGACCAAGCCAAGCCCCATAATCAATGTCATCACCCCTCCGATATTGGCAAAACCCTGCGGCGCAAGCCCAAGCTCGACAAAGGAATTGCCGATCATCAAAAAAAGCGCCGCCGTCATCATTTGTTTGCGATTCCGCGCCCGTCAGCGCGGGAAGTCAAGCGGCTTTTGGTATAAACCACATAAAACGTGGGAGTTCGGACCCTAACGGTCGAGACTCCTTGTGCCCAAAGCCTATACCTGGAGCGGGAATCCCTCGGATGGAACAGGCCGTGCGCAACGAGGATTCACCGATGGCTCGGCTGGCCCTGGCCGAGGCCAGAACCGACACGGCGCAGGAGACGGGTGATCTGTCTGTCATGCGCTCGGGCCTCGCGGATATCATCCCGTGTGGGTGGCGAATTCTTGCTCATGTAGCGCTTGCAACTCGAAAAACCCTGAGCATTGGGAGCGGAACTGTTGTTTTCATTTCTTGAGCGAGGCGAGGAAGGCCGTCCCGTCGAACTTCGAGCCTTTAGGGTCGCCAATGGCCCGCTCTTCCGCCAGTTTGCGCGTCATTCTCGGCGTGGCGCCCTTGCTGACCACAAACCTGGGCTTTCCGTTGGCGGTGACCACCAGTTGCCTTCCTTGGCGAAGTCCATCCACCAGCCCGGCATTGTGATAAAACTCACGAATCGTGACAGTTTTCATGCTGTCAGACAACATCGTATAAAAACAGGAAATCAAACCTGGTTTTGCTTCATGGCGGCGCGGGGAGGGGATTTTCGCCGGCCAGATTTCGCAGATGTTCCACGTCGCGCTCCGCAAAGTGGACCTGTCAGAAGCCGGCCCTGAGCTTTCCACCGCCGCCTTTCGCCAGCCCGATGGACCGCAGTTGGCGCTGGGGTTTTAAGTTTTCGCAAAGCTCTGCATAAGCCCGGTTTCTACAGGCCCGATTTCTATTGACGGCGAGTCCTCCTCTGGCTAGAAATGGGGCAGGATATATCAGGCGCTCCGCGCCGGGGCCGAGGCGGTTTATGCGGGCCGATTTGCACATTGCAGCCGGGAGTTGTGCGATTGTGAAAAAGAGGTTTCTTCTTCTTGTCACCACCGCGGCGGGGAGTCTCTGTTTTGCCGCCTCTTCCGCCCTTGGCCAATACTGGACGTTAACCTCAGCCCCTTCGAACGCTTGGGTCGCTGTGGCCGCTTCGGCAGATTGTTCGAAAATAGCCGCCGTCATCGGCGGAGGCGGCATCTACAACTCGCTTGATGGGGGGACGAACTGGAACTTGAGTAACGCTCCCAGGAACAACTGGGCCGCCATCGCGTGTTCGACCAACGGCGCTGACCTGATCGCCGCTGTCAATGGCGGTGGCATTTGGATGTCAACTAATTCAGGGTCTTCTTGGTTGCTTTCTGGTGCGCCAAGTAATGTTTGGATCTCGGTTGCGTGTTCCGCGGATGGGATTACTCAGGTGGCTGGCGGCATGAGCGGCATCTGGGTTTCAACAAATTCTGGCGCCCAATGGAATATGGCCAACATTCCATCAAACACATACTACGGCGTAGCCTGTTTGTCGGATGGATCACAATTAGTGGGGTTGGGCGATGGTGGAACATTTTGCGCTTCTGGTAATTATGGGGAATACTGGAGCGTTTTTGGTGAAATCTCTTGGGCCCTAAT
>JBEKIA010000134.1:0-13330 GCA_050011995.1 Verrucomicrobiota bacterium
GCCTGGGACAGGATGGCGTGACGAAAATGGTTGAAAAATGGGTCGGCGACAGTTTGGAACTCAATTTGGGACCGTATCCTTGGAAGGACCTGGACATCACGGCGGCGTGCGAAGATCTGGAGGGTAACCTCATCGTCGGAACCCGGACCAACGGGGTCTGGTGGTATGGATCGGATCGGAAAGCCACCAAGGTGGAAGGGCTTTCCGGCAATTACGTTCTGGCGCTGCACATGGACGATGCCGGCGGCCTCTGGGTGGGGCTTGATCCCGGCGGACTAAATCGCGTCCGGCGCCAGCTTTTCCATCCGTTGGACGCCGCCACCAACCTCACCGTCCATTCCGTCTGCGAAGATGGCCAGGGCCGCCTCTGGTTCAGTTCCACCAGCCGGGGCATTGATTATTGGAAGGACGACATCCTCAAGAACACCGACTCGGCCATTTGGAAGATCAGCCGATTCAACCCCCGCAGCTTGTTGGTGGATCGGGATCAGAATATCTGGGCGGCCATTCTCGGCAATGGCCTTTTCCGCTGGTCCAAAGACCAATTCCTGCCGGACAAGGGATATGAGGGCCTTCACTTCAACCAGAGCATTTACGCCCTGCATCAGGATCGGGCGGGACGTCTTTGGGCCGGCACCCAGCGCGGCCTGGCGTGCTGGGACGGCCAGGCCTGGCAGATGTTCACCACCAGCAACGGCCTTTCCGCCAACATCGTCCGCGCCATTGCCGGCGATGCGGACGGCCGTCTTTGGATTGGCACCGAAGGAGGCGGGCTGGATTGCCTCAAGGACGGCAAAATCACGCCCGTTCAGCCTGCCAACGGATTCCCCAGCAAGAATATCTCGGCGCTTTATATGGACAAGGAGGGCGTGCTTTGGGTGGGAACCCTGGGCAACGGACTCATCCGCTTTCAATCCGGCCGCTGGGTCAATTACACCACGGACAACGGACTCAACGCCAACGGCGTGGATTACCTCATTGAAGACGGCCAGGGCTGCCTCTGGATCGGCTCCAACGCCGGACTCATGCGCGTGAAAAAAAGCGACCTCAACGCTTTTGCCGCCGGAACGCTGGATTTCATCCCCTGCCATTCCTACGGCCAGCGCGATGGATTGCCCAGCGACGAATGCACCCTCGGTTCCCAGCCCGCCGCCTGCCGCGCCGCCGACGGCACGCTCTGGTTTCCCACCATCGCCGGCTTGGTTTCCATTGATCCTGCCCAAATCCAAATCCAGACCAATGCCTTGCCCGTGCTCATCGAATCGGTGCTCATCGAAGGCCAGGAGCAAGGCGCCGACGGACCGCACGGCCAACCGCCGCAGTCCGTCGTCGTCCCCCCCGGCAAGGAATTGCTGGAAATCCGCTATGCCTGCCTCAACCTCGATGACCCGCAACAAGTCCGCTTCCGATGCTGGATGGATGGCTACGATAACGGGAGGGATGCCGGCCAGCGCCGCGCCGTCCAATACAGCAAACTGCCGCCCGGAACTTATCACTTCCAAGTCACCGCCCGCAACGAAGACGGAGTTTGGAACCCGGCCGCCGCCGCCACGCTGGAGGTTACCGTCCTGCCGGCCTTCTGGCAAAAATCGCCCTTCCGCGCCACGGTCGCCGGCGCGCTCCTCGCCGGCATTATCGCCCTGGTTTATTTCATTTCCACCCAGAAATTGCAGCGTCAACTCGCCGGTCTCCGCCAGCAACAAGCCCTGGAAAAGGATCGCGCCCGCATCGCCCGCGACATCCACGACCAGGTCGGCGCCAGCCTGACCCAACTCTCCCTCCTGGGCGAAATGGTGGAAAGCGACAAGGAGGACCCCGCCGAAGTCGCCGCCCACGCCGGGCAAATCTCCCAGACCGCCCGCGAAACCGCGCGCGCCCTGGACGAAATCGTTTGGACCGTCAACCCGTCCAACGACACGCTGGAAGGATTGATCAACTACTTGTGCAAACACGCCCAGGAATATCTCGCAAGCGCGCCATAATGTCTTCCTGGCCGCCAAGGAAGCCGTCACCAACATCGTCAAGCACGCCGGAGCCTCGGAGGCCTGCATCCGCTTGCGCCTGGAGCCGGGCGCCTTTGTCCTGGAAATCGAAGACAACGGACGCGGCCCCGCCGGGCTGGCCGCCCAGGCCGCCCAATCCCGGAACGGCCTGCGCAATATGCGCAAGAGAATGGAAGACATCGGCGGCAAATTTGCCATCGGCCCCGGCGCCAAGGGCGGGACGCTGGTGCGCCTGTCGGCGCCCCTGAATTAAGAACTAAGAATGTAGAATTGAGAATTTTGAATTAGGAATAAAGATTAAGAATTCAAGAATTTCACTATTCACAATTCACCATTCACTATTCCCATGTCCACCGTATCCATCGTCGAAGACAACGACCAACTGCGCGCCACCCTCGCCCGCCTGCTCAATCGCGCCGAAGGATTCCAGTGCCTGGGCCAGTACCCCGATGCCGAAACCGCCCTGGCCGCCCTGCCCGCTTCGCCCCCGGATGTCGTTTTGGTGGACATCAACCTGCCCGGCATGAACGGCGTGGAATTGGTCCGCCGGTTGAAGCAGGCCGCCCCGCAAATCCTCGCCGTCATGCTCACGGCTTACGAGGACACCGAGAACATTTTCAACGCCCTGGCGGCGGGCGCGGCGGGCTATCTGCTCAAGCGCGCCCCGCGCAGCGAGTTGCTGGAGGCCATCCGCGAAGTCCGCCGCGGCGGTTCCCCCATGACCACGCACATTGCGCGCAAGGTGGTGCAGTCCTTCCAAAAAACCAGCCCCGCGCCGCAGGCCGGGGGCGGCGGCGACACCTTGTCCGCGCGCGAGCAGGAAGTGCTGGACCTGTTGAGCCAGGGCTTTCTCTACAAGGAAATCGCGGACAAACTGGGCATCAGCTACGAGACGGTCCACACCTACATCCGCCGCATTTACGAGAAGCTGCAAGTCCGCACCCGCACCGAGGCCGTCGCCAAATTCCTCCGCCGCTGAACTGCTCCTAAACTGAATGCGCCGTTCCGTGTAGGTTGCAGCGATCTTGTTCAGCGCCCGCTTGTAAGCAGGTAAACAGCGATTCACTGAGGCGTTTTTCGATCATGGTGCAATAACATTCCTCAATTTCTATACCAACTGCTTCGTGTCCTAGTTCCAAAGCAGCAAAAAGTGTGGTGCCCGTCCCGGCAAATGGATCAAGAACCACATGGTTGCCTGTCCGCGGCAAAAACATTTCGATTAAACGGCGAATTAAAGAAATGGGCTTGACCGTGCAATGTTCATCGAACTTTTCATCTCCAGCCTTTGAAAAACCCTCAAGAATATTTGATTGAAACGAGCCGTCCGGCAAGATCGCCTTGAACGGGCCTAGTCCAACCGCTTCGATTGTCTCCATGTAATTATTAAGAAGGGGCTTTTGCACTACTACGATGGCCTCCCACTCATTTCGCAAGCATGTGTGCCATCCTGCCCAATTGCCTGCCTGCACGTCTCGTTGTTTTTCAAACTTCCTTTGAATGTTGAGACCTTTCGGGATTCCTGCGTGCCTGCGATAAACGAGAACGTCTCTTGCATAAAATCCAGCCTCTTCCAGCGCGATCTGAACATGCGCAAGGGATCTTGTGCTGCTAAACACCGCGACGACCGCCCCAGGCTTGCAGACGCGAATCAACTCAGAGGACCACTCCTTACACCAATCAATGTACTGAATTACGTTCTCTCGGTTTCGCTCATACCAGCGCCGATTGCGAACGCCGCCAGCAAGACCGCTGCCGTAAGGAATGTTCTTCACCAAAGTGGAACTCTCCTGAATCCGCTTCACTCTCCGTTGAATCTCGTCGTGGTCCCAATGCCTGCCTATGAATTCGTAATTGTAGGGTGGATCTGTAACGACACATGAAATTGACTCCGGAGAAAGCTGCTTCAGCACTTCTCTACAGTCGCCTTTGATAATTGTATTCATTGATTCTGGGCTCGGCTGACGTAAAACTCTTTGGTTGTCCCGAGAGCGTACAACCAATTTTTCAAATCGAATGCCGATTTCGCCTGTATATAATCGAATGTATGGTCGCCAGTAAGGACGGTCCAACCGCCGACTTTGCAGGCACCAATTGCAGCGGGAAGATTGTCCTCTCTGACAATTAGGAGAACAGGTCGCAAGCCCTGTCCGAGAAACATTTTGCCATACTGCTTGAACTTTTTTAGCGTGCCGGAATCACCAGAGCCGATTCGATATTTCGTATCAATCACATCTGTTCCAAGTCCGCAGTCCGACGGTTCATCGTCTCCTATTCGAGTCGCAGGTTTGTAGTCGCGGCAGTTTAGGCGAAAAAGCTCGCAGACCAATCGTTGCCAACACATGCCAAGTTCCCTTCCCCAATATTGGCGGTTTTCGCGCTTTAACGGTGGAGTGATCCCGAAGACATCCATCAATGCATCGTGATCCTCATTTTCTTCGCTGTATGCCTTATCGGTAAATGCATTGCGGTACTGCGAGAGAATTTCTTTCAGATGCTTTTTAAATTGATCAGTTTGCATGGATTCCAATTTGGTCTTCACATCATATGAGGCAAGCAAAATCGCTGCTCTTTTGCCTTGTCGCTGCCGCGCCGTTTGCCCATGCTTGGGGCATGGCGGATCGAATGATTTCGGATGTGCTGGCCAAGCCGGACGCCGCGTTGGAAATGACGCTGCGCCCCTCCCTGTTTTCCGAGTTCACCGGACAGGACAATATCAAGGAACGGCTGGAAATCGCCGTGCAGGCCGCCAAGAAACGAGGCGAGGCGCTCGATCACCTCCTCTTCAGCGGGCCGCCCGGCCTGGGCAAAACCACCCTGGCCCACATCATCGCCAAGAGCATGGGCGTCAACATCAAATGCACCAGCGGCCCCACCATCGAAAAGGCCGGCGACCTGGCCGGGCTGCTCACCAACCTGGAGGCGGGCGATGTCCTTTTTATTGACGAAATCCACCGCCTGCAAAAAACCATCGAGGAATATCTCTATCCGGCGATGGAGGATTTCAAGCTGGACATCATTATTGACAGCGGCCCCAACGCCCGCAGCGTCCGCCTGAATTTGCCGCGCTTCACCCTCATTGGCGCGACGACCCGCAGCGGGCTGCTCACCGCGCCGTTGCTGACCCGTTTTCCCATTCGCGAGCGGCTCGATTACTACCATGCCGAACAGCTCCAGAAAATCGTCGCGCGCTCGGCCAACCTGCTGGAGGTGGCGATTGATCCGCAAGGGGCGATGGAAATCGCCCGCCGCAGCCGCGGCACCCCGCGCATCTCCAACAACCTGCTCCGCCGCGTGCGCGATTACGCCCAGGTGCGCGGCGACGGCAGGATCACCGTGCCCGTGGCCGATCAAGCGCTGGCCATGCTGGCGATAGACCAAAACGGCCTGGACGAAATGGACAAGCGCATCCTGGAAACCATCGTCCACAAATTTGCCGGCGGCCCGGTCGGGCTGGGCTCCCTGGCGGTGGCAGTGGGCGAGGAGCCGGACACTCTGGAAGAAGTCTATGAGCCGTTCCTGATCATGGAAGGCTACCTCAACCGCACCTCGCAAGGCCGCGTGGCGACGGAATTGAGTTACAAGAAACTGGGAATCAAGCCGGGCGGCGGCAGCCAGTCGAGGCTCCTTTAGGAAAATCATTGGTGTCCGTCTATGGTAGGGCCAGACTCTGTCGAGCCGAAACTCGAGTTCCTGGGGAAACGGCCACGGACCGACAGAGTCTCGCCCTACCGGGTCCGGGAAGGCAGGGGGACGCTCCTGCGGAGCCATCTCCACCCGGGGCCTCACACCCGCAAGCAGTGTCGAGGAACCAGAAAGGAGATTGAGCTTGCGTAAGGAGGATTGCCTGTGGTATGCTCTCAACTATGAGTAATATGGCATCAACAATAACCGCCAAGTGGCAGGTTACCATACCCGGGGACGTGCGGAAGGAAATACCGCTCAAAGTCGGCCAACGGATTGTTTGGGAGGTCGAGGGCGACAAACTGGTGGGGCGGCGTCTTCGTTCGATCAGCGAATTGTCAGGCTGCTTCAAGTCAATCGCCCCCGTGCCCGGCAAAAAGGATTCGGCGGAGGCCCCGGCCAAAGCCGCCCTGATGCGCCATGACCGCATCTCCAAACAGAAGCCATGAAGAAGCTCTTGCTGGATGCAAACGTCTTGGTTCGGTTCCTGGTTCAGGATGATCCGAGACAGAGCGCCGCAGCCACGGCGCTGTTTGAAAAGTCGGAGCGCCGTGAAGTGGTGCTCGTCTTGGATGCCTTGGTCGTGGCCGAAGTCGTATATGTGTTGATGGGGCCGTATGGGCGAACACGGACTGAGGTGGTCAATGTCCTGCTTGCCATCATTCAGAATGCGGGCGTGGAAACGATGGACAAGGATGCCGTCACCGATGCCTTGCGGCGGTTCGCGGCCATGAATCTGGATTTTTCAGACGCCTGGATGACGGCGCGCGCGGCTCAACTTGGCCGCGCCGTTGCCTCGTTCGATCGCGACTTCGACAAGTTCAAGGACATCCGCCGTTTCGAGCCGAAAGCATAAATCCAAGCGCCGTTTCCATCCAGTCCATGTGTCCGATTCACCAGCGCCCGTCGGGTGGGTTTCCCCTCGTAATCTTAATCTTAATCCTAGCCAAAGATATTTGAAATTTTCGGTAGGGCGGCGCTGCCGCGCCGCCCAAAACCTGAGAGACATTTTTATGAGATTTTCAAAGTCAGAATCTAATCCTGCCCCGCCTTCTCCGAACAAGATTAAGATTAGGATTAAGATTAGGAAAAAACCACCCCAAAAAGTGGAATGCACCCCCGCCCGTCCGCAGGGCCAAGCCGCGTTTGACAACCGCCGCCCTTGGTTTATCCTGTAACCGGACTGGATTTGTCCGATTATGGATGCAACGACCGATACCATTGAAAGTTTTGTCAATTCGGATTATAAATATGGCTTCGTCAGCGATATTGAAACCGATGCCTTCGCCCCCGGCTTGAGCGAGGACACCGTCCGCCGCATCTCGGACATCAAGGGGGAGCCGGATTTCCTGCGGGAATGGCGCCTCAAGGCCTACCGCCACTGGACCACCATGTCCGAGCCGCACTGGCCCAACGTCCACTACCCGCCCATTGATTATCAGTCCTATATTTATTACGCGGCGGCGCGGGAGAAGAAAAAACTCGGCAGCCTGGACGAGGTGGACCCGGAATTGCGCCGGACTTTCGAAAAACTCGGCATCTCCCTCGACGAGCAAAAACGCCTCTCCGGCGTGGCGGTGGACGCGGTGCTGGACAGCGTCTCGGTCGCCACCACCTTCAAGGAGGAGCTGGGCCGGCAGGGGATTATTTTTTGCTCCTTCTCCGAAGCGGTCAAAAATCATCCCGGCCTGGTGCAAAAGTACCTGGGCACGGTGGTCCCGGCGAATGACAATTTTTTCGCCGCGCTCAATTCCGCCGTGTTCAGCGACGGCTCGTTTTGCTACATCCCCAAGGGCGTGCGCTGCCCGATGGAGCTGTCCACCTATTTCCGCATCAACACCGCGGGCAGCGGGCAGTTCGAGCGCACCCTCCTCATCGCCGACGAGGGGAGCCAGGTCAGCTATCTGGAAGGCTGCACCGCCCCCATGCGCGACACCAACCAGTTGCACGCCGCCGTGGTGGAACTGATCGCGCTGGAGAACGCCAACATCAAGTATTCCACCGTGCAAAACTGGTATCCGGGCGACAAGGACGGCAAGGGCGGCATTTACAATTTCGTGACCAAGCGCGGGAAGTGCGCCGGGCGGAACTCCAAAATCTCCTGGACCCAGGTGGAAACCGGCTCGGCCATCACCTGGAAATATCCCAGCGTCCTGCTGATGGGCGACAACTCGGTGGGCGAGTTCTATTCCGTCGCCCTGACCAATCACAAACAGCAGGCCGACACCGGGACGAAAATGGTCCATTCCGGCAGGAACACCAGCAGCACGATTGTCTCCAAGGGCATCTCGGCCGGCCGCGGCCAGAACAGCTATCGCGGCCTGGTGAAAATCCTCAAGAGCGCCGCCGGCTCGCGCAATTATTCGCAATGCGATTCGCTGCTGATGGGAGACCGCTGCGGGGCGCACACCTTCCCTTATGTGGAGGTCCGGAACAGTTCCTCCACCGTCGAGCACGAGGCCTCGACTTCCAAGATCGGCGAAGACCAGATTTTCTATTGCAACCAGCGGGGCATCTCCACGCAGGACGCCGTCAACATGATCGTCAACGGCTACTGCAAGGAGGTGTTCCAGCATTTGCCGATGGAATTCGCGGTGGAGGCGCAAAAGCTGCTGGGGATCAGCCTCGAAGGCAGCGTCGGGTGAGCCGCGGCGGAGGGCGTCCGTGTTTCGGGCGGCCGCGAATTTGATGGCAACCTTTATCACATAAATTACCGCAAAACATGGAACTCTTGGACATTCGCAATTTGTCGGCCGGCGTGGAGGGCAGGCCGATTCTTAAGAACCTCAGTTTGTCGCTCCAGGCGGGGGAGGTCCACGCCATCATGGGCCCCAACGGCAGCGGCAAGAGCACCCTGGCCCAAATCCTCGCCGGACGCGCCGAATACCAGGTCACCGCCGGCTCCGTCCTCTTCCAGGGCGCCGACCTCCTGGCCATGAAGCCCGAGGAACGCGCCCGCGCCGGAGTTTTCCTCGCCTTCCAATATCCGGTGGAAATTCCCGGAGTCAACAGCACTTACTTTCTCCGCGCCGCCCTCAACGAATGCCGCAAGTCCCGCGGCCAGGCCGAACTGGCCCCCGTCCAGTTCCTCAAGCTGGTCAAGGAGAAAAGCAAAATCCTCCAACTCGACCCCGCCCTGCTTAACCGCCCGGTCAACGAGGGCTTTTCCGGCGGCGAAAAAAAACGCAACGAGATCTTCCAGATGGCCGTCCTGGAACCCACCCTCGCCATCCTCGATGAAACCGATTCGGGCCTGGACATTGACGCCTTGAAAGCTGTCGCCGCTGGTGTCAACAAATTGCGCCGCCCGGAAAACGCCACCCTCGTCATCACCCATTATCAGCGGCTGCTCAATTACATCGTGCCCGATTTCGTCCATGTGCTGGTGGACGGCCGGATCGTCCGGTCGGGCGGCAAGGAACTCGCCTTTACCCTGGAAGAGCGCGGCTATGATTGGGTTTCGCAGGAAACCGCCGCCCCGGCCGGCGCCACAACATGACCTCCACTTTAGACCCATCCAAAGACCAGGCCCCGCTCCGGACGGCGCGGCCCGCCGCCCTATCCGCGCCTCTGAATGCCGGGCCGCCCCATCCCGGCCTGAGCCTGGCGGACGTGCTGGCGGCTTTCGGCCACGGCGATGCGGACTCCGCTCCCGCCTGGCTCAAACAAAAGCGCCAGACCGCGCTGGCGCGCGCCGTAAAACTGGGTTTTCCCTCGGCCCAAGACGAGGAATGGCGCTTCACGCGCATCGCGCCCCTGTTGCATCTGCCGCTGCACCCCGCCAGGCCGCCGGCGCGGCGGTTGACGGCCGGGGAGATCGCCCCCTTTGCTTTCGGCCTGGAAGGGTGCCGCCTGGTTTTTGTGGACGGCCATTTTTGCGCGGAACTGTCCTCGCTGCCCGCCGCGGGCGGCGATCTTCAAGCCGTCAGCCTGCGGGCGGCGCTGGCCGGCAACGCCCCGGAGTTGGAACGGTATCTCACGGACATTGCCGACGAGGAGACGATGGTCTTCACCGCCTTGAACACGGCCTTCTTCCGGGACGGCGCCCTGGTCTGCGCGGCCCCCGGAAAAGTCATCGCCCAGCCGGTGCATTTGCTCTTCATCGCCACCGCGGGCGAAGCGGGGGCGACGGCCCATGTCCGCAATTTGATTGTGGCCGGAGCGCGCAGCGAGATGAAAGTTTTGGAAACTTACGCCAGCCTTTCCGACGCTCCCCATTTCACCAACACCGTCACCGAATTGGTCCTCGGCGCGGAAGCCCGCCTGGACCACTGCAAAATTCAAGAGGAGAACCAGCGCGCCTTTCACGTCGCCGACATTCAGGCGCAACAGGGCCGGGGCAGCCATTGGACTTCGCACTCTGTCTCCACCGGCGCGCGCCTGGCCCGGCACCAGATTCAAACGATCTTTCGAGGCAGAAATGCCGGCTGCATTCTCAACGGCCTCTACCTGGTGCGGGGCGAGCAACTGGCCGATCATCACACCGTGGTGGATCACGCCCAGCCCCGCTGCGAAAGCCATGAGTTCTACCACGGCGTCTTGTCCGGGCGCGCCCATGGCGTGTTCAACGGCAAGATTTTTGTCCGCCAGGACGCCCAAAAAACCAACGCCAAACAAACCAACCGCAACCTGCTCCTCTCCGACGACGCCGTCGTGAACACCAAACCCCAACTGGAAATCTTTGCCGACGACGTCAAATGCACCCACGGCGCCACCGTCGGGCAAATGGACGAGGAGGCGGTTTTTTATCTCCGTTCGCGCGGGATCGGGCTGGAGCACGCCCGCCAGATCATGGTCCGCGCCTTTGCCAGCGGCGTGGTGGACCGCATCCCGCTGGAACCCGTGCGCGCCCGCCTCAACCTGATGTTGACAGAACGCTTCCGGGACAAGGGCGCATGACAAAGATCCTCACATCCCTGGTAGGGCGGCGCTGCCGCGCCGCCCAAGCTTTCAGGGCAGAGCAGCAGCTCTGCCCTACCGGGAAGGCGAAGAATTCTGTCTCACACCCCCAGGACAAACCGTAACCGTTGTTCATGAACGACGACTTGAACGAGCTTTACCAGGAGGTGATTCTGGATCACAACCGCAGCCCGCGCAATTTCCGCGCGCTGCCGGACGCCAACCGCCGGGCCGAAGGCGACAATCCGCTCTGCGGCGATCACTTCACGGTGTTTCTCAAGCTCGACCACGATGTCATCCGCGACGTGAGCTTTCAGGGCGCGGGCTGCGCGATTTCCAAGGCTTCCGCCTCGCTGATGACCGAGCAACTCAAGGGCAAAACCGCGGCGGAGGCGCGGATTTTTTTCGACCAATTCCAGAAGATGCTTGTCACCGGCCAGGCCGACGAGGACGCGATGGGAAGCCTGTGCGCCCTGGGCGGCGTGCATAAATTTCCCATGCGCGTCAAATGCGCCATCCTATCCTGGCGCGCCATGCTGGCCGCGCTCAACGGCCAGCCCGCCGTCTCGACCGAAGAGCCGTAACTGTTGACTCGGTCTTTTCCTCCCGCAACCATAAGTGGCCAGATTGCGCCCATGTAACAATTTCTCTTGCCACGCCATTAAACCCGTGTTACAAGGGTTCATTATGGCTCGCTCATCAACCTCTTTTCGGCCAAAGTGGAAACTCGGCAACACTACTGTTGTCAGAGTGCCGCAAACGCTCGCGCCAGCAGTCTTACGCTACGCGCACGAGTTGGACGACAAAACCCACCCCGATGAAATCCACGATGGCGCGGTCGCATACCGCACTGCCGAAGACGTCGAAATGACCAAGCCGGTGAACATTGCTTCAGTCCCGCAGCGCTCTCCGTTCCGTTACCCGGGGGGCAAAACGTGGCTTGTTCCGTACATCCGCTCTTGGCTGGCTCAGAACCAAAAACCCGTGGGCGTTCTGGTGGAGCCTTTCTCCGGAGGTGGAATTGTTGGCCTGACCGCGGGTTTCGAAGGCCTCGCCGAACACGTCGTTTTCGTTGAAAGCGACCCGAATGTGGCCTCCGTCTGGCACACAATTCTAGGCGGCCAGGCAAAATGGCTCGCCGACCAAATCCTGAATTTCGAGCTAAACCGTGAGAGTGTCACAGCCGTTCTACGCAAAGAGCCCGTCACCCAGCGCGAACGCGCCTTTGCCGTAATCCTCAGGAATCGCGTTCAAAGGGGCGGCATTATGGCCGAGGGAGCGGGGCTCGTGAAGACCGGCGAGAATGGGCGCGGTCTCAATTCGCGCTGGTATCCGGAAACGCTGGCGCGACGCATCCAAGAGATCGCGGGCGTGCGCGAGCGCTTCTCCTTTATTGAAGGCGACGCGTTTGAAGTTGTCCGGCGATACGCCGACGACGAAACGACTGCCTTCTTCGCGGACCCGCCGTACACCGTCGCCTCGAAACGGCTCTACGCCCACTGGCAAGTTGACCACCGCAGCTTGTTCGGCTTGCTGGCAAGCGTCAAAGGGGACGTTCTTTTGACCTACGACAACACCCACGAGATCGCCGCGCTCGCCTCAGAGTTTGATTTCGAGACCCAGGCCATCGCGAGCAGGGCGGCAAAGCACGCAAAGCTGGACAAGGTGCTTGTCGGCAAGGCACTTTCCAAGTGGATGAGACTCAAACCGCTAATATGAATGAATATGAACAACACAGAAAAGCTCGCTGAACTCCAGGACCTCCAATCCAAGGCTGACGCCATCCGCGAAGAACTCGGAATCAGCCAGAGGGGCGAAGTAATTTACCTTGCAGCCTTGAATGTCTGCCCGGGCGATTCGGTAGTCGTAGAAGCTGACGGCTTTGGCGGCGCAACAACCAGCGTCGTCGAAGGCAACTACCCAGTGGATTATGTGACAAAGTTCGAGAGGTTTTTCCGGCGCGAGAGCGATGCCGAGGGCGCAGCGGAAGAATTGACGTGCCATAGTGCCAGCCCGCGGCAGATACTCGCGGCGTAAGCAGCGTGGCATCATTTCAACGTGCTGGAATATTCGCGCCGGAATTCTTCATATACTATCCGCAGAACCTTCTGGCGGTCTTCGGGCTCGTCGAAGCTGAGAGCCATCTTCAGCACGTCTTCCTTGCTGATGGATTGCACCTTCATGTCAATCAGGTATTTTTTGACCTGTTTCGAAATGTCGTCGATTACGAGGATGACATTCCCATCCTGCAAACGCTCGCTGTCGAAGTTTGCCTTCAATTCGGCATAAATTCGGTCAGCCTCGGATTCGGTATGAACCCGCAATTTCTTGACTTGATAGACAACCCCGAAATTCGTTGAGAGATCGACGCCTTTGTCGTGCGACGACGTCCGCGTATCTCGATACACTTTGCAGGCAAATTTCTCGAGGTGAACTTTGATGACCGCAAAAGTAAAAATCTCAAAATTAGCACCTGTTTTGTCGATTTGCTCGCGGATCAAGCCGAGAAACACGCTTTTGTCTTCAGCGTAAGCCACCCGCGTGGCTGGGTTTCGCAAAAGAGGAACGATCCCCAATCTTTCCTCGATATGACTCCGGACCCGTACCGGTATCCATTCGCACAGGGACTCAGCCAAACTCGAGTACGGCGCCAACAGCTGATATTTCAGGTGTGCGACAGATTTGAGGACGCTGTAACGCGACATCCGCAGACCGTAGGAATCGTAGTATTTTGCGCCAATGTGGAC
>JBEKIA010000135.1:0-16901 GCA_050011995.1 Verrucomicrobiota bacterium
TCCGGCTCGCTACGCTCGCCTCTGCTCCGCCGCGAAGCGGCGCACCCTCCTCAAAGTGTAACCCATGCGGTGGTCACCAAGTGTTACCCATGCGGTGAGCACCCCCCGAGTCTCGCCCTACCGTCTAAAGCTTTATCTTGTTGACAACTTGCGCCACGTCCTTGTCGCCGCGGCCGGAAAGGTTCACAATGATTAACTGCTCCTTCGGCATTTTGGGGGCGCGCTCGATGACGGCGGCGATGGCGTGGGCCGATTCCAGGGCGGGAATGATCCCCTCCAGCCGGGCCAGGCGCAGGAAGGCGTCCAGCGCCTGCGCATCGGTGGCGAACCCGTATTCCACCCGCCTTTGATCGCGCAGCCAGGCGTGCTCCGGCCCGACGGCGGCGTAATCCAGCCCCGCCGAAACGCTGTGGGTTGATTGTACTTGACCATTCTCGTCCTGCAAAATGTAGGAGCGCGTCCCCTGCAACACTCCCAGCGAGCCGCCTTGAAACCGCGCCGCGTGTTTCTCCGGGATGATCCCCTCCCCGCCCGCCTCGATGCCGAGCATTTTCACCGAGGCATCCTCCAGGAACGGATAAAAAAGCCCGATGGCATTGGAGCCGCCGCCCACGCACGCCACCAGCAAATCCGGCAGGCGCTCCTCCTGCTCGAGGATTTGGCGGCGCGCCTCGTCGCCGATGACGCGCTGAAAATTCCGCACCATCAGCGGATAGGGATGCGCGCCATAAACCGTGCCCAAAATGTAATGGGTGTCGCGCACGTTGGTGACCCAGTCGCGCATGGCTTCATTGACGGCCTCCTTCAAGGTCTTTTGTCCGGCGGAAACCGGCGCGACTTCCGCGCCCAGCATTTTCATGCGAAACACATTCAGCGCCTGCCGCTCGCAATCCACCTCCCCCATGTACACGACGCATTTCAACCCGAACATGGCCGCCACCGTGGCGGTGGCGACGCCGTGCTGGCCCGCGCCCGTTTCGGCGATGACGCGCGTCTTGCCCATGCGGCGGGCCAGCAGGATCTGGCCGAGGGCGTTGTTGATTTTGTGCGCGCCGGTGTGGAGCAAATCCTCGCGCTTGAGATAAATTTTCGCGCCGCCCAATTGGCGCGTGAGCCGTTCGGCGAAATAAAGCGGCGTGGGCCGCCCGCAGAATTGGCGCAAATAATAATTGAGTTCCGTTTGAAATTCAGGGTCTTGCTGGGCCCGATGGTATTCCTGCTCCAATTGCTGGAGGGGATGCATTAAAGTCTCCGGCACATAACGTCCGCCGTACTGGCCAAAATGGCCGTGGGCATCCGGCAGCTTCATTTCCGCGGCAACACTCATGGGGTAACTTTCGCGCAGGACTGATGCTTCAGGAATTCCATATAGTCTCAGTCAAACGGATTTTCAGCCCGGCAAAATGGAAAGTGCTTCACGTTCCTGGTCGCTACCGTGAGTCCATATTCGCGGGCGATGGCGCCAATTTGCGTGTCCCGCAGGTCAAAATGTTTCCACCAGTCGGAACCGTGCGCCGCTTCCAATTCCGCCGCATACCGGCCCCATTCCGTGGCGGATGGCGCGTCGAAATCCAAAAAATGGCCGGCGTAATCCTCCGTCAAAAATTGAAATGCAGTCTCCACCGCGGCTTTGCGTTTTCCCTCCGGCAGCCGCTCTATCCCATAACGAATTTCAGCCAGCGTGATCGCGGACAGCACGCATTGACCCCGCCGCGCCGCCAGCCATGCCACGCATTTGGAATCCGGGATTGGCTTCGAGGCTTCCGCAACCACATTGGTGTCGAGAAGCCAGATCATGCGCGGGGCGGGCATAGGTGTTTCCGTTCCGGGATGACCAAGCCTTTGAGCTGAAGGAGATGATCCACCAAGTCCATTTTCGGCGCGGTCTTCACTGGCCGGAACACGATGGCGCCACTCTTGGTCTCCAAGACGGCAAAGGCGCTGCCATTGCCAAAGCCGCGTTCTTCCCGGATGTTCTTCGGGACCACTACCTGGCCTTTCTCAGACATATGGATGATTGTCATGGTAGGAAATTACTACTTTCCATCGCCGCAGGCAAGGCCAATTCTTTATGCCGAAAACAGCCGGTCAGATGGTCGTTGACCATCCCGGTGGCCTGCATGTGGGCGTAACATATTGTCGAGCCGACAAATTGAAAACCGCGCTGTCTCAAATCCCGGCTCATCGCGTCGGACACAGGCGTGCGGGCGGGAACTTCCCTCATGGTGCGCCAATGATTGACAATGGGGCGGCCCTGGACAAAACGCCAGATATAGCGGTCAAAAGCGCCAAATTCCTCCTGCACGGCCAGGAAGGCCCGGGCGTTTTGCACCGCGGCGGCGATCTTGAGGCGGTTGCGCACCAGGCCCGGATTGCGCAGGAGTCGGGCGATTTGCGACGCGGGGTACCGCGCCACCTTTTCCGGATCAAACTGGTCGAAAACGGCGCGATAGTTCTCCCGCTTTTTCAAAATGAGATGCCAGCTCAATCCGGCCTGCGCCCCCTCCAGGACGAGAAACTCAAAGAGCTTCCGGTCCTCATGCGCCGGCACGCCCCATTCCAAATCATGATAAGCGATATACAGGTCATCCACCGGCCAGGGACAGCGGGACACGGCCTCCTTCTTCATTTTGCCTGGATCCTTTTGCATGGGTACTGCCGCAGTCCTGGGTGGCAGGGCGCGCACTCCGTGCGCGCCGCGGCGGACAGGGCCTGCCCGTCCTGCCTTCGCGTCCACCGAAAACTGACTGGCTGCTTGCACGGATCAATTACCGCTTGCCGCGCGCACGGCGGCGACAAAGTCCCGCATCTTTCGGCGGTCCTTTTTTCCGGGCGCGGACTCCACCCCGCTGGAGACATCCACCCCAAAGGGCTGCGCGGCGCGGATGGCGGCCCCGACGTTTTGCGGCGTCAAGCCGCCGGCCAGGAAGATGGGCTTGCCAAACTCTTTTGCTTTGGCGGCCAGGGACCAGTCGAACGTTTCGCCGGTCCCGCCCGGCTGCCCCTCCACATGGCTGTCGAGCAAAAAGGCGTCGGTGTCGTAGCCGGACATGGCCTGCAACGAGGCGGCGTCGCGGACGCGGAAGGCTTTGATCTTCATCACGCTGAATTGCTGGCAAAAGGACGGGGATTCCTGGCCGTGGAATTGCAGCGCGCTGAAATCGCAGATGCGCAGGGAAAACATCACTTGCTCCACCGTGGCATTGAGGAAGACGCCGACGCGCGGGGTGGCGGGAGGCAGCCGCCGCGCGATTTCCCGCGCTGTTTCCAGCGTCACATGGCGCGGGCTTTTTTCCCAGAGCACGAAGCCGAGCAGATCGGCGCCCGCCTCGACGGCGGCCTGGGCGTCTTCGACGTTGGTGAGGCCGCAGATTTTAACGGTTACGTCCATGAGGGAGGGATTAAAGCACATCTGCCCGCCGGGCCGCAAGCGGCAAGCGGGGCGGCGCCTGAAGTCATGGGCGCGCGGCGGCGAGCCGCACTTCGCGCGCCGGCTTGAGGATTAGGAGGAGTTGGCGCAAGACGCGAAAGCCCGGCTCGCCCAGGCGCAATTTGCCCGCCCACACCGCCGCAAAACGGTCGTAGCCGAATCGTCCCGTCGCGGCTGCGGTGAGGCGAAAGCCGCATTCCTGGACCAAATTGCCCAGCGTTTGCACGTTCCAGGAATAAAGATGGTGATGCGGCTCGGCCGGGTCAAACCGCCGGTATTTCCTTTCCCGCTCAAACGGCACGAAGAGAAGCAGTTTCCCTTCCGGGCGCAACAGCCGCCCCATTTCCTCCAGCGCCGCCGCCGGCTGCATGATGTGCTCCAGGGCGTGGTGGCAAACCGCCACGTCCACCGTGGCGCCGGGAATCGCCTTTGTGTCGGGGACAAATTCAACGCCCGCGCCGCGGATGGAGGGCGGGAGAAAATCAGCCAGATCGAAGGCGAGTTTGCGCCGGCAATCCAGGCGGGCCAGATTCCAGCCGAGGCCGGCCCCGTATTCCAAAACGGTGTCGGACGGGCGCAGATGAGGGGCCAGTTTTTCCGCGCGCAACCGGGCGACCCAGGGAATCGCCTCCTCCGGAATGGCGCGTCTTTCCCCGTGATAGCGTCTTCCGGCCTCGCCGCAGTAATGGCGCTCTGCCTGTTCAGGGACCATGCCGGGAGTCTAACGGCCCTCAGCGCGTCTGACAATCTCTACCGCCTTTTTCATTTTGCATTTATCCTGCCTGCCGCCATCCTCACTCATGCCCGAGCTGGCCGAAGTGGAATTCTTTCGCAAACAATGGGACGTGGGACGAAGACAAACAATTGCCGCCGTCCATCTTCACGCCACGAACAGAGTTTTTCGCTCGATCAACCCGGAAATCCTGCGGCAGGCTCTCACCGGCGCCCGGCTCCTGCATTCGCAAGCCCGCGGCAAACAAATGCTCTTTCGCTTTTCCAACAACGCCTGGGTGGGAATTCACCTCGGCATGACGGGCAAACTCCGGGCCGTCTTGTCCGGCCCCGTCCCGTTCACTCCTGCCAGGCACGACCACTTGGTCTTGCGCCTCTCCAAAGGAAGTCTTGTTTTCAGCGATCCGCGCCAGTTCGGCCGCGTGCTTTTTCACCGCGGGCGCGCCGCGCCGCCGTGGTGGCGGGGTCTGCCTCCGGCCCTGCTCGCCCGGGAGTTTTCCCTTCCCGTCATGGAAGCATTCCTCAGCCGCCATCGCGCCGCTCCGGTCAAGGCCGTGTTGCTTTTGCAGGCTGGTTTTCCGGGGATTGGCAATTGGATGGCCGACGAAGTTCTCTGGCAGGCCGGCCTTCATCCGCGCCGTCCCGCCGGGAAACTGCGCCCTGCGGAAACCAAGAAACTCCATCGCGCCGTAAAATCCGTTTCCCGCGCCGCGATGCGAACCGTGGGCGTGGATTACGGCGAACTGCCGCGCACCTGGCTTTTTCACCGCCGCTGGCAGCGCGGCGGCCGCTGTCCCAAGGACGGCGCCGCGCTGCGTTACGCCGCCATTGGAGGGCGCGCCGCCTGCTGGTGTCCGAAGTGTCAAAAAGAGGGGCCGAATGTTGCTGACGTTCGCGCCAAAAGGGCGTATGCAGTGGCCTTGAAAAAGCCCTGTGACAACCCAGGAAACCCATGAGCGAAACGCTGCGTTATTTGCAATCCGAATCGGCCGAGACCAGCATTGAAATCGGCACTCTCGTCAAGTACATCCTGCTGGACGCGGTCAACGCCCGGGCCAGCGACATCCATATCGAGCCGTGGGAAAGCACGCTGGCCGTGCGCATCCGGCTCAACGGCGTGCTGACCGAATTGGTGCATCTTCCGCTGGATTTGATGGACAAAATATCGGGCCGGTTCAAGGTGCTGGGCAATCTGGTGACTTACCAAACCGGGCTGCCGCAGGAGGGGCACGCGCCGGCGGACCCGGAACTGGGCGGGATGGAACAGCGCATCTCCATTTTTCCCACCACGCGCGGGGAAAAGATCGTGGTGCGGATTTTTGATCCGAGCAACCGCAGTTTTGACCTGGCGTCGCTCGGATTTGAAGAGGATGTCTTGAGCGAGTTCGTCAAGCTGGTGTGCAAACCGAACGGATTGGTGCTGCTGACCGGGCCGACCGGTTCCGGCAAAACGACAGCCATCTACTCGGCGTTGTACATGCTGGTGCAGAAGTACGGGCCGAGCATCAGCATCGCCACGGTGGAAGACCCGGTGGAATTCAGCCTGCCGATGGTGGCGCAGGCGCAGGTCAACCTGGCGCAGGAATTCACTTATCCCCGGGCGTTGCGCTCCCTGATGCGCCAGGACCCGCAGGTGATCATGGTGGGGGAAATCCGGGACCCGGAAACGGCCAACATCGCGGTGCAGGCGGGGCTGACCGGACATCTGGTGATCAGCACCATCCACAGCGGGAGCACGGCGGGGGTGTTCGCGCGCCTGATCAACATGAACATCGAGCCGTTTCTGCTCGCCTCCAGCGTCACCGGCATCCTGGGCGTGCGCTTGATCCGCAAGAACTGCCCTTATTGCGCGCAGCCCTACGAACCGGAGCCGCACATCATGAAGAACGTGCCCCTGGCGGACCGCGAAAACGCGCAATTCCGCCACGGGGCCGGGTGCGATCAATGCCTGAACACCGGTTTTTCCGGCCGCACACTCGTCAACGAGCTGCTCAAGGTGGACCAGCACTTTCGCGAGGCGGTGCTGGACAAGCTGCCGACGCGGGCGTTGCAGGACGTGGCCATCAACCGGGGGATGCAAACCATGTGGCAGCGCGGGCTGCGGCGCGCCCTGGCCGGCGAAACCACGCTGGAAGAAATCCAGCGCGTCATTTCGGTGGACGAACTCTAGCCGAACTGGAACCATCCACTTTGAACTGTAACCGGTCAGTCTTGGTTTGTCCCGTAAAGGTAGGGCGGGCAGTCCCCTGCCCGCCGCGGCGCGCACGGAGTGCGCGCCCTACCTCGAAAGGCTGAGGCATTATTTTGAGCATTCATTTCGTCGCGCGCATTTTGGGTTTCCTGAGCTTTTTGAGCTTTGGGCTGACCTTGTGGCGGTGGGTGGCCGGGGCGCGCTTTCCCTTGCATCAGCGCGCCGCCGTCCGCCCTCCCCTGCCCGGTTGCACCGTGCTCAAGCCGCTGAAAGGTTGCGAGGCGGAAACCAAATCCTGCCTCCGCGCCTGGCTGGCGCAAAATTATCCCGGCCCGGCGCAGATTTTGTTCGGCGTCGCCTCGGCGGACGATCCGGTCTGCGCGGTGGTGCGCGAATTGCTCGCCGAGTTTCCGCGGAACGACGCGCAACTGGTCCTCTGCGACGCGGCGCTGGGGGTCAACGGGAAAATCTCCACCTTGCGCCAGTTGGAGCCGCTCATCCGGCATCCGCTGGTGGTCATCAGCGATGCGGACGTGTGGGTGCCGGAGGATTTTCTGGCCAGCCTGACCCCGGCCTTTGCGGACCCGGCCATTGGACTGGTCAACTGCTTTTATCGCCTGAGCAATCCCGGCGGGCTGGCCACGCGCTGGGAAGCCATTGCCATCAATGCGGATTTTTGGAGTTCCGTGCTCCAGGCGCAGAGTTTGAAGGAAGTGGATTTTGCGCTCGGCGCGGTCATGGCCTTGCGCGCGGAGCATTTGCGGGAAATGGGCGGATTTGCGGACCTGGCGGATTATCTGGCGGACGATTACCGCCTGGGGCAACAAGTGGCGCGGCTGGGCAAACGGATTGTTTTTTCGCCGGTGGTGGTGGATTGCCGCGAATCGCCGAGGAACTGGGCGCAGGCCTGGGCGCATCAAGTGCGGTGGGCGCGCACCATTCGCGTCTGCAAGCCGCTGCTGTTTTTTTTCAGCATACTTGACAACGCGACCTTTTGGCCGCTCCTCTGGCTGCTTGCGAGCTGGCTCTGGGGGTCCGCCGGGGCTGGCGCCGTCCTGCCGGTCTGCCTGTGCTTTTTCCTGTTTCGCATCTCCACCGCCCTCCACCAAGAATGGCGGTTGACCGGCTCGCGCGCGCATTTTCGCTATTTCTGGATGGCGCCGGTGAAAGATTTGTTAAACGTGGCGGTGTGGGCGGCGGCGTTCACCGGCAATCAAATCCAGTGGCGCGGCCGGCGCTACCGGGTGTTGCCCGGCGGACGGTTGCGGATCATCCAAACTTGAGAACCCCATCCCGCCAAACCTGAAAACCATGTCTTGCAACAGCACCAGATCGCCCTTATTGTTTTATGGCAATGAACGTCGCGATTGAAATTCCTGAAATGTGTCCGTCCCGTTGCGCTCCCGTTGGAAGGATGTTCCCCGGCGCGCGCTCGAAGCCGTCGCCGCTGAGGCTTATCGTTCCGGCGCCCTCACCGCGCATCAAGTGGGCGAAATGCTCGGCCACAGTTCGCGTTGGGAGACCGAAGCGTTTCTCAAGCGGGTTCAAGCCTACTTGCACTACAGCGAGGACGACCTTGAGCGTGATCTTGCGGCCTTGCGCGCCGCCCGCGGCTGATGGCCATCGTCAGCAACACCTCGCCGCTTTGCTATCTTGCGCTGATCGGCCACGCAGAAATTCTGCCCGAGCTGTACGGCAGCATTCACATCACACAAAAGGTTTTGGAGGAACTTCGCCATCCTGACGCGCCGCCGTCAGTTCGTGCTTGGGCAACGACTCCGCCCGACTGGTTAAAAATACATCCCGATCCGGAAGAGCCTGACCAGACATTGGCTGCGCTTGACCCTGGCGAGCGCACCGCCTTGCTTCTGTCCGGGCAACTCCGCTCCGACCTGGTTTTGCTCGATGAATCTGCCGCTCGTGCGCTCGCTTGTCAGCGCGGCCTGAAAGTTACCGGCACATTGGGGGGTCTTGTGCGATGCCTCTCAAGCCGGACTCCTCAAACTTCCTGCCGCTCTCGACCTTCTCCGCAAGACCAATTTTCGCGCCTCCCCGGAGTTGTGGAAATCCCTTTACACGCGATGACCCTGAGAAATAATGCTGCCCGGCTCCCTCGCAATATTGGCGACAACGCCGTATCAGGCATGTGTTGCGCCGGTCCCGCTCGCTTCGTTTGCTTCTGTTGAAGTTTTTTTCCGTGAGTGGCACGGATGGGAAATTCTGAATCCGTGAAATCTCCCGATTCGGAATCGGGATGGTTCCACTCGTTGCTTGCGGTGGGTCGCTCCGTGAGAACCTGCGGGGCATTCCGCGCGCTCATTGCGGCGAATCTTCGCTCCAGTCGAAGCGCTCAAATGCCTTCCCCAGGAGGAACACGCCCAGGGCGGCTTCGGCGGCCAGGAGCAGGACGGCGGCCAGCGCGCACGACACCACCGCCACGGCCATCACTTTGCCGAAAAGCCACCAGGCAATCAGATACGCCACCGCCCCGGCCAGGGCGGCCGGCAGCATGGATAGAGTCAATACTATAATCTGGCCGAACATCAGGATCAACTGCTGGCCCATCGTTTCAAAGCCGCGCGGCGCGTCCTTGCCCAGTTGCACCCAGGCGGGAAAAATCAGGGCGGCGGCGTTGGGCAGGAGCAGGGCGATGAAATCCACGCACGGCAGCACCAGCGCGGCGGACAGGGTGGCGGCAATCCGCAGCCCCATCGGCGCCGGCGCGCCGCCCACGCTGGCCGGACAAAGGAGGAAGGCCAGGAGGAGGAGCGCCCATTGCGCCGCGGCCAGAATGGCGGCGGGGGCGAGAATCTCGCCCAGCACCACCTGCCAGCCAGGCATGGGATAGAGTTTGAGCACGTCGGCCACGCGCAGATCCTGCCGGAAATCGTAGCGCAGAATTGCCGGCCCGTAGAGCAGCGACATCACACCGAGGGTAACCGCCAAAATCGCCAGGGCCGCGCCTCCGCCCGAATGCCGTCCGGCCGAGCGCAGGATAATGCCCGCGATGACAGTGATCCAAAGCAGAAAGAACCAAGCGCGGCCGGTGAAGAATTGGCCGGCGCTGATGAGGTTTTTCCAAAAAATGGCCGCCGCCGGCCAGCCTTCCGGCCGCAACAAAAAAGGAGGCCGCTTGCTCTTCCTGGGTTTGCTCATCGCCTGCCAGTTGCCGGAGCGCATGGCCGCGATGCGGTCCGCGAATTTCTGGGACAATTCCACCGACGCCTCTTCAAAAGCCACATTGGACCGGATGACCCAGCAATAATGCAGCCCGATGATGCCCAGCACCGGGCCGAAGGCCAGGCAGAGTTGTCTGGCGTTCGCCGCGAACAGCGGAGCGACGGCCAGCCGGAAGGGCGCCAGCAACCACGGCAGCGGGCCGGATTGGAAGACCTGCCCGGCGTAGCCGGCGAGCGCGGAGAGGTCCGGCGCGCTCGAAAAATCGGGGGGCGCCGGCAGCGCCTGGCGCGCCCAAAGGATGACTGCGGCGGCGGCCAATCCCGCGCCGCCCAGGAAAAAAAGGCGCCGGCGCCAGTTGGAAATTCCCCGGTCCAGCAGCAGGGTGCGGGCGAAGGAGCTTCCCAGCAAATGGAGATTGATGATGGAAAGCAGCCCCCACCAGCCGATGACCCGCAACCCATAATTTCCCCCGCCCCACCGCCCGATCAGCGTCATAAAAAGCGCGCTGAACAAAATGGCGGCCTGGGATTTGAGCAGTTTGAAATGGATCAAGGCGCGGCGTCCCACGGGCGCCGGGAAAAGAAAAGCGACTTCCGCCTCCGTGAACAGGAGCGCGGCGCGCTCGTGGGGGATGATCCACATGAGGAGAAGCACGACGAGCAAAACCAGCGCCGCCAGCGATTCCACCAGGGCCGGGTGTTCCAGCGCCGGCATGGGCGGCGTCCGGCCCGGTCCGGCGCGTCCGCGCAATGCGCCGAAGACATACCAGTAAAAATAAAGGCCGCCGACGACCGCGCCAAAAAGGTACTTGGGCTGGCGCAGCCGTTGCAGGCGGGCGCGCAGGCGGTTCCAGCGCGAATGCCATTCGAGATAAAGCAAGGCGCGGCCCATCAAGGTCCTTTGTTTTCGCCCGTGGCCCGGAAGAAAACTTCCTCCAGGTTGGCGCCGGAGGCGGCTTCGGAAAATTTCCCGCGCACTTCGTCCATGGTTCCGTCAATAATTTTTCGTCCGTCCTTGAGGATGAGGACATGCGAGCAAACCTCCTCCAGCAGATGAAGCAAATGGGAACTGATCAAAATGGCGGCGCCGGCGGCGGCCCGCTTGACAATGGAGTCCTTCATGCGGCGGATGCCGAGGGGGTCGAGGCCGGTGAGGGGTTCGTCGAAGAAGATGGCGCTGGGCGCGTGGAGGAAGCCGCAGGCGATGGCGAGTTTTTGCTTCATGCCGCGCGACAATTCGCCGGGCAGCTTGTCCGCCTTGTCCGCGATTTCCAATTCTTCCAACAGGGCGCGCGCGGTTTCCTCATAATGAGGCAGGTTGTAAATTCGGGCGGTGAACGTCAGATGCTGGGCGACCGTCAGGTAATCAAACAAGCGCGGTTCATCGGGGAAAAAGGCCAGGCGCCGTTTGGCTTCAATGGGATCTCGCCCCATGCCGTGGCCGCAGATTTGCACCAGGCCGCGCGTCGGGGGGATGATGCCGGCCAGGCAGCGCAGCGTGGTGGTTTTGCCCGCGCCGTTGGGGCCGACCAGCCCGATGACTTCCCCGGCGCGGACGGAGAAGGAAAGATCGGTGACCGCGGGAAAATCGCCGTATAACTTCGTCAGGCCCGACACCTCAATCAGGCACGGGGCGGCGGAGGGAGGGATCGCCGGCGGCGGAATTTCCATGTGGCGGAGGTTAGCAGCAAACGGCCAAAGACAAACCAAAAAAAAACAGACTTTTTTCTCGACACGCCGGGCTGTGCTGCTAAAATGAGCGCACGGGCATTGCGATACTTCAATGCCCGTGCGCTCATTTTCGAATCACCTCGCCTTCACGTCTCACACTTCGATGGAAACGCCAGCCGTGCGCCGCCGGTGGTCGCGGAAAGAAATTTCTGGCGGAATGGAAGGGGGTTTGTAAAGATCGGGCAATGCGTCAGACGGGGAAAAGGTAGGGCGGGCAGTCCTCTGCCCGCCGCGGCGCGCGGGCGGGCAGTCCTCTGCCCGCCGCGGCGCGCACGGAGTGCGCGCCCTACCACCCAGGACTGACGCAGTGCAAGATCAGCGGTGTGGAATCGTGATCACAGGATTTGAACGCGGAAAAAACAAAGGCGCAAGGTCATGGAAGCACAAGCAGACATTGGATTGATCGGATTGGCCGTGATGGGCCAAAACCTGGTTCTTAACATGAACGACCACGGCTTCACTGTGGCCGTATTCAACCGCACGGTGGCGCGGGTGGATGAATTCCTGGCCCGCGAGGCCAAGGGCACCAAAGTCATCGGCGCCCATTCGCTGCCCGAATTGGCCGCGCTGCTCAAGCGCCCGCGCCGTGTCATGTGCATGGTCAAGGCCGGGGCGGCGGTGGACGAGTTGATCGAAGAGCTTCTGCCCCACCTGGAAAAGGGGGACATCATCATTGACGGCGGCAACTCCCTGTTCGAGGACACCACGCGGCGCGCCAAGTATCTGGAGGGCAAAGGGCTGCTGTTTGTCGGCACCGGTGTTTCCGGGGGGGAAGAAGGGGCGCGGCGCGGCCCTTCCATCATGCCGGGCGGCTCGAAGGAGGCCTGGGCGCATGTGAAGGATATTTTCCAGGCCATCGCCGCCAGGGTGGAGGACGGCACGCCGTGTTGCGATTGGGTGGGAGAAAATGGGGCGGGCCATTACGTCAAGATGGTCCACAACGGCATCGAGTACGGCGACATGCAATTGATCTGCGAAGCCTATCAATTGATGAAGGAGGGCCTGGGCCTGAGCGCCGCGGAGATGCAACAGGCCTTCTCCAATTGGAACCAGACCGAGCTGGACTCGTTCCTCATCGAAATCACCGCCAACATCCTGGCCTTCAAGGACGCGGACGGCCAGCCGCTGGTGGACAAAATCGTGGATGCCGCCGGGCAAAAAGGCACGGGCAAATGGACGGTCATCAATTCCAGCGAATTGGGCATTCCCATCACCTTGATCGCGGAGGCGGTTTACGCGCGGTGCGTGTCGGCCTTGAAAGAGGAGCGAGTCGCGGCGGCCAAAGTGTTGAAGGGACCCAAGCGCGCTTTCTCCGGCGACCGGGGAGAATGGGTGGAGGACATCCGGCTGGCTCTCTACGCCTCGAAAATGATTTCCTACGCGCAGGGCTACATGCTGATGCGGGCGGCGGCCAGGGAATACGGCTGGAACCTCAACTATGGGGGCGTCGCCCTGATGTGGCGCGGGGGCTGCATTATCCGCAGCCGATTCCTGGGCAAGATCAAGGAGGCCTTCGACCGGAAACCCGGCCTGACCAACCTGCTGCTGGACAAGTTTTTCCGGGCGGAAATCAAGAAATGCCAGCGGTCGTGGCGCAAGGTCGTGGCCATGTCGGCGCGCAAGGGCATCCCCACGCCGGCGTTCTCGACGGCGCTGAGTTTCTTCGACAGTTACCGCAGCGAACGGCTGCCGGCCAACCTGTTGCAGGCCCAGCGCGATTACTTCGGCGCGCACACCTACGAGCGCCTGGACCGGCCGCGCGGGGAATTCTTCCATACCAACTGGACCGGCCACGGCGGCGTCACCGCCTCGAGCACTTACACTGTCTGAACCCAACGCCGCCCCTCCCATGGACCCCGCCCAACCTCTCCGCGACTTCCGGCCGGAAAGAAGATTCTTCATCGGCATAGATTCCGACGGCTGCGTTTTCGACTCGATGGAAGTCAAGCAAAAGGAATGCTTCATCCCGGTGTTCATCAAAACATTCCGCCTCCAGGCGGCCTCGAAATACGCCCGCCAGACCTCGGAATTCGTCAACCTCTATTCCAAGACCCGGGGCTGCAACCGCTTCCCCGCCCTCACCCTCACCCTGAAGATGCTGCGCCGCCGCCCGGAGGTCATTGCGCGCGCGGTCGCCATCGCCGACACCCGGGCGCTGGATGACTGGATCGCGCGCGAAAGCAGACTGGGCAACGACGCGCTGGCGGCGGAAATCCAGTCCGGCAACCAGGCGCTGGCCCCGTTTTTGGCCTGGTCCAAAGCCGTCAACGCCGCCGTCGCCGACATGGTGTCCAGTGTGCCGCCGTTTCCGCTGGTGCGCGAATGCCTGGAGAAACTGACGGCGTCCGCCGACGCCATGGTGATCTCGCAGACGCCGGGAGAGGCGCTGCGGCGGGAGTGGGAGGAAAATAAAATGGACACTTATGTCAAATTCATCGCCGGGCAGGAAATGGGCACCAAGGGCGAGCATTTGAAATGGGCCGCCGGCGGCAAGTATCCGCGGGAAAACACGCTCATGATCGGCGACGCGCCCGGCGACTACAAAGCCGCGAAATCCAACCAGGCGCTGTTTTTTCCGGTGGTGCCCGGCCACGAGGAACGATCGTGGCAGCGGCTCTTGGAGGAGGGGCTGGACCGGTTCTTCGCGGGGGCTTTCGCCGGGGCCTACGAGAAGGAGTTGTTGGCCGAGTTTGACGCCAGCCTGCCCGCGACCCCGCCGTGGGAGGAAGCGCCGGCGGCAAAGTAACGGGCCTGGAGAACGCCACGATAAACATGAAAAACACGAAGGCAAAAGACAGCGGCGTGCCGCTGTATCAATTGAAAATTACGTTGAAATGGTCCAAACCGCCCATCTGGCGGCGGGTGGTGGTGCGGGCGGACATGACCCTG
Source organism: Verrucomicrobiota bacterium (assembly GCA_050011995.1). GTDB lineage: Bacteria > Verrucomicrobiota > Verrucomicrobiia > Limisphaerales > Palsa-1400 > JBEKOF01. The sequence continues at coordinate 14,153 of JBEKIA010000135.1, forward strand.
GATCGGCTCCATCAGGTCATGCAACTGGTAATGGGCTGGAGCAATTCACATCTGCATCAATTTGTGGCCGGCCGGACTAACTATGGGATGAAGGATCCTGATCTGGGTGATTTGAACGACGATACATTGGATGAAGGGAGTTTCACGGTGGCCGATCTGGCGCCAGCCGCGAAAGCGAAATTTCTTTACGAATATGACTTTGGCGACGGCTGGCAGCACGAGGTGCGCGTGGAGAAGGTATTGCCGCCCGACGCGGGGTTCAAGCATCCGATTTGTGAGGGCGGGGCGAACGCATGTCCGCCGGAAGATTGCGGCGGAATGCAGGGATATTATAATTTGTTGGAAGCGCTGGGCGATCCCAAGCACCCGGAGCACGAGGAGTTGGCGGATTGGATCGTCGGCCCATTTGACGCGGGAAAGTTTGATCTTGCCGGCACAAACCGGCATCTGAAGTCGCTAAGAGCCTGAGGACCGGATGGTGGAAGGGTGGTTGGCGGCCGGGAGCGGCTGTCCTGGAAGTCTATCGCCGCGGGATGGCCGTGTGCTGGTTTGGGAAGAGTTCCGCATTGCAATTGAAATGAGGCATTACCGGCTTGCCCGCGTCATTGACGGCTTGGCGGAAATGGCACAGAATGCCGCGAAAGAACGCAAACGCATGAAACAACGAGTTTTGTCAATCAAAGAAATCGTCCCCGCTTTCATTTTGGCCGCCGCGCTGTTGGGCGCAACCGCCCGCGCGTCGGACTGGCCGAACTGGCGCGGGCCGGATCACAACGGAGTCTCCACGGAAACGGGCTGGGTTTCGCAATGGCCCGCCGACGGCCCCAAGACACTTTGGAAGGCTTCGGTGGGCACCGGGTTCTCTTCCATCACCGTCGCCGGGGGCCGGGCCTACACGATGGGAAATCAAGGCGACAGCGATACGGTTTATTGTTTTGAGGCCGCGACCGGAAAGCCGGTTTGGAAGCATTCGTATGCCTGTCCGGTTGACCCGCACTATTACGAGGGAGGCCCGAGCGCCACGCCGACCATTGACCAAAGCCGCGTCTTCACCCTGAGCAAACAGGGCGTGGTGTATTGTCTGGATGCGGAAAAAGGGACCGTCCTCTGGTCGAAAGACGCGGCCCGGGAAGCCGGCGCGGCCACGCCCACCTGGGGATATGCCGGCTCCGCGCTGGCGCAGGGCAACCTGGTGATTTTCAACATAGGCGATTCGGGCGCCGCCCTGGATAAGACCTCCGGCAACGTGGTTTGGACTTCCGGCAAGGGCGCGGCGGGTTATTCCACCGCAGTCCCCTGCTCTTTCAACGGCGCCGCCGCCGTCGCCATTCTCTCCGCGCAAGGGGCCTTTGGGGTGGAAACAAAATCAGGCCGCCAGCTTTGGACTTACCCATTCAAGACCTTCTCCGACATGAACATCGCCGATCTCATCGTTTCCGGGAATGAGGTCTTTATGTCCGCCGCTCATGAACACGGCTCGGCCCTGGTGCGCGTCCAGGACGGGACGGCGGAGCGGGTTTGGGAGGGAACGGCCATGCGCAACCACATCAACTCCAGTGTTCTGCTGGACGGCTATTTGTATGGCGTGGACGGGGACGCCGGCGGAGCGGCCAGTTTGAAATGCGTGGAATTGGCCACCGGCAATGAAAAATGGGATTACAAGGGACTCGGCTCGGGAGCGTTGATGGCGGCAGACCACAAGCTGATCGTGATCAGCGACAAAGGGGAACTGGTCGTGGCACAGGCTTCGCCGCAGGGATTCAATCCCATTTCCCGCGCCCAAGTGCTGGGAGGCAAGTGCTGGACGGTCCCGACTTTGGCCAACGGCCGGATCTACTGCCGCAACGCCAAAGGCGATCTGGTTTGCCTGGACGCGGCCGGAAAATGACCGGGGGCGGGATCGGGCGCAAACCCGCTGCGGGCTTGGGGGCTTTTCGAGGTTTTCCATTGACGCGCTTCCCTGCTTTTGGCAACATGCGGCCAGAATGAAGCCCGGTCCAACACCCATGCTCTCTCACCCGCGGAGCGGCCAGGAAGGGGCGGCGCGGCCGGAGACCATTTCCCATCAGTTCCGCCATGTTTATTTTGTAAGAAGAATCCCGTAAGAAGAATCCCATGAAGACACAACTTCGCCAGTTCGCGGGCATCAGTGTCCTGATGCTCGTGTGCGCCGCCCGGTCCGGCGCCCAGACCGCCACCTATCAATATCCGTTCCAAAACCCCGACATGCCCCTGGAGGATCGGGTCAACAACATCATGTCCCTGTTGACGCCGGACGAGAAGATTGCGCTCCTCGGACAGCAGCCGGGCGTGCCGCGGCTGGGGATTCGGTCCATGATGCAGACCGAAGGCCTTCACGGCGTCATGGGTGGAGGCTCCACCAGCACTACTTACCCGCAGTCCATCGGCCTGGGCGAGACGTGGGATGTCGAGATCCTGCACCAGGTCGGCGCCACCGAAGGGTACGAAGCCCGCTACCATTTCCAGAACACCAACACGCCCGGTCGCGGTGGCCGGCGCGGAGGCTCAGGCTCCCTGATCGTTAGGGCGCCCAACGCCGACATCGGCCGGGACATCCGCTGGGGCCGCACCGAGGAATGCTACGGCGAGGACCCGTTCCTCAATGGGACTCTTGCCACCGCGTTCATCAAGGGCATGCAAGGGAACGACCCCAAGTACTGGCAAGCCGCCGCCCTCCTCAAACACTTCCTGGCCAACAGCAACGAGAGGGGCCGGGCCGGCTCCTCCT
>JBEKIA010000136.1:0-11147 GCA_050011995.1 Verrucomicrobiota bacterium
GTGGATCTATATGCGAACGGGGCGCTGCTGGGAGCGGGGGTGTTAGGCGCCCCGTCCTCGTCCTCCAACACGCCATACGCCCTTACGGTGAACAGCGGGCTGGCCCTGGGGAGTTATTCCCTGCTGGCGGTGGCGACAGATGCGAGTCAGTTGACCGCCACATCGGCCGTGGTGCGTGTGACGATGGAAAGTCCCGGTTTGACCCTGATTGATTTTGAGGGGGTGGATGCCTCCGCCGGGCCGGTGGACGCGTCGAATTATCTGGCGCAATTCGGGGTGAAAGCGACGAATGTGACGACGAACACGAGTTTGGTGGTGGCGGATGACCAGGAGTTTTTGGGCGGGGGCGTGGTGACGGCGTCGTCGGGGAACAATTTCCTGACGCAGACGGGAGCCAATGGGGCGGTGTCTTACACCCTGTTGTTTTCGCAACCCTACGCCAGTGTGAGCTGGGTGCGGACGGAGTTGCCGGCGGGAACCACGGGGGCCTCCCTGCCGGGCTGGCGGGCGCATATATTTGACGGCCAGGGCAATGAGCTGGGGTCCGCCGGGGAAAACGCCCTGGGCAGTTATACCAATGTGCCGGCGGCCCGTTTCACCTTGTTGGGGAAGAACATTTTTTCGATCCGGTTTGACGGAAACAATCAGGGGGTCAGTTCGTTGAGCACGCTGCCGCTGGATGATTTGTTGCTTTCGACGATTCCGACCAATACGACGCTGGCGGTGAGTTTGACCAATCAGGCGGGAACGGTGTTGGCGGCGCCGGGGACGGTGGTGTTGGGGGCGACGGTGACCGACACCGTGGGGACGGTCAGCCAGGTCAACTTTTACGAGGGATCCAATTTTCTCAGTTCGGCGGCGGTGAGCGGGGAGGCGGCGTCGTTGACGTTGAATCATTTGGCGAAGGGGACCTATGTGTTCACGGCGGAGGCGTCGGACAGCGTGGGAGCGGTGATCACTTCCATTCCGCTGACCAACACGGTGGCGCCGGTGACAGGGGTGAGCGTGATTAATTTTGACCAGTTGGACACCTCGGCGGGGACGGTGGGGGGGGCGGTGTTGAGCAATTATCTGTCCACCAATTTTGGGGTGACGTTGAGCAATGTGACGGTGGGCAGCGCCATGGAGGCGGTCAGCGGGGGGGTGGTGACGGGGAGCGGGGGCGCGGTGGCGTCTTCGCCGCCGAACTATTTCACGCAGGCGGGTTTGAACCAGCCGGTGAGTTTTACCCTGGTATTCCAGTCCCCGCTCCAGGCCTTTGGATTTACGCGCGTGGCGCTGCTGGCGGGTTCGGGCGGAGTGTCGCATCCGCAGTGGACGGCGACGACCCTGGACGCGAACGGGACGCAATTAGGCTCGGCCGGGGAGAATTTGATCACGAGCACGACCAACGTGCCGGCGCGTTCGTTTGTCTTGACAGGATTGAACGGGGACGGGATCGCCTCGGTGCGGTTTGATTCCGACAGCCGGCAGACGGCGGCGTTTTCGGCGGTGTTGCTGGATGATTTGATATTGAACGCGGCCAACGCCAGCGCAATCCCGCCGCTGCTGTCGGTGTCGTTGACGACGACTCTGCCGGCCAGCGGCACCAGCCAGGTGCCGGTGACCAACACTTTGACCGCGGCCGTCACGGATAACTTGGGGGTCAGTAACTCTGCATCCACCAATTATTCAGTTTCTTTTTATGCGGGGCCGAACCTGTTGGGGACCGTGGCCTACCCTCTGACCAGTTTCACATTGACCAATGTGTTGGCAGGCACTTACATCTTCCGGGCGCAGGTGGTGGATGGTTCCGGTGTGACGGCATATTCCGGGCCGGTGACCAACACTGTGGCGGTCACGGGCGGCAATTCGAAGGTGGTGAATTTTGATTCGCTCAACACGGCCAAGGGGCCGGTGCCGGGGGCGGTCTTGAGCAATTATCTGGCCACCAACGGGATCATACTCACAACCAATATCACTCCCGGAACCGGGCTGGCGGTGGAAAACCAGGCGACTTTCAATGGAGGCGGCGTGGTGGCCGCGTCCTCGCCGCCCAACTTTGTGACGCAGATTGGGGGGAGCGGGCCGGTGAGTTACACGCTGAATTTTACGACGCCGCTGACCAATTTTGGATTCACCCGGCCGGAGTTGCTGGCCAATCCGTTTGTCAGCCAGCCGGCTTGGCAGGCGACGGCGTTTGACGCGGCCGGAGTGGCGCTGACGAACGCGGGCGAAGGGTTGATCGGGAGCTACACCAATGTGGGGGCGCAGGTCTTCACCTTGAGCGGGCCGGGGATTGCCAGCGTGCAATTCGCCTCGCAAGGATCGGGGCTGACGACGTTCAACGCCATGGTGGCGGATGATTTTGTCTTGACAACCAACGCGGCCGGCGTCAAATTTCCGCCGGCGGTGGCCATCACCTCGCCGCCGGCGGGGCTGCAAATCATCTCGCCCGCGGCGTTGACGGTGGCGGCGCAGGCGGTGGATCCGGCGGGAATCGCATCCGTAAGTTTTTACGCGAACAACACTTTCATCGGGTCGGCCGCGTCCAGTCCGTACAGCGTGCAGTGGACCAATGCGGCGGGGACCCCCCTTGGAGCGGGGGGCTATGCGTTGACGGCGGTGGCGCTGGACAGCAACAATTTCAGCCGGATCTCGCCGGTGGTCAATGTGACCATTCTCCCGTCGGAGGTTGGGGCTGGCTTCGCGATTGTCACCCCGCCGGCAAGCCAGACCGCCAAGCTGGGCAGCAGCGTGACCTTGTCCGTGACGACGACAGGGACCGGTTCGGTGACTTATCAGTGGTACCAGAACGGGACAATGTTGACGGGGCAAACGGAGTCCACGCTGACCTTGTTCCCGGTGACCAACGCAGATGCGGGGAGTTACACGGTGACCGCGACGAGCGGGGGCACGACGCTGACCAGCACTCCCCCGGCCGTGTTGACGGTGGCGCCAGTTCCCGTGATCGAGACGCCGCCTCTGGGGCAAACGGTGGCGATCGGAGCCAATGTGGTCTTGAGCGTGGTCTTGAACATGGCAGCCAGCGGAGACGGGCCGTTCACCTACCAATGGCTGCGGAATGGGGCCAACCTGCCGGGCGCGACGAACAGCACCTATTCGATCCTGGCCGCGCAGCCGCTGAATTCCGGGAGTTACCAGGTGGTGGTGGCCAATTCATTGGCCTTTGTGGAGAGTGCGCCGGCGGCATTGGTGGTGCAGTCCGGCAACAGCTCGGCGCAAACCGTGAACAACGACCTCTTCGCCAACCGCATCCGCATTAACCCGCTGCTGGGGCCGGTGCTGGGGAACAATCAGAATGCAACCTCCGAACCCGGCGAGCCGCTGCACGACGGCAAACCGGGTGGCAAATCCATTTGGTACACTTGGACGGCCAGTTTTACCGGCGTGATTTCGCTGGGCACGCAAGGCAGTGACTTCGACACGCTGCTGGCCATCTACACCGGAACCAACATCAGCAGGTTGACACCGGTGGCGGCGGACGATGATTCGGGCGGATTCCTTACCAGCTTGGTCACGTTCAATGTGAAGGCGGGAACCACTTATCAGATCGCGGTGGACGGGTTCAAGGGGGCGTCCGGCAATGTGGTGTTGGGAATGCCGTCCGGGACGGCCTACCGGGTGTTGACTGCGTCCTCGGGCAGCAGCGTGCCGGTGATCACCAGCCAGCCAGCCAGCCAGTTGGTGCCGGCGGGAGCCAATGTCACCTTGCGCGTGGGCGCGTCGAACGCGCTGACTTATCAATGGTTTTTCCAGGGAGCGCCAGTGGAAGCGGGCGGGACGCGGAGCAGTCTGGCCATCACCAATTTTCGGGCCGGTTCGGTCGGCTTGTACAACGTCCTGGTGGCCAACGCGGCCGGCTCGGTGCAGAGCGAGCAGGCCAGTCTGCAAATTGCCGCGACCAACCAGCCCGGATCGGGAGGCTTGGTTTATCTCAAGTTCGGGGATGCGGTGGATGCGGCGACAAACAGCACAACGGCGAAGTCGCCGGGGCCGTCGTCGGGAGGCGGGGACACGCGCGGCTACAGCGTCTCGCAGGTGTTCAGCACTGTGGGGGCGACCAAGGAGCCGGGCGAGCCGGACCACTGCGGGCAGGCCGGCGGCGCTTCGGAATGGTTTGTTTATACGGCGCCGGCCAGCGGGACGCTGGTGGCGAACACGGCGGGGAGCAGCTACAACACTATTCTGGCGGTTTATTCGGGGCCGGGAACTAATTTTGCCAGCCTGGTTCCCCAAGCCTGCGGCTTCGTCACCAATTACCAGCAGCAAGGACAGCCCAGCGTGGTCCTGTCGGGCGTGCCGGCGCAGACGAGGTTTTTCATCGCGGTGGACGGATACCAGGGGGCGAGCGGGACGGTGCAACTGAACATCGGATTGGGATCGGCGCCGGCCCTGGTATCGCCGCCGGCCAGCCAGGTGGTGGCGCCGGGGAGCAATGCCACCTTCAGCGTGATGGCGATCGGGAGCACCAACTTTGGCTACCAATGGCAACTCAACGGGACCAACATCCCCAAAGCGACCAGCGCCAGCTACGCCGTGGCCAACGCCTCGGCCGCCAACGTCGGAAGCTACAGCGTGGTGGTGAGCAACGTCGTGGCCACGGTGACCAGCGCGCCGCCGGCGACGCTCACGCTCCAATATGCCCCCGCCATCACGGCGCAGCCCGCCAGCCAGACGGTGTATCTAGGCCAAAAAGCGGGATTTGCGGTGACAGCGGTGGGGGTCAACGTCAAGACCAACTTGCTCCACTACCAGTGGTACAATGGCAATAACACCAACACCAACAGCATCGCGGTGGCCAAGGCGACCAATTCCACCCTGGCCTTCCCGGTCACGCAATACACCAACAACGGAAGTTACTTTGTCACCGTCTCCAACAGTTACGGGGCCGCCAACAGCGCGAACGTGGTGCTGACAGTTCTGGACACCAACGCCCCGACGGTCGCCTTCACTTCGCCCAAGGACGGCTTCACCACCAACACCAGCACCGTGACCGTGACGGGGACGGCCTCGGACATCGTGGGATTGAGCAGTGTGCAAGTGAACGGCACCAATGTCGTGAAATGGACCAATTTCGGGACGCTAACGGCCAATTGGACGAACGTCGTGACGCTGGTTCCCGGCACCAACATCATTACCGCACAGAGTGTGGACGTGGCGGGCAACAAATCGGCGCCGGCCAAGCTTCACATCGTTTACCTGGTTACTTCGCAGTTGACAGTGAAGACCAACCTGGGCGGAGTGGGCAAGGTGACCAGCACGAGCGGGGCGACCAACGGCGCCTCCCTGATCATCAGCAACTCTTATACCATCCTGGCCACCCCGGGGAGCAACTATCTGTTCACCAATTGGACCAGCGGAGCCGGTTCCAGCCCGCTGACCAATTATCCGGGCGGCACGAACCTGACCTTCACGATGTACAGCAACATGGTCTTGCAGGCCAACTTTGTCACCAACCCGTTCCTGGCCGTGGCGGGAGTCTATAACGGACTGTTCTATCCAACCAACGGCGTAACGGAGGCCAGCTCAGGTTTTATCTCCGCCACCATCTCGAGCAACAGCGCGGGAACCTACACCGCCAAACTTCTCCTGAACGGCGGGTCAAATTCCTTCAACGGGTCCTTTGATTTGACGGGCACGGCGCAAGCCAGCCTCACCAACTCCGGCCAGACGATCGGCGTGACCTTGAGCCTCGACTTTAATCCCGCCGAGGCGCGCATGGGCGGGTCGGTGAGCAATGCGGCCGCGGGATGGAATGCGGTGATCTACGCGGACCGGGCGGTCTTCAGCACCAACGCCAACCCGGCGACCAACTACGCCGGGCACTTTACCCTGCTGTTGCCGCCGGGGATCAACGCGCCGGCGTTAAGCCCGGACGGCTACGGTTATGCCGCCATCACCAACACCCTGGGCGGAATCTCCACCCTGGGCGGAGCGCTGGCGGACGGCACGCCCTTCTTGTGGTCCGTGCCGATAGACCAGGATGGAGGCATCCCGCTCTATCAATCCCTGTATTCGGGCAAGGGAACTTTGCTGGGATGGATTTACTTTACCAACGAGCCGCCGCAGAACCTGTCCACGAACAGTTCCTTCAGTTGGATCAAGCCGTCCATTCCTGGAACATTGTATCCTTCCGGTTTCACCAACCTCATCACCAATGGCGTGCCCGGCTCGCCCTACACGAACACGGCAGGCCTGCCGGTGTTGGACCTGACCAACGCCACCCTGACCTTGAGCTATGGCAACTTGACCAACGGCACCTTGACCTTCACCAATTTAGACCTCAACGAAATCCCCCTGACCAACCTGGCCGGCGGAACGAAATTCGGACCGACCAACTATCTGGTCCTTGCCATCAATACGAACAACGGCATCGTGACCGTGACCTTCCAGGCAACCGGGGCGAAAACGAACACCGCGCACGGGGCGGTGCTGCAAAACCAGACCAACGCCGCCGGCTATTTCCTCGGAACCAACCAAACCGGCTCGTTTATCCTGCATTAAATCCAGACATTGGCCGGGAACTTTTTTTGCAGGGCGGGTTTGAGCTTGGGATAGACGGCGGCCTTGAAGGCGGGCCAGTTCAGGGTGGATTCGAGACGCTTGCCGTCGGGGGCGCAGAGCCATAGCTTGACAGGCAGGCGCCCTTCGCAGATCTGCGGGTGTTCCTTCAGCCGGAAAATCTCGTGCAGTTTTACATTGGCTTCCGGGGAGTTGGGGCGGGCGTCCTCGTCGCGGGTTTCTTCGGGATAGAGAAGTTTGAGCTTCTTCTCGTCGAGCCAGGGAATGGCTGCCGGGGCCAGTTCGTTGAGCCACTCCCTACGATCCCTGCCGATGAAATCCAGGAACGCATCGCGCAAGGGGGCGGCCTGGGCCTCCTTGACGAGGGTCAGGCCGGAAAAGGCGCGGGCCAGGCACAGGGTGATGGCGGCGGCGTCCACAGGCGGCAATTCCAGTTCGGGCATGACGGCGGCGGCCAGGTTGAGGCGGGCGATGGTTTGCCTGATTTCATGGTTGAATTGCGGGAGTTCGAAATAGTCTTTACTATAGGCTTCGGCCAGACAGCGGCCGGCGGCGGCGGGATCCACCCCGGGCTGGTGTTCGTGATGGAGGAGCAGGTCCTGGAAGCGGATAAGTTTGACGGCGCTGACGCGGCGATGGGTGCGATCAAAAAGGTGTTCGATGGCGGCGGTCATCTGGCTGGGAAAGGTTTCCTCAATCCATTCGCGTTTCACCGCGGTGGCCAGGCTGAGCAAGGTCAGCGGGCCGGCGCGGCTGGAAACTTCGCGGATGGAGGCGGCGACAAACAAGGGGGCGTTATACACCACGCTCTCGCGCGCCAGGGCGCCGGAGCGGCCTTCGGTCAGATCGCAGTCGAGCGTCCCCTGGTCGCGCCGCCGGCAAAGCTGGTCAATAAAACCGGCCATGAGGCAGCGCGGCAGGGCGTCCTCGCCGCCGGCCGGGGTTCCGGCCTGAGTCTCTTTGAGATCGCGTCCGGCCAGTTGCAGGATTTGCTCAAAGGTCTGCTGGACCTGGCGGGCGATCTGGGCGTGAACGCCATAACGGCGGCATGGCTCCACGTTGAAATGGTTGTTCCTGGCAAATTGAAAAGCGCGCATCAGGGTGAAGAAATCCGACTCCCCGCTGGCTTCAAATAATTCGCGCGCTTCGGCGATGTGTTTGTCGTCGCGTCCGAGGCGGACCAGCAGATCGCGGCCGCTGACCAGCGCGGCGCAAAGGGCGGCGGCGGGGACGCAGCCCAACCGCGAGGCTTCCACCAGCATGCGGGAATAGCGCGGGTGCATGGGCAGGCGGAGCATTTGCCAGCCGATGGGGGAAAGATCGGAATTGCGGACCGGGGTTTGCGGATCGCGCATTGCCCGATCCGTCCCATAGGTCCCATCCTTCCCATCCGGCCGCCCCCGGCCATCGCAAACCGCCGATGGCGCATTCCGCACGCCTATGGCGCCGAGGGTGCGCAGCAGCTTTTCCGCGCGGGCGACGGATTGGGGATCGGGTTGGTCCAGCCAGTCGAACCGGGTGGCGTCGGCAATCCCCAGGGAATGGAGCAGGAGGACGACTTCGGCCAAATCGCTGCGCTGAATTTCCGGAGTGTTGCGTTCGGCGCGGTTCAAGTGGCCGCTTTCGGTCCAGAGCCGGTGGCAGACGCCGGGGGCGGTGCGTCCGGCCCGGCCGGCCCGCTGGTCCGCCGAGGCGCGGCTGATCGGTTCGAGCAGCAGCGTGCCAATGCCTCGTTCGGCATCGTAACGGGCCAGGCGGGCCAGGCCGCTGTCAATAACATGGACTACCCCGTCAATCGTCACCGAGGTTTCGGCCACGTTGGTGGAGACGATCAGTTTGCGCAGCCGGCTGGGCGCGAAGGCCAGGTCCTGCTCCTCCGGCGGCAGGTCGCCGTGGAGGGGAATCATGGCCAAAGGCTCCGCCAGCCGGGCGGCCCGGCAGGCGGCCAGGGTGGCGTTGATTTCCGACATGCCGGGCATGAACACCAGGATGTCCCCTCGATCCCCGGCCTCCACGATGCGCGCCACCGCGTCGCCGGCCTGCTCGGCAATGGGGCGGTCGTCCGGCAGGTCCAGGTGGCGGATTTCCACGGGAAACGCCTTGCCCTCGGAAACAAGAACCGGACAGCCGCCCAGGTAGCCGGCCACGGGGCCGGCTTCGAGCGTCGCGGACATGACGACGATTTTCAGATCCGGGCGGCGCGTTTGTTGCAATCGTTTGGCCAGGGCCAGGGCGACATCGCTCAACAAATTGCGCTCGTGAAACTCATCGAAGATGACCACACCAATGCCGCTCAAGTCCGGGTCGTCCTGCAGCCAGCGCAGGAGAATCCCTTCGGTGACAAAACAGATGCGCGTGCCGAGGCCGGTGCGGTCATCGAAGCGGATTTGGTAGCCGACTTCGGAGCCGAGAGGACAGTGGCGCTCCCAGGCCACGCGGGCGGCGACGGCGCGGGCGGCGACGCGGCGGGGTTGGAGGATGACGATGCGGCCGCAGCCGGGAGCATCCGCCCGGGGACGGCCGGGGTCGTCAAGGAGCATTTGGGGGACCTGGGTGGTCTTGCCGGAGCCGGTCGGAGCGACGAGGACGAGGGATGAATTATGATTGACGGAACTGACAATCCGGGAATGGATTTGCCAGATGGGAAGGGAAGGTTGCACGCCGCCAGGTCCAATGGGCCGGGGAAGTTCAGCGGTCCGCCAGCAGCACCGCCAGCACGACGACGGAAAAGAGCAGCATCAACCCCGAGGGCATGAATTTGGAGCTTTTCAGATACCGCACGATGAAGACGACCGCCACCAGACCCACCAGAATGTCGGCGATCCAAAACGGATGGATAATGCCCGTGGCGCAGAGGGCCAGGAGGGCGGCGAAGAGGGCGGAGGTGACCAGCGAGATTTTGCTGCCGGCTTTGATCAAACCGACCAACCCGCCGGCAATCAGCAAGGTGACGTAAATCCACAGGGCAATCATGGCCAGCGGCGGGGCGATGGGTGCCATGGCGGACGGAGCGGCGGGCGGCGCGGCTGGGGCGGCGGACGCGGCATTCGCGACCATTGCCAATGCCGCCGCCACTACGACAAACACGCTGGATATTGATTTATTCACGACGAGGCAGTGTCCGGCATCGGCAGGCATCTTTCAAGCACATTCGCGCCAAAAATATCTTGATTAGGCTTGATTTAGCTTGATCCGGAAAGTTTGATTTTGCGCGTAAATGGTTCATGGACAGTCACTTGGGATGATTTTTCTCAAATGGTCACAACTGGAGGAAAAAGGCATGGTGACAGCGATGATGTCATAAACCATACTAAGTGGATAGAGTATCTAATGATGAGAGGCCACGCGCGGGATTCCGCCGCCGTCTGCCGGAAAAGAAGAAATTGGGAAATCAGAAAGCAGAAATCCGGATTTCCTAATTTCAGCTTTCCCAATTTCTCCTTTTCCCCAAAAGACCCCGTCATGCTCCCGTTCCCGTTTTCCCATACGTTTCTTGCCCTCACGCGGAAAGGTTAGCATATAAGCGCGGATTGTCAAGGGAAAAATGCCTGGAAACGTAATGTGTCTGTGACGGAGGGGGAAAAGGTAGGGCGGGCAGTCCGCTGCCCGCCGCGGCGCGCACGGAGTGTGCGCCCTACCAGCCGAGATTGACGCATTACCTGGAAACGCGGATTTATGCGATGTCCTTTTCCGCCTCAAGCTCTCTGAATTCGCGCCGTCTGCGGCTGGATACGGCCGAGCAAACGTGGCTTTCCGGCACCCGCCTCAAGCTCTCTGAATTCGCGCCGTCTGCGGCCGGGGGGAGCGGGGGAAGGGTCGCGCAAGGTCTTCCGCCTCAAGCTCTCTGAATTCGCGCCGTCTGCGGCAGGACTATCAGATTCATAAAAACAATCATCGTATCCGCCTCAAGCTCTCTGAATTCGCGCCGTCTGCGGCTGCCCCCCTGCCTTTGGCTTGCCAGCCGCCTTGAACCCCTGCTCGTTGCGAGCAGGGGGGCAAGGCGGCACGCCAAAAAATCCGAATCTCGTGTCTTCTCTTCCCAAGCTCTTCGCATACCTGTACTTGCTGTAGGCGAGCATCCGTGCGGCCAAGCAGCGGCACTGCCGCGCTCGCGCCGCTTCGCCGCGTTCAGGCGCCGTCGTTCGCGATTTCAAAAAACTTGCCTTTCCAATGGCGGAGGAAAGGTGGTCGGTGGCCTTAGCCGGGGTATATTCAAAGCCTTCTGAAAAAACTTGCAAGCGAAAAAAATCAAATAATCGTCACCCGCGAGCGCACTTCGTAAGGCAGGCCCATGGCCTCAATCACCAGGGTGGCGTCGCCCGCGCTTGGGCCAAGCGAGACGAACAACACCTGGTCCTCATCATGGTTGACCAAATCCTGGAGTTCGGCCTTGAGTTTCGCCAGGCGCATCGCATCCATCGCGCACTCAAACACGGAGTATTGAAGACGCACGCCAAACCCTTCCAGGGCGCGCGCCACTTTTCGCAATCGTTTCGGATTGCTGATGTCGTAGCTGACAAGATAGCGAATCCGGCTCATCGGGTGACAAATCCATGATACGTCAAGGCCTCGCCGCGAACGAACCGCCACAACTGCCGGCCCTGCACCTCCAGCATCCGGCG
>JBEKIA010000137.1:0-11114 GCA_050011995.1 Verrucomicrobiota bacterium
CGGATAAAAACTCTGCGGTCTGCCTTCTCCCTTCTGCATTGCCATCATCCGTGCCATCCGTGCCATCCGTGGTAAAAATCTTCGCGAAACGGAGTGACTTTGACGGAGTGCAGTGCAAAGAACACACAGACAAGAACTTATGCCGTTTTTTTTGTGATCTTTGCGTACTCTTGCGGCCAGTTCAATTTGGCTGAGGCCGGCTGCGCTGGGGCTGCGCCTCTTCGCGGCCATTTCAGCGAATTCCATCCTGCGGACTCCCCTGTAAGAGAGGTGCGCCTTTGGCGCGGGCAGACAGCAGGAATCCCGATTTCCCAATTTTTCACCACGTTCTGCGTGGCAGGGCTTTTCCCCCATCGTCCCGCCGCCATCCGGCCCTGTGCGCCATATAGTCACGCGCACAAGTTTAGCATATAAGCTCAGATTGTCAACGCAAAAATGCGAAAAGAACGCCGATCCTTGCAAGACCCTCATCATTAGCCACTTGCATATACTCCTGATCCCTTCATGGCAGGGCTGCAGCCCGCTCAACGGGCCGGCTAATATCTTGTTCCGTTTCTGCCGCGCAGCCGAAACTTTGAAGCCAACCCCGCGAACGTCCGCGCGTCAGAGCTTCCCGCAGCCGCCCGCCGCAAGCAAGGCATTGGGACCACGGATGGATTACGCAGATCAAAATTCCCTTTTGGGGGAGCGCGCGTCCCGACTCCGAATCGGGATGCAGTGGTCGCCGCACTCGCCAACCACATTTCCATAAGCAAACGTCGTGGCCTGAGGGCGTGAAACGGAAACTGACCGGCGAGGGCGCCGGTCAGCACACGCGCAGGCGCGTATGCTCCCCGGGACATTCCTGTTCGCAACCGCAGTATGGCGATGCGTCCCGCCAATGTCAGTCGCAGCCCGGAGCCACCCGTTACGGCGGACCGTCAACTCGCTCGCGCCATGCTTTGCGCTGCCCGCTGGAAATGTCATTATCAAGGCCAAATTGGCCCTTTGCCTTTTCGAAAATCCCCTCAAAACGGCATCATTGACCGGAGCGCATGAATCGCTATCATTACCGGGAATGCCGACGCTTGACTGGATTGGGAAAAAGGCGGTGGTCAACAACCATAAAGTGGTGCCGTACCGGCTGATACGCTGTGAGGGGGGGCTTTGCGCTGGGGCGGTTGGGGAAGGCAACTCGCTGGTGGAGGGCGACAATTGGGAAGCGTTAAAGGCCCTGTTGCCGTACCCGTATAACCGCAAATACAATGGCGGGCATGTTTTCCAGAAGCAATACTACCCGGCGATTGGCGAGTTGCAGGAAAGTGGCGAGCAATTCGATTGCGCCGTTTTTCTGGACAGCTTTCCGGAAATCACATGGTGGGTGCGGAATCTTGCCGGAATTGGCCGCGAGCAAACGTCATTCTGGATTCAGACGGCAACGGACAAATTTTACCCGGATTTTGTTTGCCTGTTAAACGAAGGGCGGAGGCCCATTCTCGAATATAAGAACGCAACCGATTGGTCAAACGATGACAACAAGCAAAAACGTGCCGTGAGCGAATTATGGGCGGAGCGGAGCGGCAGAAAATGCCTTTTCGTGATGCCGAAAGGGCCGGATTTCAACCGAATCAAACTCGCAATTAAAATATGAAAATTGGTTCCGTAGGATTTTTTTTCAGCACGAGAAATGTGGTAAATATGGAGATTTTCTCAAAGCGGTCGTATTTCGATTTCGACATTCTAATTTTTGGCATTGAGCAAATACGCCAGAAAATGGAACAAGGAGCCGCCCCCGATGTGTCATTGCGGCAGAAGGAAATACTAGGAATGTTGGAGCTGCGAAGAACTATAATCGTATTGACTTATCCTTTCCAGATGTCTTGGCTGTTTCCCATGTCCAGCGCCGTTGATTTTGAGGAATCCGTTGGGCAAGCAATCGAAATGAGAGGAGGGCCTGACAACTTAAAGGTATTCTGGAACTCCATTAGCGATTTTATGGTTTACACCACCAGATGGAAAGAAGCGGGGCTGGGCACGCCATTTCTGTTTGTAAAAGATGTTAATTCTGTGGTCGGCTCCATCATACGATACAAAGGTGGGCACATCCTGTTCCTACCGACATTGAACTTTGCGCCGAAAACACGCGGCCGTGAAGGCGCGGAGGGCTGTTTTCTTGACGCGGTAAATAATCTAGCCATATCACTCAGTCCAAAATCAGTCCGTACTGAACTGCCGAAATGGAGTTTGAATTTTACATGGGAAAAGCTTGAAGCCTTAGCGCGGGATTGGGGGATGCGGCACAGGCAATTGGAGGAAATCGCGAAGGCAGAGGCCAACAGCGAATCGTTGCACGCCAAAGAGAACGACTTGAAAATCTTGATCGCCGGAACTGGGAACACGCTCGAAGAGCGGGTGATTGAAGCGGTGAGAGAAATCGGGTTTAACGCGGAGAAGGGGGAACCGGGGCGGGATGATTTAATCTTGGAATGGAATGGAAGATTCGCGGTTGTTGAAATAAAAGGGAAGAAAAAGTCAGCGGGGGAGGACGATGCCGCGCAACTCGAAAAATGGGTTTCAGGTTTTTATCTTGAAAAAGGGATTGCGGCAAAGGGTCTTTTGGTCGTTAATGCGTTTTGTGAGACTCCGCTTGAAAAACGTGACCAGAGCGCCGCATTTCCTCATCAGATGTTGGATTACTCTGTGCAGCGGGGACATTGTTTGATGACAACAACGCAACTGCTTGGAATCCTATTGAAAGTGCGGCAAAATCCTGAGGAAAGATCGGCCTTGATCGAGGGCATTTTCAACGCGGTTGGCCTTTATCCCGACTTTTCAGATTACAAAACCTTCCTGAAATTGCGTGACGAAAGCGAACCAAAATCATGAGCCTGATTGATGACGCACATGAGGACCGAGGGGTAAGTCCAAGAGATAGTCACGTTCGCACTTCCTGGGCGTTCATCCTCGCAAGCGGTTCTCAATTCCTGACGGTCTGTGTTTTTTCCAGTGGCGGCGCGGCAGAAACGGAACAACATATAGCTGGCCCGCTGGGCGGGCTGCCGTCCTACCGGCTCGCAAATGGTTCTCAATCCGTGTCAATCGGTCTTCATCCGTGGTGAAAATGCTTTTTCCCGGAGGAACGGCTCGTTTGGCGGGCACAACCTCTCCGTTGCCTCCGCGACCTCCCGTTCAAATCCGCTTCTTCATTCAGCATTCACCATTCAGCATTCGGCATTTTCCCCGCTCCTCTCTGTTGTCTCCGCGCGCTCCTGTTCCAATTCAGAATGCGGCGCACTGCCGAGCGCCGCTACGCCCGGCTTCAGGAGTCATGTCGGCCGGAATGGCTGTCTCGGGCCGGGCTGTCTGTTGGTCGGGGCGGCCGGCTGTAGCGGCGGTCTGTGACCGTCGCTGACCTTTTCTTTTGAAGTTTCCGGCGGTGACACACCGCCGCTACAGGACTTGGGTTGCCGCATTTCTTACTTGCAGTGGCGGCGCAGCAGAAACAGAATAACATATGGCCGGCCCGCTTGAGCGGGCTGCCGCCCTGCCGGCTGGCAAACGGTTCCAAATCCGTGTCAATCAGTGATCATCCGTGGTGAAACCGCTTTTTCCAGGTTGAACGGCGGGTTCGAGGGCGAAAGCTCTCCGTGGCCTCCGCGCGCTCCTGTTCCAATTCAGAATGCGGCGCTCTGCCGAGCGCCGCTACGCCCGCTTTCCACGTCAAGGCCGGCGCTTCCCGGAAGTGTTGGCAGCCGCTTTGGGCGAGGATTTTCGGGTGTCGGCCCCTCCGACATCACTCCAACACTCCATCACTCCATCACTCCGTTTCCTCCGCCCTGCGATCACGGCAGCCTGGCCCGGTAAAAGCGCCAGGCAAAATTGGCCCAATTCGTATCGCAGAAGTAACAGGGGTTCACGACGACGGTGTTGGTGCAGAGCGGCGTCCAATTGACCAGATCGGTCGAGCCATCCACGACGAAGGCCTGGCCGGCAGGGGCGCTGACGTTGAAGCCGAACCGGTTGGTCAGAAAGCCGAAACTGGCGCCGCGGGCAATGATCTGCGGTTCGGTTACGCCAACATTCAACGCGGCCACGGCGCTGGTCACGCTGCCGTAAGGGCTGGTAATGACAACGGTGTAGTTGCCGGCGTTGTTCGTGCTGACGTTGCTGAGTGTGAGCGTGGGGTATCCGGCATAGAGCAACACTTTGCGGATGCGGTTGTTGTTGTTGTCAGCGATATACAGGTTGCCGGAGGCATCCAAGCCCGCGCCGGCGGGGTAATTCAGGCCGGCGCTGGTGGCCGGGCCGCCGTCCCCCGCAAAGGTTGAGCTGCCATTGCCCGCCACGGTGGCGATGAGGCCGCGGGGGTCCACCTGGCGAATGCGTTGGTTGTTGTAATCGGCAATGAAGAGGCTGCCGGAGGCATACAGGGCCAGGCCGGTGGGGCCGGCCAGGGCTGGCGGCGGCGGCCGGCCCGTCGTCCCCGGAATAGCCGTAGGCGCCATTGCCGGCCACCGTGGTGATGATGCCATTGGTGTCCACCTTGCGAATGCAGTTGTTGTTGCAGTCAGCAATAAACAGGTTGCCGGCGGCGTCCACAGCCACATTTTCGGGATAGTCCAGGATGGCGATGATGGCAGGGCCGCCGTCCCCGGAGTAGCCTTGCAAGCCGTTGCCCGCCACGGTGGTGATGATGCCGTTGGTGGCCGCCTTGCGGATGCAACTGTTGTAGGTGTCGGCAATATATAAATTGCCGGCGGCGTCCACAGCCACGCCGTAGGGGTAGAACAAGCTGGCGTTGGTGGCCGGGCCGCCGTCGCCCGCGTAAGTTGCGCCGCCATTGCCCGCCACGGTGCCAATGATGCCGTTGGCGGCCACTTTGCGGATAAGATTGTTGTAGGTGTCAGCAATAAACAGGTTGCCGGCGGCGTCCACGGCCACGCCGTAGGGGTAATTTAGGCTGGCGTTGGTGGCCGCGCCGCCGTCCCCGGAGTAGCCTTGCGCGCCATTGCCCGCCACGGTGGTGATGAGGCCGTTGGCGGCCACCTTGCGGATGCAGTTGTTGCCGGTGTCAGCAATATACAGGTTGCCCCCGGCGTCCACGGCCACAACCTGGGGATAAGCCAGGCTGGCATTGGTGGCCGCGCCGCCGTCGCCCGCGTAGGCGCCAGTGCCATTGCCCGCCACGGTGGTGATGAGGTTGTTGGGGAAATTGACGCCGTCGAATTGCCATTGGTAGCTGAACGGGCCGGTGCCGCCCACCGCCACGCTGAACGCGGCAGCGCGTCCTGGCAGAACCGTCTGGCCACCCGGTTGGGTCGTCATCGAGGGCGGAAACCCGACCGCCAGGGTGGCCACCTGGCTGGTGACGCTGCCGTAGGCGTTGGTCACCACCACCGTGTAATTGCCGTTATTGTTTGTGGAAACGGCAGTCAGCGTCAACGCGCTGCTGGCGCTGCTCTGGAGCAGGTTCGCGCCGGCAAAGTACCACAGGTACCCAAGGGGTGCGGTGCCGGCGGCCACGGTCGAAAGAGTGGCACTGCTTCCTGCCACGACACACTGGCTGGCCGGCTGAACCAGGATGGAGGGCGGGTAGGCTATGGTCAGCGCGGCCACGGCGCTGGTCACGCTGCCGTAAGGGCTGGTCACGACAACCGTGTAGCTGCCGGCGTTGCCCACGCCCACGTTGTTGACCAGGAAGGTGGGATTCGAGGCATAGAGCAACACTTTGCGGATGCGGCTGTTGTCGGTGTCGGCAATATACAGGTTGCCGGCGGCGTCCACGGCCACAGCCTCGGGATAGTCCAGGCTGGCGCTGGTGGCGGGGCCATGGTCCCCGGAATAACCGTTCGTGCCATTGCCCGCCACGGTGGTGATGATGCCCGTGGTGTCCGCCTTGCGAATGCAGTTGTTGTCGGAGTCCGCAATATACAGGTCGCCGGCGGCGTCCACGGCCACGCCGTAGGGATAGGACAGGCTGGCGTTGGTGGCCGGGCCGCCGTCCCCGGAATAGCCGTAAATGACATCCCCTGCCACGGTGGTGATGATGCCATTGGTGTCCACCTTGCGAATGCACTCGCTGTAGAAGTCAGCAATATACAGGTTGCCGGCGGCGTCCACGGTCACGCTATAGGGGTAAGCCAGGCCGGCGTTGGTGGCCGCGCCGCCGTCCCCGTGATGGCCGTAAGAGCCACTGCCCGCCACGGTGCTGATGGCGCCATTGGCGGCCACTTTGCGGACGCGGATGTTGTCGGTGTCAGCAATATAGAGGTTGCCTGCGGCATCCACAGCAACACCCAAGGGGTAAGAAAGGCTGGCGTTGGTGGCCGCCCCGCCGTCCCCGGCAAAGCCTTCCGCGCTCTTGCCCGCCACGGTGGTGATGATGCCGTTGGTGGCCACTTTGCGGATGCGGTTGTTGTCGGTGTCGGCAATATACAGGTTGCCAACGGCGTCCACGGCCACGCCCTCGGGATAATAGAGGCTGGCGGCGGTGGCCGCCCCGCCGTCCCCGGCAAAGCCCGCGGCGCCCTTGCCCGCCACCGTGATGATAACGCCATTGAGGTTCACCTTGCGGATGCGTTGATTGTAGGCGTCAGCAATATACAGGTTGCCGGCGGCGTCCACAGCCACGCCCTTGGGATAATCCAGTTTGGCGCTGGTCGCCGCGGCGCCGTCCCCGGAAAATCCCTGACTGCCGCTGCCCGCCACGGTCGTGATGGTATTGTTTGGAAAATTAGTGCCGTTGAACTGCCACTGGTAGCTCAACGGGCCTGTGCCGGCCACAGCCACGCGGAACGTGGCGGCGCCTCCAATCAGAACAGTGTTGCCGCCCGGCTGGGTCACCACCGAGGGGGGGAAGTCCAGGATGGCAACCTGGCTGGTCACGCTGCCATAAAGATTGGTGACCACCACCGTGTAACTGCCGACATTGTTCCTGGAAAAGTCCTGCAGTGTGAGGGTGCTGTTGGTGTTGGCCTGGATCAGGTTGGTGGCGTTCTCATACCAGGAGTAGTAAAGTGCCGGGGTTCCTGTGGCCGTCACGATTAAAGTGGCATTGCTTCCAGCGAAAACCCCGTGGGTGGCCGGTTGAACCAGGATGGAGGGCGCGTACACCACCGTCAGCGCAACCACCGCGCTAGTCACGCTGCCGTAGGGGTTGGCAATGACGACGGTGTAGTTGCCGGTGTTGTTGGAGCTTGCCCCGGGGAGCGAGAGCACTGAATTGCCGGCAGGAGTTACTTTGCGGACGCGGTTGTTGTAGCTGTCCGCAATATACAGGTTGCTGAAGGCATCCAAGATTGCGCCGAACGGGCCTTGCAGGCTGGCGCTGGTGGGCGCGCCGCCGTCGCCCAAACCGCCGCCTCCCCCGCCCGCCGCGGTGGTGATGATGCCGCTGGTGTCCACTTTGCGAACCCGGTTGTTCAAGTAGTCAGCAATATAGAGGTTGCCGGAGGCATCCAAGGCCAGGCCGTCCGGGTAATTCAGGCTGGCGCCGGTGGCCGCGCCGCCATCCCCGGAAAAGCCCGAAGCGCCCGTGCCCGCCACCGTGGTGATGATGCCGTAGGCGTCCACTTTGCGGACGCGTTGGTTGTAGCTGTCAGCAATATACAGGTTCCCGGAGGAATCGAAGCCCACGCCGCTGGGGTAATAAAGACTGGCGTTGGCGGCCGCGCCGCCGTCCCCCGCGTAGGTTCCGTTCCCATTGCCCGCCACCGTGGTGATGATGCCGTTGGCGCCCACCCGGCGGATAACTTGATTGTAATAATCCGCAATAAACAGGTTGCCGGAGGAGTCCACAGCCACTCCGATGGGGTAATCCAGGCCGGCATTGGTGGCCGAGCCGCCGTCCCCGGAATAGCCGGCAGTGCCATTGCCCGCCACCGTGGTGACGATGCCGTTGGTGTCCACTTTGCGGATGCGGTTGTTGCCGCTGTCCGCAATATACAGGTTGCCGGCGGCGTCCAGGGCCACTCCGTAGGGATAATCCAGACTGGCGCTGGTGGCCGGGCCATGGTCCCCGGAATAACCGTTCGTGCCATTGCCCGCCACGGTGGTGATAACGCCCTGGCTGTCCACTTCCCGAATGCGGTTGTTGTTGTTGTCAGCAATATACAGGTTGCCGGAAGAATCGAAGGCCGCGCCGGTGGGGTAATAAAGGCTGGCGTTGGTGGCCGGGCCGCCGTCGCCCGCGTAAGTTGCGCCGCCATTGCCCGCCACGGTGCTGATGAAGTTGTTTGGGATATTGGCGCCGTTGAACTGCCATTGGTAGGTGAATGGGCCGGGGCCGGCCACAACCACACGGAACGTGACATTGGCTCCCGCCATGACCGTCTGGCTGCCCGGTTGGGCCGTCAGCGAGGGCGGAACCGGCAAGTACAGCGTGGCAACCTGGCTGGTCACGCTGCCATAAACATTGGTGACTACCACCGTGTAATTGCCGGCAACGTTCGAGGAAAAGTCCTGCACTGTGAGCGTGCTGCTCGCGCCGCTCTGGATCAGGTTGGCGCCGTTGAAATACCATAAATACCAAAATGGGCCGGCCCCGCTCGCACCAACGGCCAGGGTGGCATTGGCCGCCGGCGTCACCGTCTGGCTGGCGGGTTGGCTGGTGAGGATCAGCGGCAACACCGTCACCGTGGCCACGGCGCTGGTCACGCTCCCGTAAGGGCCGGTGACGACCACCGTGTAGCTGCCCGCATTATTGGGGGAAACGCCAACCAGCGTCAGCGCCGAGTTCGTGCCGCCTTGGAGCAGGTTGGTGGCGTTCTGATACCAGGCGAAGGAAAAAGGCGGGGTGCCCGTGGCGGTCACGCTTAAGGTGGTGTTGCTTCCACCCAAGACCGTCTGATGGATCGGCTGGGCCAGGATGGACGGAGAGTAAACCACCGTCAGCGCAGCCACGGCGCTGGTCACGCTGCCGTAGGGGCTGGTAATGACGACGTCGTAGTTGCCGGCGTTGTTGGAGCTTGCGCCGGTGATTGAGAGCACCGGATGCCCGGCAAGAGGAACTTCGCGGATGCGGTTGTTTTCCTCGTCGGCAATATACAGGTTGCCGGAGGCATCGGCGGCCATGCCCACAGGGTAATTGAGGCTGGCGTTGGTGGCCACGCCGCCGTCCCCGGAATAGCCCGCTGTGCCATTGCCCGCCACCGTGCTGATGATGCCATTGGCGTTCACTTTGCGGACGCGGCTGTCGTCTTCGTCGCTAATAAAGAAGTCGCCTTGGGCATCCACGGCAATGCCCTGGGGAAAATACAGGTCGGCTTTGGTGGCCGCGCCGCCGTCCCCGGAAAAGCCCACGGTGCCATTGCCCGCCACTGTGGTGATGATGCCATTGAGGCTCACCTTTCGTATGCGGTCGTTGTCGCTGTCAGCAATATACAGGTTGCCTGTGGCGTCCACGGCCACGCCCAAGGGATAATACAGGCTGGCGCCGGTGGCCGCGCCGCCGTCCCCGGAAAAGCCCGTTGTGCCATTGCCCGCCACCGTGGTGATGATGCCGTTGGCGCCCACCTTGCGGATGCGTTGATTGTAGTAGTCGGCAATGAACAGGTTGCCGGAGGCATCCGAGGCCAGGCCAAAGGGATAATACAGGCTGGCATTGGTGGCCGCGCCGCCGTCCCCGGAATAGCCGTTGGTGCCGTTGCCCGCCACAGTGGTGATAATGCCGTTGGTGTCCACCTTGCGGACGCGTTGGTTGGAGAGGTCAGCAATATACAGGTTGCCCACAGCATCCATAGCCACGGCGATGGGATCCGCCAGGCTGGCGTTGGTGGCCGCGCCGCCGTTCCCGGAATAGCCGTAAATGCCATCGCCCGCCACGGTGATGATGATGCCGTTGGTGTCCACCTTGCGGATGCGGTTGTTGACGTAGTCGGCAATATACAGGTTGCCCGCGGCATCCAGGGCAACGCCGGTGGGGTAATACAGGCTGGTGTTGGTGGCCGCGACATGGTCCCCGGAATAGCCGACGCTGCCATTGCCCGCCACGGTGGTGATGAGGTTGTTGGGGAGATTGGCGCCGTTGAACTGCCATTGGTAGCTGAAGGGGCCCGTCCCATGCGCCGCCACGACGAAGGTCGGGTCGGTTCCCCCCAGGACCGTCTGATTGGTTGGCTGGACGGTGATGGTTGGGGCGGTCTGCGCGGGGAGGTTCAAGGCGCGGCAGATCAAGGCGCCGGCAACCCAAGTGAGGCTTTTCAACACTGAAAGTTTCGTCTTCATGGCAATCGGTTCTGCTTCCTGGAAATTAAAGTCGGCTCCTCATCACGGAACAAATCTAATGGTTACTGATTACAAACGTTAATAGCTCTCCGCGTCAAGCTTTTTTCAACAAAAAGAGCAACCCGGAAAATCATCATTCCCAAAATTCATCTTGAGTTCATTGGCGATAATAGTATAATTGTTTGTGATCCAGTTGTTTTCGCAAGAAAGGAAAACTTATGAAAATAAAAAGCTCGATTGCACTCATCGCAGCCCTTGCGCTTTCCACCACGGCGGCCCTCGCCACCACCTTCGCCACCAACGCCACCATCGCCGCCGGCAACACGACTTACGATGGCCAACCCATCATTGTGAGCAACTGCACACTCACGGTCAACGGGCCGCACAGCTTTGCCAGTCTCCAGGTCATCAGCAACGCCGTCCTCACCCATTCCGCCGCGCCGAATGGCGAGGCGAGCAACCTCTTGTCTTTGACCATCGCCGGCAATCTGGGGGTGGACTCCTCAAGCGAGATTGACGTGAGCGGTCTGGGTTACGCCAAGGGTGCCGGGCCTGGCGCAGGCACATATTGGACCAGTGGGAATTACGCCAATTGCGGCAGCGGCGCCGGGCACGGTGGAACGGGCGGCTCTACCTTCGTGGGTGGCGTCGGCGGTGGCGTGTATGACTCCTTGCTGACGCCAAGCTTGTGGGGCAGTGGCAGCGCCGGTGGCGATGACGCGGCTGGCGGCGCGGGTGGCGGTGTCATTTGCCTTGCCGTCGCGGGCACGTTGCAAGTGGATGGCGTGATCGCTGCGGACGGCGTGTCGGTTGGTTTTACTGCCGGTGGCGGCGCGGGCGGGAGCATCCAAATCAGTGCCGGCACGCTGGCTGGCGGCGGCTCGATTTCCGCGCAGGGCGGCAGCACGCCC
>JBEKIA010000138.1:0-11108 GCA_050011995.1 Verrucomicrobiota bacterium
GTTCATTTTTATGAGACGTTCCTTGCGGCTTACGATCCGAAGATGCGCGAAGTTCGTGGTGTCTTTTACACGCCCGAACCGGTGGTCAGCTACCTTGTCCGTTCGGTTGACCATTTGCTGAAGGCCCGTTTTGGCTGCTCAGAAGGACTGGCCGACGAGAACACGCTGATTCTCGACCCTGCCACTGGCACCGCCACGTTTCTTTACTTCGTCATTGACCACATTTATCAGCAGTTCAAACAAAAGGGCGCGTGGGATGGCTACGTTGCCCGGCATTTACTCAACCGCATTTTTGGTTTTGAGTTGCTGATGGCTCCGTATGCCGTAGCCCATCTCAAGCTCGGCATGAAATTGCAGGAAACTGGCTATCAATTTGCCTCTGACCAACGCCTCGGCATCTACCTCACCAACACACTTGAAGAAGCCGCGGAGAAGAGCGAAAATCTTCTTGCGCAATGGATTTCGGACGAAGCCAACGCCGCCGCCAACATCAAACGCGACAAACCTATCATGGTCGTCATCGGGAATCCGCCTTATTCCGGCCATTCCGCGAACCGCAGTTGGGCTGCGATCCAAGTAACCAAGGGGCAGCAATATGTCGCGGACTTTGGATTGGAACAAGGGCGCGTCACAGAAGTCAAAAAGAACGCGGCTGCTGACCGCATCGTGGAAGTGCCGACTTTCATCGGACGGTTGATGCAAGATTACTACGTCGCGGATGGCGTCTGGTTGGCGGAACGAAATCCGAAGTGGCTTCAAAACGACTATGTGAAGTTCATTCGTTTCGCCCAATGGCGCATTGATAAAACCGGCGAAGGGGTCATCGCTTACATCACCAGCAATAGCTATCTCGACTCCCCGACCTTTCGCGGCATGCGCCAAAGTTTAATGCGCAGCTTCAACGCAATCTATATTTACGATTTGCACGGGAATTCCAACAAGAAGGAACGCGCGCCTGATGGCGGCGAAGACCAGAATGTGTTCGACATCACGGAAGGGGTTTCGCTGGTCTTATGCGTCAAGGAAAAGCGAGGCCGGAAACCGGCCCAAGTGTTCCGTGCCGACATTTGGGGCCGCCGGGAGCTGAAGTACAAACTGCTGGCCCAAACGGACGTGAGCAATACGGATTGGCGAGAATTGAAACCATCCAAACCCTATTACTATTTCATGCCGCAGAACGCTCGCTTGAGGGTGGAGTACGAGAAAGGGTGGAGGCTGACTGACATCATGCCCGTTAATGTCCTCGGTTTCCAGACGCACCATGACGAATTTGCCGTTGATTTCGACAAGGAAGCGCTCCAAGCGCGCATTTCGGAACTGCGGGACACGAAAGCCAGCGACGAGGAGCTAAGGGCCAAGTTCAAAATCCCTGACACCAGGGATTGGAAGATGGCCAAAGCGCGCGCCCTGCTCCGGGCTGACAAGAATTGGCAATCGCTGATAACCAAGTGCGTCTATCGCCCGTTTGATTTTCGTTTCAGTTATTACAGCGAAGCGGCCATGGAACGCCCGCGTCGAGAGCTTGTTAATCACATGCTTGGAAGGACCAATCTTGCACTGAACACAACACGGCAGACCAAGTCAGCAACCTGGCAACATGCTGTCGCGAGCAACACGCCTGCGCCAGCCGTCTTCGTCGAACTCAAGGACGGTTCCAATGTTTTTCCTCTGTATCTTTACGAAAGCGGACAATCTCAAGGCCACAAGAAAGGCGGCGGCGGCGCGATGTTCATGGCCTTGTTTGAACCGTCACCCGGGTACGTCACACGCCTCGCAAATATACATCCCAAGTTCATTGAGGACCTCACGCAACGGCTCGGCTTGAAATGGACACCGGTTGATGGCGGCGATTTGAAGAAGACCGCCGGGCCGGAGGACGTTTTCCATTATGCTTACGCCGTGTTTCATTCCCCTGCCTATCGCAAGCGTTACGCGGAATTTCTGAAAGTTGATTTCCCGCGCCTGCCGCTGACCGGCGATTTGAAGCTGTTCCGCTCGCTCGCGGCCAAAGGGGCGGGGTTGGTCGCATTGCATCTCATGGAATCGCCCAAGCTCGATGAACTGATCACCGAGTTTCCCGTCAAAGGCACGAATGAGATGGAAAAGGTTCAATACACGGAGCAGGACCAGCGCGTCTGGTTCAATGCCAAGCAATACTTCGGCGGCGTGCCGAAAACAGTTTGGGAGTTTCATGTCGGCGGCTACCAGGTCTGCGAGAAATGGCTCAAAGACCGCAAAGGCCGCAAACTTTCCTACGAAGATATTCAGCACTACCAAAAAATCGTCGTTGCGCTCTCCGAAACCATGCGCCTAATGACGGAGATTGACGCTTCCATTGAACACCATGGCGGCTGGCCTTTACAGTAAAATTCGCCTGCTTCACTATGCAAGACAACCAAAATAATTCCGTGCAGCGCGCCGGCGGCATGATATGTTGGACCGATGGAAAAGGTATTCCGCATATTTCATTCCTTTGCCGAGGCGGAGAAGGCGGACCGCGAGCATTGCCGTTCGCTCACGCCGGAACAGCGCCTGGAAATCCTCTTCGACCTGGTCGCAGCCCAACATCCCCATGCAACTGAGCAAAGACTTGAGAGAGTTTGTCGGATTATTAAACTCCAGGAAGATTAAGTACCTGCTGGTCGGCGGGCACGCCGTCGCCGTTCACGGCCATCCGCGCTACACCGGGGATGTGGACTTTTTAATTGATACTTCGCCAGAAAATGCCGCCCTGGCGGCGGCGGCCGTCGGCGATTTTGGATTTGCCGGCCTCGGTCTCCAGGAGAGCGATTTTCGCGCGCCCGAAATGGTCATCCAGCTTGGGCGCGCCCCGAATCGAATTGACCTCCTGACTTCGATCGCGGCAGTGTCTTTCGAGGAGGCATGGAAAACCCGTGTTGAAACGCGCCTGGACGGTTTGCCGGTTTGGGTGATCAGCAAGGAATTGCTGGTGCAAAATAAGCTGGCCGCGGCGCGTCCGCAAGACCTGGCGGATGTGGCAAAGCTGCGCGAGATCAATTAGGAAGCACAAGCGTTCGCGGCGTCACACCGGAAGAATAAAATCATCCGAGCGATGCAACGGCAGGTTCATTTCTGGAGGCGCGCCCTGTGTGCTGCCAGAGTCTTATTTGCCAATTCCCGCAAATCGCCTTCCCCGAATGGGGAATGAGGCCCCTTGACCGCCCGCAACAACTGCGCCTCCAATTCGGGGCCGTCTTCCTCCACGTCCAACGGATTTCTCGGCTCCAAGGCCACCTGTCTGTCTCCGTCCGTGAGCACGACCAATTCGCCACGACAAGCCTCCGCGATAAGTCGTCCAAGCTGTCCCTGAGCTTCCAGAATTGTCACCGCTTTCATGGGGTGAATGTAACCGGCCGCGCGGTCGAAAGCAACATCGGTGTTGATCTTGTTCTTGGTTTGGAGAGGGTTTTGTTCCGCAGGCAGCGTCAGTCAACTCACGCCGGCGACGCAATCTTTTGCTCGTGATTCTCCGGTTCCCTCCACTTGCCGTGCTCGCGGATCAGGTCCACCAGGCGGTCCACCGCCTCGGCTTCGGGAATGTTGAACTTGACAGGAGTTTTGCCCACGTACAGGTTAATCTTGTTGGGCGCGCCGCCCACGTAGCCAAAATCGGCGTCGGCCATTTCTCCGGGGCCGTTGACTATGCAGCCCATGATGGCAATTCGCACCCCTTTCAAATGCGCCGTGCGCTCCTTGATGCGCGCGGTGACGGTCTGCAAATTGAACAGGGTCCGGCCGCAGGAAGGGCACGCCACGTAATCGGTCTTGAAGCTGCGGCAGCCGGCGGCTTGCAAAATGTTGTAGGCCAGGCGCAGGCTTTGGCCCGCGCCCGCTTCGCCGCGAATCAGGATCGCGTCGCCAATCCCGTCCGCCAGCAAGGAACCGATGACGACGGAAGCCCGCAGCAAGGCGATGTTTGGCTCCAGCGGCGCGGCTTCAAACTGGAGGCAATCCTTGAGCAAAATGGGATTGTTGCGGCCCAGCGCCTTGAGCTTGGCGGCCAGGAGGCGAAAGGCGGCAATCGCGGGAAACTCCACTCCATCCTTCACCGTGACCAACTGGGTGTCGCAATTGATGGTGAAATCGGCCGCCGGATCAATTTCCTGGACGTTCAGGTCTTCGTAAACGGCCTCGGGGCGAACGTCGTCTTTGGGCCGGATTCGCGGGGCGACTTTCTCCCAGGCGGCGCGCGTGACGGCCACCCGCACGGTTTGTTCGCCGCCGCATTTGCTGGATTCGCCCAACTCGATTTCCGGCGTCTTGCGCCGGGTGAAGGCGAAGGGGTCGAAGGGGCTGGGCTGGGGCGAGGATGGAAGATGGAGGATGGAGGATGGCGACCCCGCGCTGGCTGGCATGGTCAGGGATGGGATTTGCGCCAAAAGATCGGTGCAGACGGCGATTTCACGGGGGGAATCTTCCGTGAGGGAAACCCGGATGGTGTCGCCCAGGCCGTCGCACAGGAGAGAGCCGATGCCGATGGCGCTCTTGATGCGGCCATCCTCGCCTTCGCCGGCTTCGGTCACGCCGAGGTGAATGGGATAATTCCAGTCCGGCCCCAGTTCCTCCAGGCGGGCCGTCAGGAGGCGGTAGCACTGGATCATCACCTTGGGGTTGCTGGCCTTCATGGAGAATTTGAAGTTGTGGTAATCGTGCCGGCGCGCGATGCGGGCAAATTCCAGGGCGCTTTCCACCATGCCCAGCGGGGTGTCGCCGTACCGGTTCATGATGCGGTCGCTCAGGGAGCCGTGATTGGTTCCAATGCGCATGGCCCGTCCGAGTTGCCGGCAGAGCTGGACCAGGGGGGTGAATTGCTCCTCGATCCGCGCCAGCTCGGCGGCGTATTGGCCGTCGCTGTATTCGCGCACGGCGAATTTCTTCTTGTCGGCGTAGTTGCCGGGATTGACCCGGACCATCTCCACCCAACGGGCGGCTTCCAGGGCGGCGTCGGGCTTGAAATGGATGTCGGCCACAATCGGCACAAGGCAGCGGCGGGCGCGCAGTTCGGCGACAATGATTCGGAGGTTGGCGGCGTCCTTGACGGTGGGAGCGGTGATGCGGACGATCTGGCAGCCGGCGGCGGCCAGTTCGAGAGTTTGTTTGACGCACTCGGCGGTGTCCATGGTGTCGCAGGTGATCATGGACTGTTTGACGACAGGATGGTCGCCGCCGATGATGACGCCGCCCCTGGCCGGATCGCCCACCACCACTTCGCGGGTGCGGCGCCGCTGATAGAAGAAAGGCGACAGGCAGCAGCGCATGTCGTTACGGGCCCGGGCTTTCCGGAGCTGGGGCCGGTTTGGCGGGCTGCTCGATTTGAGATTCCTGGTTGAACAAGATCCGGATCAGAGGAAGCCGTTTGACATCGAAATACGTCACGTAAACGAAAAAGGAAATAATCAGGACAGCGAAGACCGTGGTGGTGTATTCGACCAGACGAACGTCCAGGGGCCGGCGGCGAATGCGCTCCAGCACCGACATCACGATGTGTCCGCCATCCAGAACAGGAATCGGCAGCATATTGATGATGGCCAGATTGATATTGAGCATCACCAGAAAACCCAGCGCCAGCCGGTAGTCCGTGTTCACTTTGACTCCCAGAAAACTGATGATCCCCACCGGCCCGGCCAAATCGCTGGGCTTGACTCCGCTGGAATGGGAATGGAGCAGGGCGCTGAGCGTGCTGGTCACCTGATTGACCACGTCGCTGATCTGCGCCCACGGCGTCGGGTGCTCCAGCACATAGACGTCCTTGCCGAAGCCGAAGGCCACGCCGAGCCGGCCTTTGTCGGCCGTCACCTCCGTCGCCGGCGTCACGCTCAAAGTCTTGCGCTCGCCGTCCCGCTTGACCACGAGCGGTGTCGCCTGCCCGGCGCACTTCTGCAACAGATTGGTCAACTGTTTAAATCCGCTGATCGGCACTCCCGCAAAACTGAGGATTTCGTCGTTGGTTTGCAAATGGGCTTTTTCCGCCGGGCTGTCCGCTCTCACGCTCTTGACGACCAGAAAATCGCGCGGGCTTAAATTGAGCGTTTTGACGTCCAAGGCCCCGGTGACCTCCGCCTTCAACAGATAGGTGTTGGTCTTGCCCTCGTGCTTGATGGCCACCGGCAAAACATTGGTCAGCGCCAGCACCGTCACCCCATAGACCTCCTCCCAAGTCTTGACCTCCTTGCC
This sequence comes from Verrucomicrobiota bacterium, assembly GCA_050011995.1. Classification (GTDB taxonomy): domain Bacteria; phylum Verrucomicrobiota; class Verrucomicrobiia; order Limisphaerales; family Palsa-1400; genus JBEKOF01. The sequence goes on from JBEKIA010000138.1 coordinate 6,196, forward strand.
GTTGACGGCCACGATCTCGTCCCCATCATGTATTCCCAAAGCCGCTTCCGGCGTGCCCGGTTCCACGTAGCCAATGATGGAGGGATTGACCTGCACCGGCAGGCCGACCCAAAAAATGACCGAAGCGATGGCAAAGGCAAACACCACGTTCATAAACGGCCCGGCCGCCGCCACCAGTATTTTCGAGAAGGGCGGCGCGGGGGGGATTTCCTCCTTGCCGGTTTCGCCCTCAATGGCCGTGGAGGTCACCATTTGCGGCAGTTTGACGAAGCCGCCCGCCGGAATCCAGCGCACCGAATACTCGATGCCGTCGCGCACCCAGGCAAAAATCTTTGGGCCGAAGCCGATGGCGAACGCCTCGACTTTCAGGCCGCGCCGCCGCGCCATCCAATAGTGGCCGAACTCGTGGACGAAGATAGTCGCCCCGAAAAGAAGGACGACCCCGGCGCCGATTTTCAAATAGTTCAGAATTTCAGTCATCAACAACCGCCCTGCTTTGGCGATCACAAGAATCTAACGGGTAAATCCTTAAAAGCAAAATGCAAAATGCGCCGGTTTTTTGGGGTGCAATGGTTGCGCGATTTGTGGATTCTGCTATTTTCTAACCGTGAGTCCGGCATATTTGCAGACAATTGGCTGGCTCCTGATGTTGATGCCTTTCGGTGTCGTTTTGGGAATCGGCGGTTTCTTCGTCTATTGCGCCTGGCGGCAACGGCGGTTTCCGGGCCTTTTCTCCGATGGCGGCCCTGCGGAAGCGGCCCGTGTTCCGGGGAACGCGAATTTAGGGGCGCGGCCGTCGTTGTTCGAGCGGCCGGCGCGCTGGCTGGCGGTCAAATGCAATAATGCGGCGGCGGTGCAGGCGGCGCTGAATCTGCATCACACGGCGCCTTGTTCGTGGGAGGAAGGCCTGGTCGAAACGAGCGGGGGCAAATTGTTTGTCTCGCGCCCGATTTCCGGGTGGGTATTGGTCGTGGGGCCGGGATTGCCCGAGCCGGCGGAGGATGTGGATGTTTGTTACCGGTTCTTGCGGGGGCTGAGCCGCAAGCTGGGGAACGTGCAGTTTTACAGTGTCAACCGTGCGCTCAACCACCATGCCTGGGCGCTCTTGCAGGACGGCCGGGTTTACCGGGCTTACGCGTGGGCGGGGGAGACGTTGTGGAATGAGGGGTTGGTCACGGCGGCGGAAAGGGAGTTGGGCATGGTTTGCTTTGAGTACGGCTGCGAGGTTAACGGATTCGTCTGCCGGGAAGCGCTGGCCGGTGACACGGAGAAGCTCAACCAACTGGCCGGACGATGGAGTCTGAATCCGGCGGCGATTCCGCCGTCGAGTTGGAGGACCCAGGGGATTGTGGGGGAGGTTTCCCAAGCCCGGCTGGATTGATTGAATAGACCGGATCCCGCCAAGGCCCGGACGGCCCGGCGGACTGGAGAAGAAAGATTCCATTCCTATGGACCTGCCGCCTGAAAATTGCCCCCATTGCGGGGCCGATGTTCCCGCCGGCGCCAAGGCCTGCCCGGCCTGCGGAGCGGATGAGAAAACCGGGTGGTCGGAGGAGGCGCACGTCGGAGGGCTGAATTTGCCGGACGAGGAGTTTGATTATGATGAGTTTGTGGATCGGGAATTTGGGAAGAAAAAGGTGCTGCCGCACGGCATCAGTTGGTTCTGGTGGGCGGTCGCCATAGTGCTGGCGGCATTATTCCTCGCGGCCATGATTGGCCTGCGGTGAGAGCCGGGCGCTCCCCGGCCTTGCGCCGCGGATTTTATTTCTTGACGAGGTGATGCCAGAGGAGAAGGAAGCCCAACACTTGCAGGGCCAGGGGAATCAGAATCCACGGCGCGATCAGCCGCGCCTTGCGCCAGGCGCGTTTGGCCGGCGTGGCCGGTTCCAGGCGCCGCCAGCGCCCGGTTAATTCCACTTGACCCGGTCCGTCCAGGTCGGCCTGCATCGCGGCGGCGGTCTGGTAACGGCGGGCCGGATCGCGCTCCATGGCCCGCAGCACAATTTCCTCGGCCTGCGGTGAAATGGCGGGGTTGACCCGGCGCGGGGCTTCGGGATCGCCGGTGACGCGCGCGTTCATGATGACCATCGGGTCCTCATGCTCGAAGGCAATGACGCCGGTGAGCATCTCATAAAGGATGGCCCCCAGGCCGTAGATGTCCGTGCGCGCGTCGCCGCGTTTGCATTGGACCCGTTCCGGCGCCATGTAATGCGGGGTGCCCGGCGCGAAACCAACGAAGGTCAGCCGGGGCGAGCGGACCGAGCGCGCGATGCCAAAGTCCATCAGGCGGATCGAGCCGTCATGGCAGAGCATGATGTTCTCCGGTTTGAGGTCGCGATGGCAAATCTCGCGCTCGTGCAGATATTGCAAGGCCTGGCATACGCCACTGGCCATTTTCAGCGCTTCCGCCTCCGGAACACAAACCTGCCGCGACATCGCATGATAGAGGGTTTCGCCTTCGAGAAGCTCCATCACCAAATAAGGCCGGCTTTGGCTGGGCGGCGCGGCAAAGAACTTCATGACGAACGGATGATCCACCTGGCGGGCAATCTCCGCTTCCCGCTCGAAGCGGGACATGGTTTTGGGATCCATGCCCAGTTTCTCCATTGGAATCTTGAGGGCGACCGGCCGGCGGTCGTTGTCCAAATCCTCCGCCTCATAAATCGTGGACATGCCGCCGTGGGTGATAATCCGGGTAATGGCGAAACGGCCGTCCAAGACATGGCCGGGGCGGATTTCGCCGTGGCGGGGCGGCTGCTGGCCGATGGCGCTTCGCTCCAATTCGGCCAGGGTGGCGGGAGACAGACCCAATTTCATGCGGTAATTTGCCCCGGGCGCAATGTTCCCGATAATTAAAAGGGGCGGGGCGGGCATTAAAAATTCGTTAATCCCGCGGGGCCTGGCTGCCGCCGCGCTTCGGGATTGAGCGGTGGACAACACAAGGCCGCACTGTGGGAATCGGGTGCGGGCTTGCCGTGCAGCGGTTAGAGCCGGCGGCTCATAATCTGTCAATACTGTTTTCCTGAATCCTCATGCGTCACCCCTGCCCTGATTCCCAACGATTTATGACTTTTCCGTCATCCAGATTCCTCATCAAACTGCCCGAAAATTGGAAACAGTATCAGATTGCAGTATCAGATTCGCAGGAGCACACGGAGATCACAGAGATGAAAAAATCATCATTTCCCTCTCCGTTGCCGTTCGCTGTTGAGCAATCCGCAATCCGCAATCCGCAATGGGGAAATGGCGGGAGTGGCGGGGCTCGAACCCGCCCCGAATCGTTGATTATCAAGGGTTTAGGTGGGGTGCCCTCACAAATAGCCTCACAAAAGCCAGTCACGTTCAGTCACGACCTGGCGCAAGTAGTCGCTGCATGGGGTAGGCTTTCCGCTCCGCTCAAGGCCGCAATCCTGGCGATTGTGAAAACCACCACGAACGAGGGGAGCCGGTGAAAGAGACAGGCTCCACTCTTACCGGGAGGAAATGCCCTGCCAACGCAGCAGCCCCTGTTCAACCTGTCGAATCTGATCAGGCGTCAGAGTGCCGAGACGGCGCAAGAAGTATTTGGGTGGCAATGCCTGAATCCCTTGAACGAGGAACGCGCCCGTCCCAAGAAATCCCGTCGGCACAGAAACCTCAAACTGCGAGCCGCGCGTGGCTGTGGTGTGCGGAACCACGCCGATCAAGGCGCGATCCGCGTCCCCGTACGGAATGCTGATGACCAAAGCCGGCCGAACCTTCTGCGTAATGCCAAAGTCCACCTGCCACACCTCTCCACGTTCAGGCATGCCGCTGGTTCTCCTCGTCGTCCAGGGCGCGGAAAGACGCCGCAGCCAGAGCGGCGAAATCGTCGTCCGTCAAATCCTCGGACATGGGAACCTTTTCGACAATGGCGTGTCGAAGTTGTTGACGCTCCTTTTCCGAGAGCTGCTCGACCTCGCCAAGAATTTGGGCGACTGCTTGTGTCATGTCTTGAACATACAGGGACGGAAAGAAATGCGCAAGCGCGGGACCACGAACAAGGAGGGCGAGTGACACTAGAACGGCACGGCGGCGAAATAGAGCGAGCAGAACCGGACACTGAGCTACACTGCTCGCCGGTTCTGCGGCCGTACGCGGTGACGACTGGCGACAGCGAGAGGCGGCGGGGTGGCGCCCAGCGCCGCCCCCCGCCTCCGCTGGGCTTGTCTAAAGCGCATATTCCGGCGCGACAACGAAGGGGAAGCGTAACCTGCTACCGTGGGGCCAGCCTGATTCAAGTCCGCCTCCGTGGGGATGTGGCGGCTGGAAACACGAGCGGTTGCGGCCCGCGTGGTTAAATTGTCGAGTTCACCCCGGCCTCGCGTCGGCGGATGCTGGAATTACTGGCGAAAGTGGAACAGAATGCCGTGCCTCTCGCCTTTACACTCACCTACCCGGACAACTTTCCTCTGTACCGGGAGGATTACAAAGGCCATTTGGAGGCGTTCTGTGACCGGATGCAACGGCGTTGGCCGGGAGCGGCGATTATTTGGAAGCTGGAATTCAAAGAGCGACAATCGGGCAAGAACAAGGGCAGGATCGCCCCGCATTACCACCTGCTTGTTTTCGGTGTCCCCTGGCGGTTTCGCTTCAAAGAGGAGCGTGGGGAATCCGCGCGCCTGCGCCGGGTGCGTGTTCACGCGGGCGGCGAACACTGGAAGGAGGAGATTGAACTGGACGGCTCAAGACAATGCACGGTGATGAGTGTTTGGGCGGAACTGCCGGATGGTGGGGAATTCCCGAATGGCGAAGTCTATGGGGCGGACTCGTTAAAGTGCTGGGTGTCGCGCAATTGGTTTGGGGTGGTCGGAAGCGGCGATTTCGCGCACTACCTGGCCGGGACTCGCGTGGAGCGTCTCAGGACCATCAAAGGGGCGTTTGCCTACGCGGGC
>JBEKIA010000139.1:0-14365 GCA_050011995.1 Verrucomicrobiota bacterium
GCCGGCGCCGGGGCGCATTTGCAAAGATTCACCTCTCTTGCCCTTCCCCGCTTCATGTCAGGCACGCGCCTCCCGCGGCTTCAAGACCTCCGTCCCATAAGTCCTCTCCGTCCCATCCCAAGCCGGCCTCACTTGTCTTTCTGCCTGAGATAGCCGCCCCGGAACCACTCGATGGCGTCGGCAAAGGCTTGGCGCGGCGGGGTTTGCGGCAGGCCCAGTTCCCGGATGGCCTTGGCGGGATTGAAATACATCTTGTGCCCGGCCATGCGCACTCCCGCCAGGGGGGCCTTGGGTTCCTTGCCGGTGAGCGCCGAGAGCGCCTCGTTGCCATAAGCCGCCAGCAACGCCACCGCGTAGGGCACGCGCCATTTCGGCGCCGGCACCCCGCTCAATTCCTCCAGCACGGCCAGCGTTTCCCGCATCGTCCAGTTGCCCTCCGCGTTGCCCAAAATATACCGCTCGCCGAGCCGGCCCTTTTCCGCCGCCAGAATATGCCCCGCCGCCACGTCGCGCACATGCACCCAGTTCAGTCCGGTGTCCACATACCCCGGCAGGTCCCGGTTCAAAAAATCGAGAATGATCCTGCCCGTCGGCGTCGGTTTGACATCGCGCGGGCCGATGGGGGCGCTGGGATTGACAATAACCACCGGCGCGCCCCGGGCGGCCAGTTGGCGCGCCACCTCCTCCGCCTGCCATTTGGAGCGCTTGTAGTGGTTGCTCATCTGCGCTCCGCTGACGGGCGTGTCCTCATCGGTCGGGGTGACTTTTCCGCCGCTCTCCCGCGGCAGGCCAATGCAGCCCACGGTGCTCGTATAAACAATCCGCCGGCAGCCCGCGGCGGTGGCGGCTTCGATGACATGGCGCGTGCCTTCCACGTTGGCGGCGTACATCGGCGCATAATCGCGCAGCCACAAATGATAGCTGGCGGCGGCGTGGAAACACCAGTCGCACCCGCGCATCGCCTTCTCCAGCAAGTCCCGCCGCCCCAGGTCGCCCGGGACCCCCTCGTAATCAGCCCCTTCCAAGCCCCGCGCATCGCCTCCGGGGCGCAGCAGCGCCTTGACGTGATGGCCGCGGGCGGCCAGTTCCCGCGCCAGATTGCCTCCGATAAACCCCGACGCGCCTGTCACAAAACAATTCATCGCCACACCCGCAGGGTGTTTTAAAAAACTCCAAACACAATCTTTCTTTTTCCATACAGATTGCGAGGAAAAACGTTACACTTTTGAATAACCGGCGCAAGTCTCTGCAATTCAGTGTCTTATGTCAAAAAACTTCCGCCACGGAGACAAATACTGTCGGATTGCTTTACACTTTTCGATTTTTCAAATTTTGTTGCGGCGATTTTTCTGTATCAGTGCCCAATTCACAAGTCATTATGCCACAAGTATTAACATTCAAGGAACTGGAGGCAACCCGCGTTCCCAAAAATCTTGGCCCGATGTTTGCTTTACAAAACACATTAGGTGGTCTGTTTTTGGATATGGTTCGGATAATTAGAATTGGATCAGGGCAAGGTGAACTCACGAAGGCAGAGACATGTTATGAATATTGAGCTTTGTTGCGCCGAGGAAGTGGCCCATGCGTTAGGGATCAAATTGGATACCTTATATCGCTATGCTCGAAAAGGCCGGATTCGCGGCATGAAAGTCGGCAAGTCGTGGCGGTTCTTGCACACCGATATTCAGGAATTTCTCCAACAGCACCAATACAACGCCGAAACCGCCGAACCCTCCCAGCCCGCCCAAGTCCAGCCAACCCTGCTGCCCGATATTCTCCGCCGCGCGGCCCTCCAATCCGGGGTCCAGCGCGCCATTACCTGCGGCGGCGCGGAAACTTCCTACGCCGAGTTGGACAAGGCCTCAGACCTGCTGGCCGACTGCCTCCTGAGTTACGGCGTGGTGCCGGCCGACCGGGTGCTGATCCTGCTCTCCAATTCGCTGGAGTTTATCTCCGCCTGTTTCGCCGTCTGGAAGGCTGGCGCCATCGTCGTGGCGCAAGATCCTTCCCTTCAGGATCAAAACCTTCGCCTGATTCTGCGGGATTGCTCTCCGCAGGCCCTGATCGTGGACCGGGCCGTCGCGGAGCGGCTCGACGTGCGGCATCATGGATTGGAGAACCTGCGGGTCGTTTACGTCAAAGACCGGGCTATCCGGTTGCCCGGCTTGGACGGTCTGCGGGTCGAATCGCTGGACTCTGTGCTGGAAAACAAAACCAATCCCGCCCTCCTCCGCCTCAACAATTCCAGCCCGGACGATGTTGCCACCATTACCTACCCCGGCGGGGCCGCCGGGAGCGGCCAGGGCGTGATGAACACCCATAAAAACTGGCTGGCCGGCGCGGCCTTCAAGGTCGAATACCTCGGCCTGACCAAACAAGACGTCCTCCTCCTTCCATTGCCAATCCACCAGAGCCTGGCCTTGCGGCAAATCCTGGCTTATGTCATGGCTGGCGCCCGCATCATCCTGGCTTCGAACCTTGGCCAGGCGGTCAAGCTCATGAAAGACCGGCTCCCTTCAGCCTTGGCCCTCCGGCCCGGCTCCGTGAAACTGCTGCTGGAAAAACCTTCGCTCCCCTCGCAGAAACTGGCCGGATCCTTGCGCTATGTCGAGATTGGTTCCGCGCCGCTCGAGGAGGGGGAGTTCGAGTCATTGCGGCGCCTCCTGCCCAACACCTTGATTCACGCGAGCTGCAACCTGACTGAAGCGCAGCCCGCCTTTCTTCAGGCCGGCCCCGATGGATCGCTCAACCGCATTGGCCGGCTGCCTCCAACCCTTTCCCTAACCATCGTGGACGAACAGCGGCGCGAAGCCCCCCCCGGCCAGTCCGGCCGCGTTCTGTTGAAAGGTCCCGGACTGATGAAAGGTTTTTGGGGCCAGTCCGAACACGAAATGGCCATGCTTATCCTGGAAGGCTATTGCCCCGGGGACAGGGCCGCGACCGACAAGCGCGGAGAGGTCATCCTCCTGGCGCGCATGGAAGAAACCCTCAGCATCCGCGGCCACAAAATCAACCCGGCCGAGGTGGAAGCCGTGTTGCGGCGTCATGTTAGTGTGGCTGATTGCGCGGTGGTGGGGTTATTGGACGCCGCCGGGGGTTTTGAAACCAGAGTCCACGCCTTCGTGGTGCCCAACTCCAAGGGCGCCATGCTGACGGAGCGCGACCTCAAGGCTTACTGCCGCGTTTTCCTGCCCTCCAGCCAGGTGCCGGCGCGCATTCATTTCCAGGCATCCCTTCCCAAATCCGAGGAAGGCCGGATTTCGCTGCGGACTCTCAAAGGGGCGGCCCAGGTTGCGGGGCAGGGCCAATTGAGAAAAGTGAAAAGTGAAATCCCCCGAATCCTGGTTCCACAATCCTAATCCTTATATTGGGCCTTTCGCAATCAGGTTTTTGGGCCATACCCAACGGGTTGTCTCATCATGAACGGAATCTCTGTTGAATTGAAGCGCGATTGCGAGGCAATCCAGATTCCGCTCGGCACGGCGGTCACGCTCAAGGCGGGAACGCCGGTCGTCGTCACTCAATCCCTGGGCGGCAGTTTTACGGCGCAAGGCCCCGATGGATTGTTTCGCCTCGCAGCCAGGGACGCCGACGCACTGGGGTTGGAACAACCCGCCGCGCCCGCCCCGGCGGCGGACACCCATCCATCCGTGACGGACGCGCCGGCGGATGAGCGGCGGATTTGGGAGACGCTCAAGACATGCTTCGACCCGGAAATTCCTGTCAATATTGTTGACCTGGGTTTGGTTTATGATCTGCGCCTCCAAACGCTGGCCGGCGGCCGCAGCCGCGTCCTGGTGAAAATGACCCTGACCGCGCCCGGCTGCGGCATGGGGACGGTCATCGCCTCCGATGCGCGGGACAAGCTGCTGGGTTTGCCGGGCGTCCAGGACGCGGTGGTGGAGATCGTGTGGGACCCGCCGTGGCATCAGTCCATGATTACGGTGGAAGGGCGGAGGATCTTGGGACTGGAATAGCGCCTCCTTCCGCCAAACTTCGCCGGCTTCCGCGGATTTTCCTTTCCGGGGTCGGCGCGGATGGAGAATGGTCAATCCGTGAAATCGGTGCCACTAAAGGGAAAAATCACGCAATTCCAAGAAGATTTTTGCCGCAAAGGAACGCAGCGCGGCGAGCCGCAACCAAAGAAATTGAACCACGGATTTCACGGATTTCACGGATAAAAACTCTGCGGTCTGCCTTCTGCCTTCTGCATTGCCATCATCCGTGCCATCCGTGCCATCCGTGGTAAAAATCTTCGCGAAACGGAGTGACTTTGACGGAGTGCAGTGCAAAGAGCACATAGACAAGAACTTATGCTGTTTTTTCTTTGTGATCCTTGCGTTCTCTTGCGGCCAGTTCAATTTGGTTGCGGCGTTGCCGCCCTGGGAAGTCCGCGGTTCCATTTCTCTCGTTGTGGCGGGCCGCGGGGCGCCTCTTGCCCGTTCACTATCGCCTGAACCGTCTCGTAAGTGGCTAATACTGCGGCCCTTGCAAAAATCGGCGTTTTTTTGCGTTTTTCCGTTGACATCTTGAGCTTATATGCTAAAATCATCAGCGTATGGTAAGGCACGGAGAGTCGGACGGCCGGGCGGACGGAGCCGCGCGGATGGCGGATGTAACGCCAAGGCGCGTATCAGGGCGCGAGGGCTTTCCACTCCTTGCGTCTTTGCAGTGGTGTTCGCGAGAATTGCGCATTTTTGGCAAAGTTTTCCGAACCGTCTTTCCGAATGACAAATGAGAAATCTCCAATGACAAATTTTCAATTCAGACTCACCGCTTTGGTTGCGGCTTGCCGCGCTGCGCCGTGGCGTCTTTGCGTTGGATTGTTCCCGCGGATGGCGGACGGGCCGGAAGACGACAGGGCGCAGAAGCGATTCCCGCTCCTTTTCTTTCCCAATTTGGGCTTTTCCGCCGCCACTCCATCACTCCATGACTCCATTCCCCGTTCACCCGCCATCCGCTGCCGCTCATCCCAATCAAGGTCAATCAAGGTGGATCAAGGTGGATCAAGGTAAAAAAAGAAAAGTTTTATGACCAGAAATGGCAAAATCGCGCGGTTGCCCCAACCCATCCGCGAGCAAATCAACCGCCGCTTGCTTAATGGCGACGAAGGCAAACTGATCGCCGAGTGGCTCAACACCCTGCCCGAAGTCACAGGTCTGATGGCGGCGGAGTTTGACGGCCAGCCCATCAACGAAACCAACCTCTCCAATTGGAAGCTGGGCGGATACCGGGATTGGGAAGCGCAGCAGGAAGCGTTGGAGGCGGTGCGCCGGTTCGGCGCGGACGCCGTCGAGTTGAGCCAGGCGGCGCCCGCGGCCCAACTCAGCCAGGCCGCGCCGGGCGCCCATCTCGCCGATCAATTGGCCCTTTGCCTGACCGCCCGCCTCGCCCTGGCCCTGCAAAAGGCGCCCTCTGGCGAAGAGGACCCCGCCGTACAACTGGATCGGTTGCGCCAGCTCAACAAGGACATCGCGCTGCTGCGCAAGGGGGATCACAACGCCCAATGGCTGCGGATCGAGAGCGGAAAACTGGACCTCTGCTTGAAAAAATACGAAGATCAGGCCGCCGCCCGCAAACGGCAAATGAATCCCTTCAAAGACCGCAGTGAATGTGGCATCAGCGACGAAACCATCGCCTTGATCGAAAAAGAGCTGAACCTCTTCTGATCCATGACATCGCCAGAAAACAACATGACCAATACCTGTGGATGCCCCGCATTGTCAACAGCCCTGCTGCCCCGGCGGTGTCTAATTTTGAAGTCGCAAATCTGGCGGCGTCTTAATTTGAGATTCCAGCATGTTTTGTGGCGGTGTCTTAATTTCAAATTCCGGCAGATTTTGCCGGGTTTGTGGCGTAAATTCAATTTATGCAAGTACAAAATAGGGCGCTTGGGAAATATTCATCTTTGTGAGATTTCATCTGGGTTGTGGGCTTTTTACGTGGGATCGGGAACCACTCGCACGCCGACGTTATTTGATGGTCCAAGATGATGACCAAAACGAAACACCGCAACCAACCACCACAGAAATAATGATCGCTACTATTATCCCTTTTGCGCTCTTACTGATTATAGCCATAGCCTTTGCAATTAGGTTCCGACCAGGGCGGCGTTGAGTAATTTGATATCCTCAAAATGTGTGCAAACTCTCCATCGCTTTGGGTGGGTAAGTTAATTGGCAAACCCCGCGTTCCTTACAATCGCGGTTTGCGAGTCCGACGCTCGTCGTGTGCATATTTTGAACATGTTCATGAAGGCGTTTTATCGCCATTTTCCGCCGCAAGCAAGGTTTTCCGCATCCATTTTTCGTATCCATTCGGATTGGCTCTGCCGGACCTGCCTGCCTTATCGTCCCGTCAAGCCGATTTGCCTCAATGGGCGTGAAGCGGGCGGCGAAAAATATGAATTCAATGATTCAAATTGCAGAGGAGTCCGCAGGATGGAATACGATGGAATGGCCGCGAAAAGGCGCAAGAAGCCCAGCGCGGCCAGCCGCAACCGAAGGAATTGGACCACGCATTTCACGGATTTCACGGATAAAAACTCTGCGCTCTGCCTTCTGCATTGCCATCATCCGTGCCATCCGTGCCATCCGTGGTAAAAATCTTCGCGAAACGGAGCGGCTCTGACCGATTGCAGTCCAGCGCGGCCCGCCGCAACCAAAAAATAGAGGTTTTGACAGGATGAACAGGATTTACAGGATAAGAACTCTTCTCCCAGTCTGTAGTTTCTGCAACCGACTATTCAGCAAGACGCGGCCGACAGCCCGGCTCGCCCGCAGGGCCGCTCTGAAGTCTGGAAGCTGTGCTGCCACCATCGGACACCGGCGGCGTAAAAAGCCGGCGGCGGATTGCCATCCGCCGCTACACCTGCGCACCGTAGCGGCTTTCGGCAGAAAGCCGCTGAACTTCCACGCCCCTGGTGGGTTTAGAGGCAACCTTACAGTAGCGCCGCTGCCCCGGACGATGGGCGGGTTCAGATTGACAGAGGGAATGGCCGGAGGCAAAATCGCGGCATGAACACGCAAAATCACACCGGGAGCGCACGCCTGCGCCAACCAATCAATATTTTATCGCGGCTCGCCCTGCTGGCTTGTTTGTCGCTGCCACTCCGCGCCGCCGAACCCTGGCGGGAGGTCACCATGCCGACGGTCGCCGAGGCCGCCGCTTCCTTTGCCCAGCCGCCCAAGGAATACGGCGCCATCCACTGGGCGATATGGGGCGGCCAGCAGAGCAAGGAGCGCATCATCGCCGACATTGACAAGATCGCCGCCAATGGGGGCGGCGTTTATATGATCAACAACTCGCAGAGGGTAAAGCCCGATTATCTCTCGCCCGAGTACATGGACCTGGTGAAAACCGCCGTCCAGGAGTGCAAGAAAAACGGCATGAAAGTCTGGATTGAAGGCGATTGCGGTTATCCGGACGGTTTCGCCGGCGGCCTGATCAGCAAGGACTATCCGCTTCTGGGCATGCAAGGCATCATCCCGGACGCGCACTGCACTGTCGCCGCCGGCCAGACGCTCGACATTCCGCTGCCCGTTTATACCCTGGGCATCCTGGCCAGTCCGCGGCCCGCCGCCGCGCCGGAGGCAGGAGCGCCCGCGCCGCAGCGGACGCCGTTGCCGCTGCCGGCCGATGGAAACTTCAAATATACCGTGCCACGGCGCGGAGCGGGAGAACTGATCGTTCAATTGCCCAACGCCGAAGTGCGCTACACGATATGGCCCGGCGAGCCGTTCGCCATCCCGGTGCCGCCTGGCGCCAAGGGCATCTTCCTCACCGAGCGCGGCGGCGGCGGCGCGCGCGAACGCGGAGGACGTGGAGCCGAGCGCGGCGGCGGACGCGGACGCGGCGAACGCGGAGGCGGGCGTGATGGACGCGGAGGCGCGGAGGGCGGCGCGCCGGCGGCCACGGTGGTGCCGCTGCCCGCGGACGGACATCTGCAATGGACGGCGCCCGCCAGCGCGGGTTCGTGGGAACTGACTTTCATCCGGCACGCTTACCGCAGTTCGCCCACCCGCAACGACAACGGGGACGACGGCGGCGCGACCAAGGACGGTTACTACACACTGATTGACTATCTGGATCCCGTGGCCACCGACGTTTATGTAAAAGTCATTTACGAAGTCTATGAGAAGGCGGTCGGCGATGAGTTCGGCAAGACCGTCCTCGGCTTCCGCGGCGACGAGACCGATTACACGGGCGTCAGTCCCTGGACGCCCAAGCTGCTGGAAACTTTTCAAGCGGTGAAAGGCTACGACTTCAAGCCCTTCATCCCGCTGATCTTCGGCGGCAGGATGACGCCCGAGGCGCAACGCGCCAAGGCCGACTACTGGGACGTGTGGAGCGGCATGTTCCGCGACAATTTCTACAAGCTTCTGCAAGCCTGGTGCAATGCGCGTGGCATGGAATTCATGGTCCATCTTAATCATGAAGAGAAAATGCTGGGGAGGGGAGAAGGGATGATCAGCAACGAAGGCTCCTTCTGGCGCGACATGCGCTATGTCGGCGTGCCCGGAGTGGACAATCTGAACCAGATCCGCATGGGCACCGTGGCCGATTTTCCCAAGCTGGCCGCCTCCGCCGCCCATGTCAACGGCCGGCCGCTGGTTTGGGAGGAAGAGGGCGGCGGCCCGGCGGGCCAAAACGGGAAGTTCGTCGTGGATTACCAGCTCGTCCGGGGCATCAACTACATGAATATCCGCGGCCTCACCGCCGCCGATGGCGCGGAAATCGGCTGGTACGTCAGCCGGGCGCAACACCTGCTGGCCATCGGCCGGCCCGCCGCCCAGGTCCTCTATCTTCACCCGACCGACAGCATGTGGCTGGGCGACCAGGAATCCGACGACGTGCTGGCCCGGCCCACCAACAACTTGGTGACCCAACTGTTGGAGCATCAGATTGACTTCGACCACATTGACTCGGATGAACTGGCCTCCGTCGTCACCCTGGAGAAAGGCGGATTGAAAAACTTGAGCGGGCAGGTTTATCGGGCCGTCATCGTCCCAACCTCCACCGTGATCCAAAAGGACGTGCTGGAGCGGCTGCGGGCCTTCGCCGCCTCCGGCGGCAAGGTCATCTTCGTCGGACGCACGCCCGCCATGGTTGTGGACCGGACATTCCTGCATCCCGAGGAAGGCGCGCCGGACCTGAGCTTCGCCACCCTGGAGCCGTCCGGGGATATCACTCCCCGCGTCGTGGCCGCGCTGCCGCCGCCGGATGTGCAACTGGACGCCGCCTGCCCGCCTGTCAAATACATCCACCGCAGCCTCAAGGACGGCGAGGTGTATTTCTTCTTCAACGAATCCAACGAGCCGCAGTCGCGCATGGCGAGGCTGGCCGGGACCGGCCCGGTGCAGATTTGGGACGCCTCCAGCGGGAAGATGCAACCGCTGGAGGGCGCGGGCAAAGCGGCGGGCACCGTGTCCGTGCCGCTGACGCTGACGAATTACGAGGCGCGCATTATCGTGATTGGCCCGCCTTAAATGAACTCGTTGATCAGATTTTCCAGGAACTCCTGGCGGCCGCTGCTGTTGGGGGCGGCTTCGCCCTTCTTGAGGATATATGCCTCTAGTTCCTTCATCGTGGCCTTGCCGGACTCGATCTTGGCGCCGAGGCCGGAATCCCACGACGCGTAACGTTCTTTGACAAACTGCGCCAGGCGCCCGTCTTTGCGGATGGCGGCGGCGATTTTCAAGCCGCGCGCGAAGGCGTCCATGCCGCCGATGTGCGCGTAGAAAAGGTCCATCGGCTCGAAGCTTTCGCGGCGCACTTTGGCGTCGAAATTCACGCCGCCGGTCTTCAGTCCGCCATATTTCAAGAGGGTGAGCATCACGTAGGTGGTCAGATAAATGCTGGTCGGAAACTGGTCGGTGTCCCAGCCGAGGAGTTCGTCGCCGGTGTTGGCGTCAATCGAGCCGAGGCTGCCGGCCGCGCCCGCCGCTTCCAGTTCGTGCTGCATAGTGTGGCCGGCCAGGGTGGCGTGGTTGGTTTCGATGTTGAGCTTGAGGTGCGGGAGCAAATCGTATTGGCGCAGGAAATTCAGGCAGGCGGCGGCGTCGAAATCGTATTGATGCTTGGTCGGCTCCTTGGGCTTTGGCTCGATGTAGAATTGTCCCTTGAACCCGATCTGCTTTTTGTAATCCACGGCCAGGTGCAACAGCTTGGCCATGTGGTCCAGTTCGCGCTTCATGTCGGTGTTGAGCAGCGTGGAATACCCTTCGCGGCCGCCCCAGAAGACGTAGCCTTCGCCCTTCAATTCGTGGGTGATTTCCAGCGCCTTCTTCACCTGCGCGGCGGCGAAGGCAAAGACCTCGGCGTTGGGACTGGTGCCGGCGCCGCTCATGTAGCGCGGATGGGAAAACAGATTCGCCGTGCCCCAAAGCAGTTTGATGCCGGTGCGCTTTTGTTCCTCTTTGAGGACCGGGACGATCGCGTCCAGATTGCGATTGGTCTCCGCCAAGTCGCTGCCTTCCGGCGCAATGTCGCGGTCGTGGAAGGCGAAGAAGGGCGCGCCCAGTTTCTTGATGAACTCCATGGCCACCCTGGCCCGGTTCTGGGCGTTGGCGACGGAGTTGGAGCCGTCGTCCCAGGGACGGAGCATGGTGCCCACCCCGAAGGGGTCCGAGCCGGTGCCGCGGAAAGTGTGCCAGTAAACCACCGAAAAGCGCAGGTGATCACACATGGACTTGCCCTCGACCAATTCGGCCGGGTTGTAATGCTTGAACGCCAGCGGGTTTTTCGATCTCGGTCCCTCGTAAGGGATGCTTTTAATGTCTTTGAATGTTTCCATGTTCATATTGAGGTTTTTTGCGATCCCATCACTTGTCAAGTTAATGTTCCAGGCAAATCAGCGCTCCTGGCGATGGCGGTGACAGGCATCTCATTGGCCCCATGTTTGGCCATAACCAGGAAGACCGCAAGCACGAAAGTTGAAAGCATGAAAGTGGACCTCGCCATCCGGATGGCCAGGCGACCGTGCGGGGTCAGTGACCGATTGGGAAAAGACAGGGCGGGTCCCGATACACTGGGGGGGCCCCGACACACCGGGACCCGCCGCGGCGCGCACGGAGTGCGCGCCCTACCAGCCAGGACGGACGCGTTGCCGCCGGGCGATTTGGCCCGGCGGAACTCACCGCCCCAGCCAGCGCGGCAGGAAGGTGGTCAGCGGGGGCAGATAGGTGATGAGCAGCACGCCGGTCAGCAGCACGCATTGCATCGGAATCACGGCCCGCGAAACCTGCAGCACCGGTTTGCCAAAACGATAGGAAGAGAGAAAGATGTTCAGCCCCACCGTCGGGGTGAGCAGCCCCAGTTCCATGTTGGCCAGAAAGATGATTCCCAGGTGGACGGGATCCACGCCGTAAGCCGTGGCCAGCGGCACGATCAGCGGCGCCACCACGATGATGGCCGAATACATGTCCATGACGCAGCCCACCGCCAGCAGGCAGAGGTTGAGCGCGAGCAGGAAGGCATATTTCGATTTGACAAACCCCGTGACCCATTCCGCCGCGCGGGTCGGGACCTGCGCGTCCACCAGGTAGTTGGTGAACCCCAGCGCCACCCCCAGGATGAGCAGCACCCCGCCCACCAGCAGCCCGGCCTCCGCCATGACGCGGGCAATGTCGCCCGCCCGCTTGAAATCGCGGCAGGCAAACGTCTCCACCACGAACGCGTAAAGCGCCGTGACCGCCGCCGCCTCCACCGGCGTGGCCAATCCCCCGAACAACGCCGCCAGCGCCACCACCGGCAGCAGCAGTTCCCATTTTGCCGCCCAAATCGCGCGGCCCGCCTCCGCGCCGTCGAATGGAACGGCCTCGGCCTGCTTCTTCGGCCCCAGCCAGACGCCCATCAGCGACGCCATGGTCACCAGCAGCACTCCCGGGCCCAGCCCGCCCAGGAACATCCTTTCAATCGTCACTCCGCCCCCGCCCGCATTGGCCCCGGCCACCACCGCGTAGAGAATCAACGGCAGCGACGGCGGGAACAACAAACCCAGGCCGCCCGACCCCGTCACCAGCCCGAGGGCGGAGCGCTCCGTGTATCCCGCCCCCAGCAACACCGGCATCAGCAATCCGCCCAGCGCCAGGATGGTCACGCCCGATGCTCCCGTGAACGAGGTGAAGAACGCGCACGCGATGACGGCGACAATCGCCGGCCCGCCCCGAAACTGGCCCAGCAGCGCGCGAAAGACCCGGATCAATCGTCTTGACGCCCCGCCTTCCGCCAGAAAATATCCCGCCAGCGTGAACAGGGGCACCGTCGGCAGCGTTGGGTTGGTGACCATGGAATAATGCGTCAACGAAAGGGAGGCGATGGGCGTCCCATCACCCCAAAAGAGAAGCAGCGCCGCCCCGCCCAGCAGCGCAAAAATCGGCGCCCCCAGGACCACCGCCGCCAGCAGCCCGATCAGCCCCGGCATCACCAACTGTTCCGGGGCGACAAACGGATGCAGCCCGATCCCGGCAATGCCGCCTGCCAGCAGCAACGCCGCCAGCCGCCAGCCCCAATGGTCGGAGGCGTTCCACAACAGCCGCAGCGCGATGACCGCGAAACCGATCGGCATGATCAATTGCACCGTCCAGATGGGAATCCGGTAAGCCATCATGCTGCCCCCCTCCCTCTCCGACGCCGCCAGTTGCGCCGCGGCAAGGCAGAGGAACACGCTGATGGCCGCCGCGACGGCGCTGCTGTAAACGCGCGCAAACACTTGCCAGCGCCCCTTGAGAAATTGGGACAACGTGGAAAGCGAAAGCAGGCGGCGGTCGCGCGCGGCCAGCATGCCGCCCAGCAGGCTGATCACCAGCGTCAGATGTTGCTGCACCGCCGTCGCCCCGCTGATGCCGCTGTGAAACAATCGGCGCAGCACGATTTCCAGCAGCGGCACAATCATCAGCGCGCCCAGCGCGAGCGTGACGAGCGAGTCTTCTCCGAGGCGCAGCCAACGGTGCCACCCGTCCGGCGCCGGCGTAGGTGGATTCGCCATGCCGCTCATTTCTTTGGCTGTCCGGCGCGATAGATGGCCAACTGGTTCGTCACCTCGTCGAAAATGTCCGCCGGCACAATGGATCCCCGGATTTTGGGATAGACCGACTCTATCTCGCGCCGCCATTGGGCCTCGGCCTCCGGCGTCAAGGGATGAACGGTCAACCCGCGTTTGCGCATCGCCTCCACCGATTCCACGCTCTCGCGCCGGCCCTCCGCCTTCATCTCCGCGCCGGCCTCGACCGCCGCCTGGCGCAACGCGTCGCGGGTTTCCGGCGCAATGGCATCCCAGGTTTTCTTGCTGACAACGAGGGCTCCCACCAGCGGCGCCCACGCCAGATCCAGCATGTTTGGCGCGACCCGGTCCACCTGTCCGGCCAGCGCGTAGCTGGGCGGCAGGGGAGCGGCGTTGATCAGGCCGGTTTGCAAATTGGGCAAAATGTCCACCGCTTCCAGCGGCACCGGGTTCAGCCGCACCGAGCGGTACAGGTCCACATACGCGGGGTTGCCGGCCTCAACAAACAGCTTGGTCTTCCTCAAGTCGTCCGGCCCGATGACCGGGGCTTTGGAAAAAAAACGCACCCAGCCGGTGTCGCTGAAAAACAACGCCACAAATCCCCTGGCTTCCAGGCGATTTTCCAGCGTTGGCTGGAGTTTCTGCACGATGTAATCCACCTCCTCCAGCGTGCGGAAGGTCATGGGCATGAGTTGAAGGCCGCTCACGCCCGGCTCAATGGCCGCCAGCCCCGAGGCGGTCAGCAAGCCGGCCTGCAATTGGCCCAGCCTCATGCGTTGCACCATGTCCGTCTCCCCGCCCATCGTTCCGTCCGGATAAACTGTCAGCAACACACCGCCGTTGGACGCGCGCCGCCATTTTTCACCCATCGCCGCCAGTTCTTTGTAGAAGGACGAGCCTTTGGGCGCCAGTGTGCCCAGCCGCACCCGGATCGGCCCGGGGCCTGCAAACGTCTCCTTCACGCCGGCAAGCAATCCCAGTCCCAGACCCGCCGCCATGGGAACGAAACGCCGGCGCGTCAAGCGCAGTTGGTCTTCGCCAGATTGGGGCGAGCATTGGCTGTTTTGCGTCATCTTGCGAATTTCAATTTTGATGCAGTGAACGTCACTCATTGCGCCAGTAAAAAAAGATCCGATTTTCGGGACAGCAGCCAGCGCGCCCGGCGCTGCATGACCAAATTGACCAGCCGCGTTTCAGGATGGGCGTCCGGATTGACCGCCAGCGCCTGCCGGAGCAGGGAATCGAATTCCTTGACGTCCTGTTTTTGCACCGCCACCGATTCCGCCATGGCCAGCAGCGGCGCCGCCTCCTGCCCGCCCGAAAGGGCCATGGCCCGATCAAAGTGTTGCCGCGCCCGCGCCG
>JBEKIA010000140.1:0-10850 GCA_050011995.1 Verrucomicrobiota bacterium
TTGCGGCCGGCTTGGAGGAATTGACCGGGCCGGGAGGGGCGTTGGTTTGGTTTGGGGCGGCTGGCGGTGGATTGGTTGGAAAGCGATTGGTGGCGCTGTCCAGTTGCCTTATTAACTCCTCTGCGGCGGGCATTTCCCGTTCCGTGGCGCGGACGATCACTTGGTGGGTGCGGAAGTCGGGAATGATGGTGACGGTATTGGTCAACGCTTTGCTGACTTCCGCCACGATGTTGGTGGGATCGCTATGAGCAAGCTGGATCAACTTCACCACCTGGGGTTCGCCCGTGTTGGAGGGCGCGAGTTTCTTCAAACCGTCCTCTGCGCGATTTGACTCACTCGAAGGGATCGCGCCGCCGTTGTTTGTGGAGGCGGGATTCGTTGGCGGCGCCCCTTCCGGCACCTGGTATTTCGCGTCAAAATCATCCGCCCGCAACGGCCGGCCCAGCGCATCGCCATGCGCGGTGTAGGCGGCGCGTATGGACCACTCCACTATTTGGGAAATTGCCGCATCGGGGTCGTGGAGAAGGGTTTTCAAGGTCTTCACGCCCTCGTCGGTGCGATTCATCGCCAGAGCCTGGATCGCGCTGTACCGAGTTCCTATGTCTCCGGGCTTCATGGCCAACGACACCAGTTGCGGCGTCCATGCGTCATCGCCGAACCGTTCCACGAGCCGCAAGCCCTCGACCTTGTAGCTCGAAGAGGCCGAGGCCAGCATGCGCTCAATCAACGGCCTCACCTCCTGGGCGTCAAAATCTCCCGGCAGCAGATGCCTTCCTGTCGGGCTGCTGGGCATGTTGAGCCGGCTGTCATAACCTCCCAGAATGGCCTGAGCCAGCAGAACGCAAAGTTGCGGGTCAGGATCGTTGAGCAGCGAGCGGAGCGCCTTCACGCCCTCGTCGGTGCGATTCATCGCCAGGGCCGCCATCGCCGCGCCGCGAACGGTGTTCCACGACAATTCTTCCCCGATGATGCGTCCGGTGTACTTGCGTGGAGCATTGGAATCGGTGGCGATGGCGATGAGCCTCGGAGTGAAGGCATCGTCGTAGAAAGAACTGGCTGCCAGCATGGCGCCGAAACGCCATTCGTCCATTTTGTCCGGTGCCAGCGCCCGCTCAATGATCGGCTTCATTTCCGCGCCATTGAAATTATATTCCGCGAGCAATTCTTCCATGTGCCACGTCAAAGCATGCCTGGAAGCCTCCTGGAGGATGGACTGCCAGGATTCTTCGGTCTTGGGCACGTAACACAATAGCGCCTCCCTTCCAAACCAGCCCCAGTCTCCGGAATGAGGGCCCGCCTCATCCATGATACGGAGCAGAGTGGGAATAATTTTGGGATTGCAAGTGTACATCAGCTTCAGCAACAACTCATCCAACACCGAATCGTCGAATTGCGCTTGCGCCGCTTTGATGGCCAATCGGGCCGCAACCTGATTGGTCAAATCCCCGATGTAATCGTCCATCTCCTTCTTGCTGCGCGGCTGCACCGTGATGGTGATGGGAGCGGAGTTGACCAGCGCAATTCGCTGGTTGTGCGGCCCGGGGCTAAACAAGTGGTTACGTCCGAGATAAGCCCCCAGAACTTGGTACTGTCCAGGCTCCTTGATCAACGCCCAAAAATTCAACGGGATGATCTTGGAAAAGGATTGGCCAGGGTGCAGAACGAGGATTTGGCGGGCAAGTTGCGTCGATCTGCTGGGCAGACTCGGACTTGGGACACTTTCCCCAGTGGTTGTCTTGGCAACCAAATTAACTTCATCCGGGACCATTAGTTGGGGCATGGGGTCGAGATAGCTGAAATCCTCCGCGCTATGATTGCTGATGATAAACTCAATGGGAATCTCGTCGCCCACTTTCAGGACCTCATTCGTGCAACGAATAACCAGCGAAAGCCCCGATGGATTTGCGCCCGGCTTGGAAGAATTGACCGGGCCGGCCGCGGTGTTCGTTTGGTTTGGCGCGGCTGGCCGTGTTCCTTGGGCTTTTGCGTTGTTCGACGGGTGGTGGAGGAGGGAGACAAGTATCCCCGCCACCAAAGCCGCCACCAACGCGCCGCCCGCGTGCCGCCGGCGGGGAAAGCTCCCGCCGGCCGGCGCGCCGGAGAGGCGGCGGATGCGTTCGAGCAGGGAACCTCCATCCGCGCCCAACGCCAGCGACGAACCGCCCGCGCGCAGTTGCTCCAGCGCGGCCAGAGCTTGCGCATAGACCAAGCGATCGCCGCAAAGTTTCACCGCGATTTCATCACAGCAAATTTCCCGCTCCGCCCGCACACAACTGGAAATCCACCACACCGCCGGATGGTAGAACAGCAGCGTCTCCAGCGCGTTTTGCAGCAGGTTGACCAGGTAATCGTGGCGGCGGACATGGGCCAGTTCGTGGGCGAGAATCGCCTCCAATTGCTCAGGCGTCAGCCCCGCCAAACTGGCCGCCGGCAAGAGAATGACCGGCCGCAGCCAGCCCACCACCGCCGGCACTTCAATTAAAACAGACTTGACAAGGCGGACGGGGCGGCTGATTTGCAGCGCGGCCCGGAGACGGTCGAGCCGTTCGAGCCACGGCTCGCCGGGAGGCTCGTGGCCCCGGCGTTTCAAGCGCGCGACATGCAGCGAGCTGAACAAGAGCCGGATCGAAAGCGCCGAAACTCCCAGCAACCAAACAAGCACAAGGCCGGGGATGAGTTTCCCGGAAAGCAGGGACGGCGGGGCGGGGAGATTAAGATTAAGATTAGGATTAAGATAAGCAGGGAGAGGAACCGGGGAGCGAGGGTGTCCAGGTTGTCCGCTTTGTCCACCTTGTCCATCCAGCGCGGGCGGGCGGGCCGCGCTTGACCGTGTTCCGCCCGCCGCAAGCGCCACTGGAATCGTCCGCTCGGCTCCCAGGGCGATGAAAGTGGTCACGGGCGCGGCCAGCATTAACCCAAGCGCCAGGCAGCCCGTCCAATAGCGCGCATGGCTGGAGCGCCTGCGCAGGCCCGTTTGCGCAACAGCAAATAGGGCGGCGATCACCGCGCCCTGCCAAAGAAAATGCAACAGCGTCCAGCCCAGCCGGTCCACGGCCGGGTGCCCGCCCCATTGGAGCAATGTGTTCATTGGCCGCCTTTCTCCATGTCATCGAGCAACCGGCGGATTTCGGCCAGTTCGGCCGCCGAAGCCTTTTTGGTTGACAGAGCTTGCAGCACCAGGCGGTGGGCCGAGCCGTTGAACAAGCGGTCCAGCAGGTCGCCCACGAACCGCCGCTGCGCCTCGCCCTGGGCCAGCGCCGCCCGGTAGATGTGGGTCCTGCGAGTTTCATCCCGCGCCACCAGCCCCTTTTCCGCCATGATTTGCAGCATTTTCAACACGGTCGTATAGCCGGTTTCCCGCGTCTGGTTGAATTCCGAATGGACTTCCCGCACCGTGCGCGGGCCGCGCCGCCAGAGGACGCTGAGAATGGCCAGTTCGCCGTCGGTGGGTTTGGGGAGCTTGCGCTTTTTCATAATGGATTCAGTTCATTTCCATCGTGTCAGACGGCACAATGCACGAAAACCTTCGTAATGTCAACGAAAATCTTCGTAGCCAGGGTTTCAGGGCGCGTCTAAATGACAAAATCCACGGGTTCCGCGGCCGGCTTCTCCAGGCGGCGCGCCCGGTCGCGCAAATCCGCCAGGGTCAGGCGTTCCATGATCTGGACCACCGCCTCGCGGGCCTCCATCATCACGTCGCGAATGGGGCAGCGCGCCTCGTCGGGGCAGGTGCAACGTTCGTAAAAGCGCTCGCTCACGCAACTCACCGGGGCCATCGCCCCCTCCACATGCCGCACAATGGAAGCCAGCGTGATGTGCTCCGGCGGGCGGGCCAGACGATAGCCGCCGCTCATGCCGCGTTTGCTTTCCACCGCGCCCAGGCGTTTCAAGTCATTGAGAATTTGCTCCAGGAATTTCTTGGGGATATTCTGCTCCGCTGCAATCGTCTGGATTCGGACGATTTTTTCACCGTAGTGCATGGTCAACACCAGGAGGGCGCGCAAGGCATATTCTCCACGAACCGAGAGTTTCATAGCCTGCACAATACCATCTCTACTGATTTAATCAACAATAGCAACGTGGCCAACGATGGCCAAACCCGGCTGCGAACTGAATGCCCAAGCCGGAGCCTTTCCTAAGGAGTCGTCATGCCGCCACCGCTTGTGCCGACGGAGCTTGAGGCGTTGATGGTATTTTGTTGCGCGGCCTGTTGCATCCGCTGCTGCAAAGCGTTGAGCTGGGTGGAAGTGCTGGTGGACCTTCCATTCTGCTGGAACAGGTCCGTCATCGGGCCGACCAAGTCCAGAACATTGGCATGCGCCGGTTTGTACACGAAGACCTTCACATGGCCGCGCTTGTCCGCGTCCAATTGCTCAATCATTTGCTCGATTTGCGTCATGGTATCCTTGGAGGCGGTGACCAAGACAGATTGGGTGCGCGGATCCGGCACGGCATTGACGGTGGCTTGCTTCTTGAGGCGATCGCTCATCCCGGCGGCCGCCGGAGCGCCTCCCCCTCTGCCGCCGAAGCCGCCGAAGCCGCCGCCGAACTGGGCAGCGCCGCGGCGTCCGGCACTTTGGTTCTGGCTGGACTGGTTTGGATCCGGGAACAGGGCGAGCAGTTCGTTGGCTACATCAGTGCAATCGGCGTTGGTGAGGAAAAACAGCCGGATTTGAACGGTGTCCATCTGCGGAATATCCAGCGCGGTAATGATGTTGGAGATGCCGGCCATGAAGTCCGCCGGCGCGCTCACCAGAACGGCGTTGTTCTCGTCGTCGGAGACGGCATTGACGTGAGTGCCCGTCCGCTTGCTTGGATCGGCGGCAGTGGCGCCGCCACCGCCGCCGCCGCCAACGGCGCGGCCGCGGCCTCCAAGGCCCAGGAGGACCGCGAACGGGTTGACGAAGCCGGTCTGGGCGCCGGAGGTGTCTGGCGCGAAAACATCCTTCAACTCGGAGGCGAGGGCCTTGGAATCGGCGTACTTCAGCAGAAACACCTCCAGGTCGCCATTGCCCGTGCTGTCAAGCGCGGTGATGATTTGCGCAAAACGGCGGACATCCATCTGGCGGCCCGTCATAATCACCGACGTGCCCGCGTCGCTCGAGTTCATTTTGGCGTCCGGTGGAATCAGGGTGTAGAGGTCCGTGAGCACCTGCTTGGGATTGAGCGTGTGAACCGGAATCACCCAGGTCACCTCCTGGGCATCATTCGGAATATCAGACCAGTTGGTAACGACGCCGACCGGGGTGGCCGCGTTCTCCGAGGCTGCCTCGGCGGTCATGACGTTCAGAATCTTCCCGTCTTGAATGGCCGCCAGATCGTGGTCGGCGAGGACCTTGTTGAAAAGGGCCACAACTTCGTCCTTGCTTAATGGCTTGGCGCTGACCAAATCCACAACGCCCGCGCTGCTGGTGGAGGTCATGCGGTTGATGGCAAGGCCCGCCACCTCGCTCAACATGGACAAGGCTTGGTCCACGGTCACGCCGCGCCAATTCAGCGTCATCAAGCCCTGATCGGTCGTCGCGGTGGTCGGGCCAGTATTGGATGCGCGGGCCGTCGGCGTCGCGGCTGCCGGCTTTGTGGCCGGATTGGCCGGCGGGGCCGTTTGTTCCGCCGGTGGCTGCGCGGCTGCGACCGGAGCGGCCTCTTGCGGCGCACCGCCGGCGGCGGGCGCAGTGGTGGCAAACGATCCGGCGATCAAGCCGGCCCACAGGATGGGTGACATGCTTTTCATAGAATCTCAAATTGTTGCACTGCGACTCGGCCTTCCAACTATACTCGATTTTACCACAGGAAGATTAAAATATCTTGAAAATTACATTAAGATCTCTGAAATGACCATCGAAGTTTTGCCTCCAGAGCCGGTTGCGGCTGGATTTTGATTCCCGCCGGCCTTTCGCTGTGGGCTTCTGATAGTCCACCCAAAGTGAACCGGGCGGATCAAGGACAATGCCCGCAGATTCAGGCGCACAGATGATTCCATCACCCTTAACCAGCAATCTCTACTAATTTAATCAACAATCTTGAAATAATCACTATGTATTGACATGACATTTAGAATCTAAAAAGTAAAAAGCTTCCAAAAAGTCAATAAATAACGTTATAGATTTAATTATATAAATCTCTATTGACATAGTATATATTTCTGCTAGATTGTCCGCCAATGAAGCGATTTTTCATAAAATAATTGCCGGCAAACCGACTGCGCTTCCAGAGGTTCCGGCAAAACAAACGAAGACAATGACCAACAACAATAAACGGATCGTGGCGGCGATCCTCGGCGCGCAACTGCTCGCCTCCGCCGCCCTGGCAGACGACACCGCCGACGCTATCGCCGCGTTGAAAAAACAAGTTGAGGCGTTGAGCGCCAAAGTGCAACAACTGGAGAATCAGCATCAGGCTGAGATTCAAACTGCGGCCGCTGGCCAGCCAACTGCCAACCCCGCTCCGCCCGCGACGGGTTCTTCCAACGCGATCCCGGAACTCGGCTTCATCACGGCCGGGTCGAACGGTTTCTGGCTGAGGTCGGCCGACTCCAATTTCACCCTTCGCCTGCAGGGCGTGGGCCAGTTCGACGGCCATTATTATCAAAGCGTTCTTCCACCCTCAGGACAGAAGGACACGTTCACCATGCGCCGGTTGCGGTTGATCGAGTCCGGCTCCGTCTTCAAGGACTACGATTACTACCTGCAGGAAGACTTCGGGGCGCTGAACTCTGTCACGACCACCAACAACTCCTTGCTGCAGGATGCCTATGTCAACATCCATTATTGGCCGCAGTTGCAAATCCAGGCCGGCAAATTCAAGGAGCCGGTCGGCTTGGAGATCCAGCCCGCCGACGCCAGCCTTTGGTTTGTGGAGCGCGGCTATCCGACCGAACTGGTGCCCAACCGCAACGTCGGCGCCGAGGTTCATGGGGATCTTTTCAACGGGGCCTTGTCCTATGCCGCCGGGGCCTTCAACGGGGTGGCGGACGGAGGCAGCGGGGACATCGAAACCGGCGCCAACAGCAAGGATGTGGCGGCCCGGATTTTTGCGCAGCCGTTCCTCAATACTTCCATTGCCGGCCTGAAGGGCTTCGGTCTCGGTTTGGGCGCCAGTTACGGATTCGAGGCCGGTTCCAGCCTGCCCAGCTTTGCCACCCTGGGCCGGCAGACGTTTTTCAGCTATACGAATGTGGCGAACACAAATGTCACCGAAGCGGGCGATCATGTCCGGATCGTTCCGCAAGGCTGGTATTTCTGGGGGCCGGCCGGTCTCTACTGGGAATACGCCGATTCTTCGGAAAAGTTCCAACTCAACAGAACGGCCGCGCCCAAAACCAGCCGGGCGTTTTTCGACACCACGGCATGGGATGTCTCCGCCTCCTGGTATCTGACCGGCGAACAGAACGCCTTCTTTACGCCGCCCGCCCCGCTGCATCCCTTCCACATCCGCGGCTCCGGCCTGGGCGCCTGGCAGTTGGTGGCGCGGATCGGGGGGCTTTCCCTGGATGACGCCGCCTTCGCCAAGAAGACCGATTTCGCCACGGCCGGCTCGGCCCGGAGCGCCACCACCTGGGGCGCGGGTTTGAACTGGTATATGAACAAGAATATAAAATGGATTTTCGAATACGAACAATCTAGCTTTGGGTTTGCGGCGGGTTATCAGGCCAATAAAACACAGGGAACCACGGGAGCGGTGACGGCGCAGGACGAGAAGGTATTATTGACGCGGTTGCAGTTCGCATTTTAAGAGCCGGATGTTCGCATGAAAAAAGTCTGTGGCATATTCGCGGCGGCGCTGGCCCTGGCCGCCCATCCGGCCGGGGCGCAGAAAACCGTCACCCTGCTCAACGTCTCTTACGACCCGACGCGGGAATTGTACCAGGAGGTCAACCGGGCCTTCTCGGATTACTGGAAGGCAAAAACCGGCGATCTGGTCACGGTGGACCAATCCAATGGCGGCTCCGGCAAACAAGCCCGGTCCGTGATGGACGGCTTGAAGGCGGACGTCGTGACTCTCGCCCTGGCCGGCGATATTGACGCGCTGCACAACCACGGCGACTTGGTGCCGGCCAACTGGCAGAGCCGCCTGCCGGACAACAGCACGCCTTACACCTCCACCATTGTTTTTCTGGTGCGGCAAACCAATCCCAAGGGCGTCAAAGATTGGGATGACCTGGTCAAACCCGGCCTCGGCGTCATCGCGCCCAATCCGAAAACCTCCGGCGGCGCGCGCTGGGTCTATCTGGCCGCCTACGGGTATGCCTTGGAGCACAACCACGGCGACACCAACGCGGCCACACGGTTTGTGGACAAGTTCTATGGCAACGTCAAAGTGCTCGGCACCGGCGCCAGGGACTCCACCACCTCCTTCGTCCAGAACGGCCTCGGCGATGTTTTGGTCAACTGGGAAAACGAGGCCCTCCTCGCGGTCAACTCTTTCGGGCAGGGCAAATATCAAATCATCTATCCTTCCCTGAGCATTCTGGCCGAGCCGCCGGTCGCCGTGGTGGACAAGGTGGTGGACCAGCGCGGCACCCGCGCCATAGCCGAAGCCTACCTCAATTTTCTCTGGACGCCGGCCGGCCAGGAAATCGCCGCCAGCCATTTTTTCCGGCCCCGTCTGGCCGAAGTCGCCCGGAGGCACGAAACGACCTTTCCCAAAATCCAGACTTTTACCATTCAAGACGCGTTTGGCGGCTGGGCCGCGGCGCAGAAAATTCATTTTGACGAAGGAGGGATATTTGACCAAATTTTCCAGAACAGGCGGTGAGGGCCAATTGAGTCCAGTGTGAACCTTAACCATGCGCCAGGACCGCGCCAGCTCAACCCAATCCAATCCCCTCCCCGGTTTCGGGATCACGCTGGGGTTCACCGTCCTGTACCTCAGTGTTCTGGTGCTCATTCCGATTGCGGTGCTCTCGCTCAAGGCGCTGAGTTTGTCGTGGCCGGATTTGTGGCATCTGGCGACCAACGCGCGCGCACTGGCGGCGTATCGCTTGAGCTTGGGCGCCTCCCTCGCGGCCGCCTTGCTCAACGCGGCGTTTGGCAGTTTGCTCGCCTGGGTGCTGGTGCGATACCGGTTTCCGGGACGCCGGTTGCTGGATGGGTTGGTGGATTTTCCCTTTGCCCTGCCCACCGCGGTCGCCGGGCTGACGCTGGCCAACTTGTTTTCCGGCAACGGCTGGCTGGGCCGGTTCCTGGTGCCCATCGGCATTGAGGGCCAGTCCTCCCGCCTGGGGGTGGTGCTGGCGCTGACTTTTGTCGGGCTGCCCTTTTCCGTGCGCGCGCTCCAACCGCTGCTGGAGAATCTGGACAAGGCCGTGGAGGAAGCGGCCGCCATCCTCGGCGCCGGGCGGCTGCGCACTTTTTTGAGCGTGATCGCGCCCACGCTGCTGCCAGCGGTGCTGACGGGGTTTGGCCTGGCCTTCGCGCGCGGCCTGGGGGAATACGGCTCCATTGTCTTTATTTCGGGGAATTTGCCGTTCCAAACGGAAATCGCGCCGACCCTGGTGGTGATGCGGTTGGAAAGCGGGGGTTTCGATTATACGGGCGCCATCGGTGTGGCGCTGGTGCTGCTGGTCTTTTCCTTCGCCCTTCTCTTCACTCTCAACTGGCTGCAAGGGTGGTCCGCAAAATTTCAACGGCCATGAACCTGCCCCGCTCCACCGCCGCGCCGGAGCGCCCGGCCCATTCCTCCACCCAGGAGTCTCCGCTGGCCAAATGGCTCTTGATCGGGGTGTCCGGCCTTTTTGCGGCGGTCTTCCTTTTGCTGCCGCTGCTCAACGTTTTTGGGCAGGCCTTTTCCGCCGGCCTGGCCGCTTACTGGCGGACGCTGGCGGAAAAGGACACCGTCGCGGCCATACGCTTGACGGTTCTGATCGCGGCCGTCAGCGTGCCGTTGAACGTGCTCTTCGGGGTGGCGGCTTCCTGGGCCATTGCCAAGTTCGATTTTCGCGGCAAGGCGGTTTTGTTGACCTTTATTGACCTGCCTTTTTCGGTCTCCCCCGTCGTGGCGGGGTTGATGTTTGTCCTGCTCTGCGGCGCCAACGGCCTGCTGGGCCACTGGCTCAAGGCCCATGGCCTGACGATTATTTTTGCCGTGCCCGGAATGGTGCTGGCGACGATGTTCGTCACCTTTCCTTTTGTCGCCCGCGAATTGATTCCCATCATGGAGGACCAGGGCCGGGAACAGGAGGAGGCGGCCTTGACGCTGGGAGCCAGCGGCTGGCAAACCTTCTGGCATGTCTCCCTTCCGTCGGTCCGATGGGGGCTTTTTTACGGCGTCATCCTTTGCAATGCCCGGGCCATGGGCGAATACGGCGCGGTCTCCGTCGTCTCCAGCAAAATCGCCGGCAAGACCGACACCCTGCCGTTGCGCGTGGAAAAACTGTACAATGACTTCAATCATCCGGCGGCGCCCTTTGCCGTGGCCACGTTGCTCGCGCTGCTGGCCCTGGTCACTTTGGGGATCAAGACTTACCTCGAATGGAAGAGCCGCCGGGAGCAGGAGCCGCGGTGATTTCGCAAGGCCGGCAGCGCCTATTCATGTTGGGTTCTTCGCTGTTTTCGGGGGAATGCAAGCCACAGTTTGGCGTGGTGTTCGTATGTGTCAGGCAATCCGAGACAATCCCAAAGGGATTGAATCTATCAGCCCTGGGTTGCGAGGAACGAGCTACCCAGGGGGCATGACAGAGAAATCCCAAACCCTGAAAGGGTTGCATCCATTTCATAAGTCGTTGATATGCAACCCTTTCAGCAGAGATTTTTAAGCTGAAGATAATTGGACATTTGCCGGCGTGATTGGTTTTTGGCGTATTACGCCGGTATGTCTAATAAAATATGGCGCTATTGTCGAGCAATTTC
>JBEKIA010000141.1:0-10654 GCA_050011995.1 Verrucomicrobiota bacterium
TGGTATCTGGGCCGGTGGCACGGCCTTGTCCTTTCGGTGTTGAGCGTGGCCGTGTGGATCGCGGGCGACCTGGCCGCCGGCGCGCCTTATTCCAGTCCGTTCATTCCCATTTGGAATTCAACGATATTGTTGACGTTCTATTTCATCGTCGTCTGGCTCCTGGCCAGCCTGCGCTCGCTCCACAAAGGCCTGGAGGACCGGGTGCGGCAAAGAACGCTGGCGCTGACCCAGGAGATGGCCGAGCGGGAGCGCCTGGAAAAGGAAATCCTGGAGGTCAGCGAGCGGGAACAGCGGCGCATCGGACGCGACTTGCATGACGGCCTTTGCCAGCACCTGACCGGGACGGCGCTGGCGGGCCAGGTCTTGCGCGAAAAGCTTCAGGCCAAGTCCTCGCCGGAAGCGGCGGACGCCGGGAAAATCATCGGGCTGGTGGAAAACGGCATCACCATGGCGCGCGATCTGGCCCGGGGAACGTATCAGGCGGACATGGCGGCCGAAGGACTGATGGCGGCCTTGGAGGAACTTTCGGCCAACACTTCCAAGTGGTCCAAGGCCGTCTGCGTTTTCGAGTGCGAGGCGCCGGTGCTGATCCAGGATGCCACCTCGGCCATGCACCTTCATCGCATCGCCCAGGAGGCGGTCAGCAACGCCATCCGGCACGGCAAGGCCCGGCGCATCGTGGTGGAGCTTTCGGAGCGGAACGGGCGCGTGGCGCTGACGGTGGAAGATGACGGGGCCGGACTGCCCGAGGGCTGGCAAAAGAGCCCGGGGCTGGGCGCGCGCATCATGGCGCACCGCGCGGCCATGATCGGCGCGGATTTTGTCATGGATCTGAACCCCACCGGCGGGACCTTCGTGAAATGTTCGCTTCCCATCCCGCCCCAGTCCGGCGATACTGCGCCGGGCAAACATGAGCTCTGACCCTGACAGGCGCAAACGAACGGTGTTCATCGTGGACGATCATCCGCTGGTCCGCGAATGGTTGACGAATTTAATCAACCAGCAACCGGATCTGGTCGTGTGCGGTGAAAGCGAGAGCGCGCCGGAGGCCTTTTCGGCCATTGACGCCTCCCGGCCCGATGTGGCCATTGTGGACATTTCCTTGAGAGATTCTTCGGGCCTCGAGTTGATCAAAAGTTTAAGGGAATCCCATCCCGCCGTGGCCGTGCTGGTGCTTTCCATGCACGAAGAATCTCATTATGCCGGGCGCGCGCTGCGGGCGGGCGCCAGGGGTTACGTGATGAAACGGGAGACCACCCAAAAGGTCATCGAGGCGATCCGCCGGATTTTGGAGGGCAAACTCTACGTCAGCGAGACGCTGGCCGACGTTCTGGCGGCCCATCTTCTGGACCACACCAAGGGGGAGAACCGTTCGCCCATCGAGCAATTGAGCGACCGGGAACTGGAAGTGTTCGACATGCTGGGCCGGGGACTGGGGACGCGGCAAATCTCCGAAACCCTGGGCATCAGCCTGAAAACCGTGCAGGCCTATTGCGCGCGCATGAAAGAAAAACTCAACCTCGGCAGCGGCACCGAATTGCTGGCCGAAGCCATCCGCTGGAACGACAGCAAACATCCCCGGTAACGACCGCCCCTGCGGGGGAGGGGCGGAGGAGTGTCGGACTTGGCCTGACACGAGAATTAGGTCTGGCCTGACAAGACAAGAAGCCGTCTTTCGCTAGAATGAAGGGTTCTGAGCAAGCACTACGATCCCATCAGGGGTGTTTCTGCCGTGCTGAGATTCCGCGGCATCCGCGCGATGTGGCTGTTGCCGTGGCTCCTCACGGCACACGCCCAGCCGGCCGCGAACACTCCGGCCCCGGCCGCTTTGGCCGGCGGGTCCAATGCCGGGCTATCTCTGGCGGACGCGCGGCGGATGGCCTTGGAGCGAAACTGGGATTTGCCGGCGGCGAAAAGCGGCATTGACGCGGCCACAGCCCAATGGATCGTCTCCAGGGAGTTCCCCAATCCAACCGCTTCCTTATCCACATTCAGAATCGGCACCCATGAACGACACGGCCGGCATGCTGGCCGATCTGATGGCCGCGCAAACGGTAATGACTGAAACGGAGTTGAACCTATGGAAATGACCAACCAATCCGCTGCGAATGTTTTCGCCATGGCGTTGTCTTCCCGCCGGCGCCGGCCGCGCGCGCGGGTCCTGCTGGAGATTCTCGGTCTTCTGGCCGTCGTCGCGCTGATCGGCTGTCGAAAAGAGGGACCGCAACCGCCCGACCCGCCCGCGCCCAAAGTGGAGGGAGACGCGGTTAGCTTTGCCGCCAACGCCCCGCAACTGGCTTCCATCAGCGCGCAACCCGCCCAGCCGCGAACCCTGGCGGTGACGCACCTGACCGGCCGGCTCTGCTGGAATGACGACAAAACCGTCCGCGTGTTCACGCCCGTGTCGGGACGCGTCACCGCCATCCGCGCCGATCTGGGAGATACGATCACGGCGGGGGCGCCGCTGGCGGAGATTGACTCGCCGGATTTCAGCCAGGCCCTGGCCAATGCGCGCACCGCGGCAGGCAATCTGGCGGCGGCGGACAGAGCCTTCACCCGCAGCAAAGAACTGCTGCAACACCAGGCGGCCGCGCAAAAAGATGTGGAGGCCGCCCAAGCCGCTTATGTGGCCGCGGTGGCGGAGCGGGACCGGGCGGAATCCGTTTTGGCCAATTATGGAGGGAGCGATCAAAGCACCAATTCGATTTACATCCTGCGCAGCCATCTGGCGGGAGTGCTGGTGGAAAAGAACATCAATCCCGGCCAGGAACTCCGCGCCGATCTCATGCTGGCCAACGCCCCGAATTTGTTCGCCCCCAATTTTGTCGTCAGCGACCCGGCCCAGCTCTGGCTGCAACTGGATGTGGCGGAGGGGGACCTGGCCGCCTTGCAACCCGGCCAGCAACTGCGCGTTTATGCCAGCAACGCCCTGCCGGGAAAGGTTTTTGAAGGAAGAATTGACAAGATCGCGGACACCCTGGACCCGCTGACCCGCACGGCCAAAGTGCGCGGGGTGGTCAACAACCCCGGCAAACTGCTCAAGGCGGAAATGTATGTGCTGGCGGATGTGCTGGCCGACCCGGCCCGCGCGGAGCAAGCAGGGGTGGAGATTCCGGCCAAGGCCCTCTTTATGAAGGGCGACGACTCTTTCGTTTTCCTTGAGGAATCCCCGGGCCGTTTTCACCGGGTGCGCGTCAAAGTGGGGGTGGAACAGGACAACAAAGTTCCGGTGCTGGAAGGCGTCAGCGCGGGCCAAAAAGTGGTGATCGAAGGCGCGCTTCTCTTGCAGGCGCTGGTGGAACCGGCTTCATGATTGGAAGACTTGCCAGCGCTGTTTTGCATCACCGCGCCGTTGTCCTGGCGCTGACGGTGATGTTTTTGCTGGCCGGAGCCAACGCCTTTCGCCAACTGCCGGTGGAGGCGTATCCGGATGTGACCAATGTTTCGGTCCAAATCATCACCCTGTTTCCGGGGCACGCGGCCGAAGAGGTGGAGCGCTGGATTACCATTCCGATTGAAAACGTCATGAACGGCATCCCCAAACGGGTTTCCATGCGCTCCATTTCCCTGTTTGGTTTGTCCCAGATCACTTTGGTTTTTGAAGATGACGCCAAGAACGACGCCGTCCGCAGCCTGGCCAGCCAGCTTCTGGCCACGGCCGCCCTGCCGCCGGGAGCGCAGCCCAGCCTGTCGCCCGACGCCACGCCCATCGGCGAAGTTTACCGCTACAGCCTGCGCGCCCCCAACGGGTATCCCCCGGAAGAAGTCCGCGCCCTGGAAGATTGGGTGGTGGAAAAGAAATTCCGCTCGGTCCCGGGGGTGGTGGACATCAATCCGTTCGGCGGACTGACCAAGCAGTATCAAGTGCTGGTGGATCCGCTCAAGCTCAAGTCTTACAATCTGACCTTGCAGCAGGTTTTCACCGCCCTGTCCAACGGCAACGGCAACGCCGGCGGCTCTTACGTGGAACACGGCTCGGAGCTTTATGTGGTGCGCGGGCTGGGGATGATCGGCAGTCTCGCCGACATCGAGGCCATCGCGGTGGACACCCGCAACGGCACGCCCATCCGCATCCGCGACATCGGCGCGGTCGTCATCGGCCACGCCATCCGCCTGGGCCGGGCCGGCAGAACCGAGGGCAGTCAAGATGAAGATGACGTCGCCGAAGGCATCGTGGTGATGCGCCGGGGCGAAAACCCGCTGGAGGTCTGCAAGCGCATCGAAAAAATGGCCGATGAAATCAACCGGCGCTGCCTTCCCGACGGCGTCAAGCTGGTCATGTATTACGACCGGACGGCGCTGACCCGCCGGACTCTGCACACGGTGCGGGAAAACATGCTGGCCGGCATCGGGCTGGTGCTGGGGGTGCTGGTCCTATTTCTCGGTCCGGGCAACTGGCGCTCCGCCCTGGTGGTGGCGCTGGCGGTGCCCTTCGCCCTGCTCGGCGCCTTTCTCCTGCTGGATTGGCGCGGCATTCCGGCCAATCTGATTTCCATGGGAGCGATTGACTTCGGCATTATCGTGGATTCCTCGGTGGTGATCGTGGAAAACCTGTTGCGCCTCCTGGAGCAACGCAAAAGCAAAATCTACTCGCTCCAGGCCGCCATCGTCGAGGCGGTCTCGGAGATGGGCCGCCCGATCCTGTTCTCCAAGGCCATATTATTGACCGCGTTTATTCCGCTCTACACTTTGCAGCGGGTGGAAGGGCGGATTTTCAAACCGATGGCGCTGACCCTGACTTTTGCCCTGGCGGCCGGAACCGTCTTCGCCATTTTCGTAGTGCCGGTCCTGGCCAGCTTTGCGGCGGCATGGAAGATCGCCTCCCAGGAGTCGTGGATCGTGCGGCGGCTGGTGCGGCTCTACCGCCCGGCGCTCCATTTCGCCCTGCGCGCTCCGGGGCCGGTCTATGCCGCCGCCTTGCTATTATTGACAGCCGGCGGCGTCTCCTGGTTCTTTCTCGGCAGCGAATTTCTCCCCAAGCTGGACGAGGGCGACCTGTGGGTGCGGACCTTCGCCCCCCAATCCATCTCCCCGTCCGAATCGGCCGCGATCACCCAAAAGGCGCGCCGCCGCCTGGCCTCCTTTCCCGAAGTCCGGTACGTGGTCAGCCAGCTCGGCCGCCCGGATGACGGGACCGACGTCAATGGCTGGGACGTGACCGAATACAGCGTGGGACTCCAGCCTCGGGAAACCTGGAAAACCGCGCGCACCCGCGAGGCGCTCTGCGAGGCCATGGCCCGAAACCTCCGGGAAATTCCCGGCATCCAATCCCAATTCAGCCAATACATCGAAGACAACGTGAACGAGGCCGTCTCCGGAGTGAAGAGCGAGCTGGCCATCAAATTGTTCGGCGACGATCCCGTCAAACTCCAGGCCCTGGCCGATCAAATCGCCGCTATTATTGACAAAGTGCCCGGGGCGGCGGATGTCGGCGCCGATCTGTTGCTGGGCCAGCCTCAAATCCAGATCACCGTTGATCGCGCGGCCATTGCGCGCTATGGCCTGGCCGTGGCCGACGTGCAGACCGTCGTGGCCACGGCCATCGGCGGACAAACGGCCACGCAGGTGCTGGAAGGCTCCCGCACCTTTGACCTCGTTGTCAAACTCGCGCCCAAAGCCGTTGCGGACGTGGCCTCCATCCGCAACATCCCGCTCTTTGGCTCCAACGGCGAACGGCTGACCCTGGGAGACCTGGCCTCGGTCGGCGTCAAGGCGGGACTGTCCCGGATTGAGCGCGAGGAAAACGAGCGGCGCACCGCCATCAAACTTTCCGTGCGCGACCGCGACCTCGGTTCGTTGGTCGCCGAAGCCCAGCGCAGGGTGGAGGCGGCCGTCCGCCTGCCCGCCGGTTACCGGCTGGAATGGACCGGGTCCTTTGAAAACGAGCGGCGCGCGGAAAAGCGTCTGGCCGTCATCGTGCCGCTGACCATCGCGGGCATTTTTTTCCTGCTGTTCATGGCCTTCGACTCCGCCAAACTGGCGACCTCCGTGTTGTTGACGGTTCCTTTTTCGGCCGTGGGCGGCTTGCTGGCCTTGCCGCTGGCCGGGTTGAACATGTCGGTCGCCGCCCTGGTGGGGTTTGTCGCCCTTTTTGGCGTCTCCATCCAGAACAGCGTGATCCTGGTGACGCGCATTCGTGAATTGCGGCGCGAGGAGGCGGATCTAAAGGACGCCATCATGGAAGGCGCCGCCTCGCGCGTGCGGCCCATGGTGATGACCGCGCTGATGGCCTTGCTCGGGCTGTTGCCCATGGCCCTTTCCACCGGCGTCGGCGCGGAAACGGCCCGGCCATTTGCCGTCGTCATCATTGGCGGCTTGATCACCGGCACCATTCTGACCCTGTTCATTCTGCCCCTGCTCTATCCTATTTTTGAATCCGGGCCGGCTCGGGCGAAATAGGAAAACCGGCCCGCCGCAAGGAGGGATTTTTTTAACGGCAGTTTTTTTAACGATCTTTGCTTTCTTTGCGGTTATGATTGGGGCTTCCATGTTGTTGCCCGATGTGAAAACCCAAAATGGCCCGCGGCCGGCGCGGCGGCTGGTCGTCAATGCGGATGATTTTGGCCGCTCCCATTCCATCAACCAGGCGGTCATCCGCGCCCATCGCGAGGGCATCCTTACCAGCGCCAGCTTGATGGTCAATGAGCCGCGCGCCGGCGAGGCCGCCGCCCTGGCGCGGGAAAATCCCGGCCTGGGCGTCGGCTTGCATCTGGCCCTGGTTTGCGGCGCCGCCGCCCTGTCGGCCGAAAGAATTCCCCAACTGGCCGATGCGCGGGGGCAATTCTCCCGTCATCCCGCGGCCGCCGGCTGGCGTTACTTTGCCTTGCCCAAATGCCGCGCCCAATTGCGACTGGAAATTGCCGCGCAATTTGAAAAATTCCGCGCCACCGGCCTGCCGCTGGATCACGTCAACGGCCATCTCCATCTGCATCTCCACCCGGTGGTGTTTGGCATCCTGATGGAGAATGCGCAACGCTGGGGCATCACCGCCCTGCGTCTGACCGACGACTGGTTCGGCTTGAACGCCCGGCTCGCCCCGGGGCGATGGCTTTACCGCCTGAGTCACGCCGCCATTTTCCGGGTCCTCTCCGCCCGCGCCGGGCCGGCGCTGGCGCGCCAGGGCATCCGCCACACCCGCGTCGTTTTCGGCCTGTTGCAGAACTCCCGGGTGGACGCGGAATATGTGGCCCGGCTTCTGCCGCTGCTGCCGCCGGGCGATTCGGAGCTTTACTCGCATCCTTCGCTGGACCAATTTAGGAATGAATTTGACGCGCTGGTGGATCCAACCATCAAAACGCTGGCGGCGCAATTGGGCATCCAATTGATCCGCTGCCAGGATCTTTAATTATGGCCAAAATACTTGTCATCCTGGTGATCGCGGCAATCCTTGAAAATATTGGCGTGGTCTTTATTAAAGGCGGCCTGAACCAAATCCACCGCCCAAGCCAAATCAGCGCCTCTGAAATTGTCCGCGTCGTTCAGGCCGGCATCACCAACCACAGAATTGTCCTGGGCATCGCCCTGGAGGCGGCCTTTTTTGGATGTTTCCTTTATATGCTCTCGCAGCGCGACGTCAGCCTGATCTGGCCCCTCACCTCGCTGGGCTTCATTGTCGCCACCCTGGCGGCGAAATTTATTCTTGACGAACCGGTGTCCGCTGTGCGCTGGGCGGGGGTGGTCCTCATCTCCCTGGGGGCGGTTCTCACCAGCTACAGCGAGACTGTCAAGACTGGACACCATCCGCCGCCGCAGGCCCCGGCCCTGGCGGTCCCGCCCGCGGACCCGAGGTAGGGCGGGCAGGGGGGCGCATCAGCTCGGCTTCGCGCCCAATAGTTCGGCCAGCGCCGCGCCCAGCCGCCGCGACGCCGCCACCGTTTGCTGCTGGAATTCCAGCAGCTTGCCGATCCGGCCCGGCCGGCTCAACACCGCCCAAATTAATTTCGGGTAATCAATCCGGTCCTCCGGCGTCATCAAGGCGTTGAAGTCCAGCGGCAAATCCTGGCTGGCGTCGTCGGAAATCACCCGGATGGTCGCGCTGGGGATTTTCCCCTCGCGGCAGATATTGCGGATCACACTGGATTCCATCTCCACCGCGTCCGCCCCGGTGGCTTGCCACAGGGCGGCTTTCTCCCCGGCGGTGATGGCCACGCGGCGATGGCAGTAAAAAGCGCCCCGGACCGCGCCCGCCTGCTCCAATTGCGCTCCAAACCCCGCGTTGAAATCCTCCTCATAAACAACCGTCCCAAACTTGAGTTTGGGATTCAACCCGCCGGCGAAGCCGGAGGTGATCACCCGTTTGGGCTCCAGCAGCGCGATGGCCTGGCGAATGCCTTCCACCGCGTTGCGACGGCCCATCCCCGTCATCCAAACCTGATAAAGCGGGCGGGGCGGGGCCTGGCTCGCGCCCTGGCACCGGTACACCATCCCCTCCATGAAGAACCGCGCCTCCTCCTTGACGGCAAAGCAGACCAGCAATTCCACCGGCTTTGGCGACAACTCTCCGATAGGCCCGCATCCGTTGTGAGACCTGACGATTTTGACGGCTTCCATTTGGTGTTTTTACTTTACACCACCCAGCCGCTCTTTCCAAATTTTATAGAGCAGCAGGGTGGCCTGAACGTCGCGCAGGCAATACTCGGCGATCTCCCGGAACCGCTTTTCCGCCATCATCCCGTTGATGTCCATCCCGGTCACCCCCTGGCTCTTGGGCGACTGGATGCCGAAGGCCTTGCAATAAAAATCCAGGTTGAACCGCCGGGCCGCGCCGTCCCTTCCGCTCACCCCGTAAAAAGTCAACTGCTCGATCAAGTCGCAATGCGGGTCCACTTGAAACCGGTAGCCGAGCCACCCCTTCTGCGTCACCGCCACGTTCAAAATCGCCGAGCGCAAATAAATGAACGGCACGTCAAATCCGCGTCCGTTGAAAGTGACAATCGAATCGTAATGTTTGGCCAGCTCCCAGAATTCGCCCAGCAACTGGCCCTCGTCCGCGCAGGCGGTGAATTCCACCGGCCCCGTCCCGGCGCCGGCCTCCTCAAAATCCTCCGCCACAAACAACACCTTGCCCCGGCTGGTTTCCGCGTTGAGCATGGCGATGCAGACCACCTGGGCGGTGAAAGGCCAGAGATTGAACTGGCGCAGAATTTCGTCCTGACGCTTCTGGCGCGCCGCCGGGTCGGCCAGATTCAGGGCGTCGCGAAAGAGATACTCCTGCTGGGCGGCGTCAAATTGCGCCAGCGGCAGCGCCGAGGTTTCGATGTCAAACACTAATTTCGCCACGGCGGCCAGAGTAGCCGCAAAACAAAACGGAAGCCAGCGGGAAGTCGCGGCGGAACCGCCCCGGGGCGCATCTCGCCTTCGTCGAGATTTTCATTTCACGGAATACCCGGAAGAAGCCGGCCCCAAGCCGGCGGAGCGCGATCTGAAGTTTTTTCTCGACAAGCAGGTCCGGGCTGTTAAAATGCTCCTATCCGCATCGCCCACTTTCGATGCGGATAGGAGCGGATTGATTTAATCCGCCTGTTTTCCCGGCCTTTTCGCGGGTCGCGTCTTGCTTATATCGAGAGGATTCTTCGGAAATCTTCTTCCCTCCGGGCTGCATTTTGAATAATTGTTTTCCCCCCCCCCCAGCCGAGCCAAGAAGCAGGCTCGACAAAGGTGGGATGCGGCCACCGCCCCGGCCCTCAAACCGCAATTTCTCCCTCGAACACAAAGTCCGCCGGGCCGGTCAGGCGCACGTTGGCAAATTGCCCCTCCTTCCTTTCAAAACTCACTTCCAGCCAATCCCCGCCCTGCGCCTGCACCCGCACCGGCGAAGTCAATTGATGCAGTTCGGCGGAAATCAAGGCGGCGGCCGTCACCCCGGTGCCGCAGGCCAGCGTCTCCCCTTCCACGCCCCGCTCGTAAGTGCGCACGCGGATGGCGCCGGCGCCGCGCAATTGCACAAAATTGACATTCGTGCCGCGCGGCGCGAAATGGGCGTGGCCCCGGATTTCCGCGCCCAGCGATTGCACCAGTGCCTGGTCCGCGTCCGGCACATACATTACCGCGTGAGGCACACCGGTGTCCACGCAATGAAGCGTGGTTTTCCCGCCCCGCAAGGAAACGGTCTGGTTGAGGCGCAAATCTTTGGGTGGAGTCAGGCCCACCGTGACCTGTTCGCCCTGGAAAGTGGCGGTGATGATTCCGGCGCGCGTTTCAAAGGTGATGTCCTTTTTCGCGCCGGCCAGCCGCCGCGCGAAGCGGGCAAAACAACGCGCCCCGTTGCCGCACATTTCCGCGTTGCCGCCGTCGCTGTTGTAAAAATCCCAGGCCCAGTCCGCGCGTCCGGAAGCGCACGGCAGAAGCACGATCAGCCCGTCGGCGCCGACTCCGGCGTGGCGGTCGCAAATGCGCGCGATCTGGCGGCTTTCGAGCTTCAACTCGTGCGCGCGGCCGTCCACCAGAACAAAGTCATTCCCCGCGCCATTCATTTTGGTGAATTCAACCAGCATGAACAACCCCTAGCACTTGAAGCCGCCGACTTCAAGCTTCTAACCCGGATATTTCATAGTTGGATTGAACAAAGAAGCGGCAAGAGCGTCAGATGACTTGGAAATATGAGTCAAATGAATGCATTACTTGCCGCTTCTTCAACGACAGACTGTAAGGAACA
>JBEKIA010000142.1:0-10581 GCA_050011995.1 Verrucomicrobiota bacterium
AATGGCCCCCTTCACTGCCAAAGCGGAACTGCGTTCCGCACTCCACGGCGCTTCGCGCGCAAGCCATGCGGCCGGCAGGCCGCTTTGGAGCGCGGCGCGCCGGCGCCGCTTTCCATTGGCCCCCGCCGTTTTATCTGGCAATCTGCTCACCGGCGTCCCACTCTTCCGGGCAGAGCCAAACGCCTCAAAGAAACATCTGGTTTCAATATTTGCTATGAGAAGAAACTTCCTGCTCACGTTGGCAGCCGGCGCCATGCTTCTGGCTGGTTGTTCCAGCCCAAACCTCGCAATGGAATTAAAAGAAGGGAAACTTTCAGTGACCCAGGAACAACACTTCGGCCGCCCGCCCCGCGCCTGGCAATTTATGCTCGTATCGGACAAGGCCGAAATGGAAACCCGTCTCAACGCAGGTTGGAAGCTCGCCGATGGCGAGGCGATGCATTCGATCCATTGGAAGCGCGAGGATGGCGAGGCGATCAAGTCCGTCCTTCAAAAGGCGGGACGCGCCGGCACAATTCTGGTCATGCGCGAGGTGAGCCTGCCCGGAACAGCCGCGAATGCGGTCGCGCCGCCGCCGTTTCGTCCCATGCTCATTGCCACGCCCGGCACTTATCCTTCGCCAGATGGCATCTGGAAGATTGAAGTCTCGGATGATTCTATAAGTTTTGGGCGCGCCGGCGGGGGCGGGGTGGGCTTCGCCCCACAGCCGAATGGGTGGCGGGCGCAGAAAGGCTGGTTTGTCTTCACTGAAACTGAGTCCCGGGTGTGGGCTTACGACGGCGGCAGCAGGATCTATTTGGCGGCATTCAGCCCGTCCGGTTCTGCCATGTATAATGGCAGTTTTTTCGAATCACCGGACGGGGATAATTCCAGCGGGGCGCCAATTTTCCGCTCCAATTTCCCCTGTGTTGTGCCTGCTGAAGTGATTTCGCACTTGCCGGAGCGCAAACAAAAAGAGATGCACAAAGATGCTCCAGCAGGTTAGGGCGGGTTAGACAAATGAGACGTGGCAAGCGGATTATTTAAACCGATTATTTAAACCGCTCCTGGTTTTTTGGTGTCCCCAGACTTTTTTCTCGACACGTCTGGCCGCGTTGCTAAAATAATCACATCCGCATTGCTCGACCTCAATGCGGATGTGATTATTTTCATAGAACCCAACCCGCGTCGCTCATCGCATCGTTGAGACGCAGTGGATCCAATGGAAACGCCAACGGTGCGGCCCGTGGGCTTTTGCGGCCTGCCAGGAGGCCCCGCTCCTCCTGTGTCGCCGTGCGCCAATAGTAACTGTTACCCGTGAGGGTGTCTGCTGTCCAAAAACTTTTTTCTCGACACGCCCGGCCGCGTTGCTAAAATAATCGCATCCGCATTGCTCGATTTCAATGCGGATGCGATTATTTTCATAGAACCGAACTTGCCATGGTTCATCGCATCTTTGAGACGCAATGGATTCCATGGAAACTCCAACTGTGCAGGCTGTGGAATTTTGCTCCCTGTCAGGACGCCCTGTTGCTTCCGTGTCTGCTGTCCAAGAAGTGTCTGCAAGAATTGGCAGGGTCACGGCACGATGACGCGCAAGGCTCCCGGCTCGACGGAGAGGGTGGCGGGAAGCTCCCCGGCGTTTTCGCCGTCCAGTTGCAGCAGGACGCGGGCGGGGCTGGCGAGGGTGAAGGCCGAGGCGGAGAGCTGGCGGGCGCGGCAGAATTGGTGCATTCGTCCCACGGCCAGGCCGGCCAGCGCCGCGGCCAGCAGGAGGCAGCCGGTTTTGGGAATGACACATATATCGAGCAGGCCGTCGTCCAGGCGGGCGCGGGGAAAGACGGGCACCGGCCCGCCGTAAAAGCGTCCGTTGCCGACGGCGACCCATTCGCCGGCCAGGGTTTGGCCGGCCTGGACGGTGACGAGGGGGCGATTTTCGGAAAGGGCCTTGAGACCGGCCAGGACATAGGCGAGGGGGCCAATTTTCTTTTTGACGCTCTCGGCGGTCAGTTCGATGGCGCGGGAATCCAGGCCGGCGCCGGCCAGTTGCAGGAAATAGCGGCGCTCGGGCAGGCCGCCCAGGGTGAATTCGGCGCGGCCCAGGTCAATGGTCCGTTCGCGGGCCAGGGCCAGGACTTTCCAGGCGCGGCGCGCGCGGAGGGGAAGGCGGAGTTCGCGGGCGAAGACGTTGACGGTTCCCAAGGGGAGAATGCCCAGGCGGACGGCGCGGAGGCCGCCGGGAACATCGGCGATGCCGTTGAGGACCTCGTTGGCGGTGCCGTCGCCGCCGGCGGCGATGATGGTTTGGAAACCGTCGCGCACGGCCTGGGCGGCGAGACGGCGGGCGTCACCGGGGGCGGAGGTGGCCAGGAAAACGCATTGGCC
Source organism: Verrucomicrobiota bacterium (assembly GCA_050011995.1). GTDB lineage: Bacteria > Verrucomicrobiota > Verrucomicrobiia > Limisphaerales > Palsa-1400 > JBEKOF01. The sequence continues at coordinate 2,365 of JBEKIA010000142.1, forward strand.
GCCGGGAATGGAGGGATGGGAGCGAAAGCGGCTGGCGCGGCCACCCTGGGCGGAGGGGTTGAAGATGAGGCAGGGCGTGGCAGCCGGGTTCAATGGGGTGTTGAATGTTCAGAAGGAAAGAGTGGCGGCGCCGAGCGCCACGGCCAACTGGCCGGAAACCTGTTCTATTTCCGTCATTTGCTGCGGGGCCAGACTCAGGTGCATCGCGGCGGTGGGAGACCACAGTTGGCAGACCACGCCCAGTTCGGCCTGCAAAAGTTGCAGGATAATTTCCGAGCGGGCCGCGCCGCCCGAAAGGAGAGCCTTGCCGACGGTCCTCTCGCACTGGTGCTCAAAGAAATCCATCGAGGCGCGCAGTTCGCGGCCCAAGGGGGAGATCAAGGGCTGGAGATGTGTTTCCACCTCCTTGGGCATGCCGATCTTGATGCCTTCGGCTTCGGCGTAGCTGATGCCCATGGCTTCGGACAGACCGGTGGTCAGCTTGTCGCCGCCGATTTCGACGGTGCGGTTGAGGCAAAGATCGCCGCAGTTGAGAATGCTGATGGTGGTGGTGCGAAAGCCCAAATCCACCACAGCCACGACTTCTTTGGCAAAAGTTTCCGGCTGGGCCAGTTCGAGGGCGTTGATCGGCCCCAGCACCGAGGGGGTGACTTGGTCGGCCACCAGGCCGGCCGCCTTGACGGCCCCTTCCAAATTGGCCAGCCATTCACGGCGGGCGCCACCGACCCAAACTTTGTACTTGGGGACGGGCTTGCCGGCTTCGTGGACGACTTGGGAGGAGGGAGGAACGATGTAACAATCGAAGACGTAATCGCGCAGGTCTTGTTGCAAATAGCTTTTGGCGTTGAACTTGAGCATCTGGCGCATGTCGTTGAGGGGGAGCAGCGGCATCTCGGTGCTGCGCAATACCGAGTCCTCCGAGCCGACGGCGAGGGTGACTTGCCTGGTCTTGGGGCTCATCGCATCCACAATGCCGCGAAGGTGCTCGGTGAGGAGACCCTGGGGGATGCCTTTTTCGTAGGTCGGCGCGTCGGTGATGGCATAACGGGAGAGACTGAAGGAATCCTGCCTGGCGTCCAACAACACCGCCTTGGTGGCGCGGCTGCCCAAATCAATGGCGAAAATCTGGTGGCGCTTCTTGGCCTGATTCAGCAAGGAAGGTATCGTCATGGGGTCTATTTAGCGTCAATCCATGGCCAAAGGCAAGCCACTCCGGCGGCTTTTTACCTGTTCCGGATCATTTCCACCCGAAAGGAAGACAAAAAAAGATTGAAGACCACGCGGCCTTTATCAAAGGCTTCCTCCTTGGAGGAAAACAGGAATTCAACGGTTCCTTCCGGGCAGGCGACAAAGGCATGCCGCGTCCGGACGCTGCGCTTGGGGTCCAGGCTGCGGATGGTGTCCACAAAGCGGGCCGGCTTATAGCCGGTGGCGCAACTGGAGGTTTGGAGAATGGATGCGCCGGGATTGGCGGCCAGGGCGCCGGCGCGCAGGGTCTCGTCGTCCGGCATCGCGCCGGGGGAATTGGTGGTGACGCGCATGGCAATGGAGATGCTTCCGGTGCTCTCCCGGAAGACGACCGATTGGGTTTCGTTTTCCACGGTGGCGGCGTAGCCCCGGGGCACCCGGGTGACCAAATGCTCGCGGCCGGCCTCCACCACCAGCGTATGAGCCGTGCCGCCCTCGATCATTTGCTCGTAACTGTCGAAGGCGCGAAAGTTGGTCTGGCCGGCGGCCGCCAGGGAGAAGAAAGCAAAAATCAAACAGAGCCGTTTCATGAGAGGCGCCAGGTTTAGAACGAAACGGTGTTGGCCTTGAGAAAAGTCCACGCTCCGCGGTTGACGGAGATGACACTGGGCATCAGCGGCGGCTGCTTGGCGGGGTTGTTGAAGTTGAGGTCGAAAGCCCAGTTGCGCGTGGGCGGGTTATAGACTGCGCCCGTGCCGGGCCAGGGAGCCGTGGCAATCTGGCTGTTGAACATGCAGACCATGGAGCCGTTGTAGGTAAAGGTGCAACCGCTCCAGTTTTCCAGGAAGCGCGGAAAATTCTCCAGGCCGCCGCTGTAGTAAGTGCCGTTGGAGGGAACATTGCCCGTCAGAAAAGCCGCGTTGACCGTGTCGTTGGTCGCCGGCCGGCTGCTGATGCCGTCGGCGCTGTTGGCCGGGTTCCATCTGCTGGACAAAATGGTGACGGCATCGGAATAGACGGCGGCAGGATAGGTCTGGGTGGTGTTGGCAGTGCCGAGGTTGGCCGGCGCGCCGTTGGTGCCGACGTTGTAATTGCCGACGATGTACACCGGATCCGGGGTGGCCAACCCGAGGCCTTGGGGAGGCAGGGTAGTGCCATTGGTGAGCACAATACCGGCTTGCGAAACGACGTTGTAGTTGGTGGCATAGCTGAAATTGGTCACCACCCCGGTGATCAACTGGTAGCTGTAACCGGTGATCAACTGATAAATATACCTGGTGGGGTTGGAGCTTTGCGTGTAGCCGTTGATGTAAGTGCCGTTGGTCGGCATGACGGAGTTGGTGACCAAGGTGGTGTTGGTCTGGACGGGCGGAATGTAGGTGCCGGCGGCGGGGTAGGTGGTGTGGGGACTGGTATTGGTGCCGACTTGATTGGTTGTGAAAGTGATGTTGGTGGTGATCACCGCGTTGCTGTTGGCCCGCATATCCGCCACATAAACAGAATCCAGGTCCCCCTCCCGGCCTGCCGCGATGATGACCGGGCGGAGGATGTTATTGGTCGCGCTCCAAGCGGCTAATTTTCCCACATCAATGTCCGCGGTTTGGATGGTGATGCCCTGGCGCTGGTCATAGAACTGGGTGCCGGCATTGGTGTTCAGCCAAAGGGACCAGGCGGAATTGGAGATCACCGTGGCCTGGTTGTTCAACTGGACGCCGCTGGTCACGCTCACGCTGTTGTTGGAAATGAGGATGATCAGGTCGGCCTTGTTGTAGAGGTAGTTGCTGCCCGTCTGCGAAGTGGGCGACGTGCCGGCGGGCGGGACTTGCAGGATGGCGTTGACGTTCTGGGACGTGTTGGTGGCCGTGCCGGAGGCGTTGGTCCCCACCGGCAGGATCAGCGGATTGACCCCGCTCAAATCGTAGCCGTTGAAAGCCGGGCTGGGTGACGGGTTGCGGCCGGCGGTCGGATCGAGCGGATTCTGCCCCAGGATGATGCTGCCGGAGGCAGAGACGTCGTTGGCAAAGGTCAGGACGACGCCCGAATTCGGATCCATGTAAATATTATTATTGCCGTGCGCGAAACCGTTGATGGTCATGTTGGCTCCGGGGTCAATTTCCAGGATGTTCTGGTAAAAAACGGCAAACTGGAATATCGGGATCGCCCCCAGGTTGATCTGCTGGCCCACGCAGGCGGCAATGTGGAAATCGGTGGTCGTGTTCATGGCGGTGGAGATGATTTCATAGGTCGCGGCATTCATGATCAAGCCGGAGAAGGGCGGCCCCAGCACCACGATATTCGTCGGATTAATCAGGTTGATCACGGTCAAATTGGTTTGTCCCGGGCCGGCGGTGAAGCTGTAGTTGCCCCAGTACGGATTGTCGCTGGCAGTGGGGATGTAATTGGAATAGGTGGTGAGCTTGGAATAGACTTGCCCCGCCCCGTAGTTTTCATAATCGGAGACGATGGACGACAGGACTTTCTCGGTCGCCGCTTCCGCGGCATAGGTCGTGGCGTAATACTCATTGTTGCGGGAGGTGTTGTTGGCGGTGATATTGGACCAACTCAACACACTGCCCGCCACCAGGAGAGCGCCCACCGCCAGTATCAGGACGATCATCAAGGCCCACCCGCCGCGGCGCCGCCGGGATTGGACTGGAGGGAGGAGCAGGTTCATGGCCTCATGCGCGGGGCGATTTTGGAGTTGATCTGGTAAAAATCCACCGGGCTGCCGGGCGCGATGACAATCTGGGGGTTTTGCAAGGAGGTGAACGACAGATAGATGGCGATCACCGGGTAAGGCGTGGCGTTGCTCAACACGTTGCCCAGATAATCCTGCATGGTGAAAATATAATTGTCGTTCGTGATGGGGTTGGCCGTGGCCAGCCGGAAGTCGCCGACGGAGGTGCCGTCCCAATTGGTGCGGTACAGCATGTTGGCGGTGGTGTCATAGTAGTAGAGCACCCAACTGTTGGTGTTGGTGCTGGCATACAGCATCATGGCGTTGCCCGCCTGAATGCTGGCCGCGCCCGCGTTGGTGAAGCCGGCCATGCTGCCCGTCCCGACGTAAATCGTGCTGGCGGTGCGGACATCCTGGTGGAGACGGCCCATGGTGATGCGGGCGTCGTCGCTGGACGTGAGCCAGATTTCGCTGCGCTGCGTCATGGCCAGGCCCCACAAGTTCACCGCGATCACCGCCCCAAGCACCATCACCATCGTCGCGCAGGCCACCAGCACCTCCGCCAAGGTGAAACCCCGGCCCCGGCCCCTCCGGCTGCGGTTGGCAATCGCCGGCTTCATAGAAGATTGGGACCGCGCAGGACGGCGACGGTGTTGGTATAAGTTCCCAGGCCGTTGAACGACCAGACGCAATCCACCCGGATCATCAGATAGGGAGGGTTGGTGGAAAGCTGCGTGATCGTCGTGTAGTTGGTGCAGGTGGAGATATTGGTGATCGCCACCGGCATCTCCAAATTCTCCGTGTTAATGTTGGTCAAGGCCGGGTTAAAGATATTGGTCACCCCATAGCTGGGAATCCAGTTGGCGAAGATCACCTGCTCGATTTTCTTCATCGCCTGCATGTTGGCCGCCAGGGAGAAGGCGGCATATTGCGACCTGCGCGACCCGACCCCATAACACTCCGCAACCGCGGCGCAAAGCAGGGCGGCAATGGCCGCGGCCATGACCACTTCGGCGAGCGTAAAGGCGCGAACCCCTGCCACTCTCCGTCTCCGGTCTGGTAAGTCAATTCTCATGCAACGGTTAAACCATTATTCCACTCGCAAATAGAGCGCCATTCGCCCTTCTTGAATACAGCAATTACCCTGCCATGTCAATTCCGTCGAGCCAATCCCGGGGGCATGGCCCAGCGGGCCGTAGGGCGCGGCCCGCCCCGCGCCGGGGCGCGCCCGCCGCCAGCAGGCAGGAAACCGCCGCCGGGCCGAATATCGCGATTTGCCCGGGCGGCCATGCTGCTTATGAATGGGACAGTGCAGCCCGGCAAATTCTCAAAATTGCACTGCCACTTTCCCAATTTTCATTTAATCTTGCCGGAATGACAAATAATTCCAAAGGCCCGCCGCTCTGGCCTTTCCTGCTGGCGGACCTTTTCCTGGTTGGCGCGGGCGTCTTTCTGTGGTGGCAGGGCCACCGTCCCCTGCTGGCGTGGGAGGCGGCGGGTATCATCTTCTGCGCCGCCGCCGGGGCGGGCGTTTTCCTGACACCGTTCCTGCGCCGCAGCGCCAACGACCAGACCCTGGCCCAGGCGGAAAAACTGGCCGACGCCGCCGGGAAAATTCAGAGGCTGGATGAACTGGCCGGCCAAATCAGCAATTCCACGGCCCAATGGCAGGCCGTGCAGGACGCGGCGGCCAAAACGGCGCAAACCGCCGCCGGCCTGGCCCAAAGCATGGGCGCCGAAGCCAGGGCGTTCGCCGAGTTTTTGCAAAAGGCCAATGACGTGGAACGCGCCCATTTGCGGCTGGAGGTCGAGAAACTTCGCCGCAACGAAACCGAATGGCTGCAAATCCTCATCCGCATGTTGGACCAGGTCCATGCCCTGTTCCAAGCCGCGCTGCAATCCGGCCAGCCGGGGCTGGCGGAGCAGATCGGTCTTTTTCAAAATGCCTGCCGCGACATCAGCCGCCGGACCGGCTTGTCGGTTGTTGCGGCGCAGCCGGGCGAGCCGTTCGATCCCAAGCGCCATCAACTGATCCACGACCAGGCGGCGGCGGACAACGCGCTCATCCTCGACACCCTGGCGCCGGGCTACACCTATCAGGGCCAAATGGTCCGCCGCGCCCTGGTGCGATTGCAGGAGGCCAAGCCCTCCGCTGAGAGCGGAAAGGACTTAACGGAAGCATGAACCTAATCTCCAACCACGTCCACAGTCCGGCCAATGGCGAAGAAATGGAGCCAGCGCCGGGTCACCGGCCGGCCGTAAATGCGGGCGATGGCGCGGGCGTAGAGGGTGAGTTGCGGGCGGTATAAGCGGACCTTCGCTTCCAATTCCTGCTCCGCAAAATGATCTGTCTTGAAATCCAGCACCCAAATCTCCTCCGGCAAGACCACAGCCACGTCCATCACGCCCTGCACGATCACGAATTCGTCTCCCGGTTCCCCCGCCAAGCCGGCCGGAACGCCCGCGGGTGACAAGCCCTTTTGCGGTGCGCGGCTCAAGGTAGGGCGGGCAGTCCCCTGCCCGCCGCCGGCCGATAGCTCAAGATCCGACATAGGACCACCTTCACACGGCGGGCAGGGGACTGCCCGCCCTACCACCGAGGACTGCGATGCTTGTTTCTCCAACCCGCCCTTGCGGCCTTGCAATTCCGCCAGCTCGCCCGGCGAAAAGCGCGCGGTGAAGGCCACCTCGCGCCTCACATTTTCGCCCTGCGCCAGCAATTGCCGGCCCGCCTCGGATTGCCAAAAAGCCGCCAGCGCCTTGAAATCCAAACAGGCCGCCTGCGCTTCCGACAGACTGCCCTCGCGCCGCAACCGGCCGGCTTCCGCCTGCAACCGGGCCGCGCTGCCCGTTTCGGCCAGCGCAACGCGCTCCAAAAACGCATGGTGCGCGGAACCGGCCTCCGCCGCCGACAAGGGGCCGGCGCGCCGTTCCCCCGGGAGGTCCGGCGGTGGTGTAAATAATAATTCTGATTCGTCATTCTCCCCGTCCGCCATGAGGCGGCGCAGGGCGGAAACGGAAGTCTTGGCGGCGCGCCGGGTCGCCTCTTCGAAGCCATAGCGCCACTGCAGCGCCGCCCGGCCCTGGCGGAGGAACCGCTCCTCCGAGTCGCGTGACGGCGCGGCCGGAGCAGCCTCCTCCTGTCCCGGCGCCGCGGCCGGTTCCTGTTCATCAATAATCTTCCACGACAGCAGTGAATTGCCGCCGGATTGGGCGGGCGCCTCCGGGCCAAATTTCAGGGCCAGCCATGCGCCCAGCCAGTCCAGGAAGCTGCAGCCCGCCAGGATTTCCGCCGCGCCCAGTCCGCGTTCCGCCGCCTGCGGCCATTTTTCGGCGATGGTTTTGCGGCGGGCCGAGCCGCACAAGATCAACCGGTCCGCCGCCCGCGTCAGGGCCACGTAAAGCAGGCGCAATTCTTCGCCGAAAGTTTCGCGTTTCTGCCGCCGCTGGGCCAGCCAATGCGGCAGGCTGGGGTAGAATTGGGAAAGGCCCGGAGGCTTGACTTGCGGGCAGAGGCCGAACTCTTCGTCCAAAATCACCCGCCCGCGGGCATCCTCCAGGTTGAAGCGCTTGCCCAAATCCGCCAGCGCCACGATGGGAAACTCCAGCCCCTTGCTCTGGTGAATGCTCATCAGGCGGACAGCGTCGCGCAACGGCTGCCCGGCCGGCTCGGCCTCCAGCTCGTTCTCCTGCTGCGCCTGGACAAATTGGAGGAAACGATAAAGTCCCTCGCCGCGAAATCCGTCAAACTGCCGTGTCAAATGGATCAGCCGCGAAACATTGGCGGCGCGCTGGGCGGCGTCGGGCGCGCCGGCCATGAATTGGCCCAAACCGGTTTCCTCGACCACCTTTTCCAGGAGGCGCGAGACGCCCGCCAGGCGGGAGAGGCGGCGCCAGGCGCGAAAGCGCTGGAGAAAAGTATTGACTCGTTCGTCTTCCGGGTGCGCCTGCCCCCAGCGGAGCAGCGCGGCCCAGAAGCGTCCCGGGCGACGCGCCAGCCGGATGGCCGCCAGTTCGTCCGCCGTCAACCCCGCCAGCGGCGATCGCAGCACGCCGAGCAGCGGCAGGTCCTGCGACGGATTGTCCAGGACTTGGAGCAGGCTGAGGAGGTCCCGCACCTCCAGGCTCTCGTAAAAACCGCCGCGCGCGACCGCCAGCGGCACGCCCAACCGGGCAAATTCCTTCACGTAGGCTTCCGCCTTGTGGCGCGGAGACCGGAGCAGGATGACCATGTCGCTCCAAGTCGCCCGCCGGGGAAGCTGGCCGGGAATGGCGAGTTCCTCATCTTTCAATTCCAGGAGCCGCCGCCCGACCAGGCGCGCTTCCTTCTCCGTGTCGGAAATGGTTTCGGC
>JBEKIA010000143.1:0-10566 GCA_050011995.1 Verrucomicrobiota bacterium
AAGGACGCCCTCAGCCACATCGGCATTGACGGCATGACCGTCAGCGAAGTCCGGGGTTTTGGCCGGCAGAAAGGCCATACGGAAGTCTATCTCCGCGGCGAATACACGGTGGATTTCCTGCCCAAGATCAAGATTGAGATTGTGCTGGGGGACAACCTCCTCGCCAACGCGCTCAAGGCCATCCTCGGTTCCGCCAAAACCGGAAAAATTGGCGACGGCAAGGTTTTCATTTCCACCATCGAAGACGCCATCCGCATCCGCACCGACGAGAAAGGAGAGGCGGCGATTTAAGAACATTTAGCATTTTGCATTCCCGCCCGCTTGGCCTATAACCAGCGCGTGTCCGGCGCTTCCTTTGAGTCCATCAATGCGAGCACGCGCTTTTGCGCGGTGTTGGGGCATCCTGTCCGCCATTCCGCCTCGCCGGCCATGCAGAACGCCGCCCTGGGCGCGCTGCATCTCCCTTGGCGCTATCTGGCCGCCGAGGTCCGCCCCGGTGATTTGCGCGCCGCCATCGCCGGGGCCGGGGCGATGCAATTCATCGGCCTCAACCTCACCATTCCCCACAAGACCCCCGCCCTGGAAATGGTGGACGCCGTCCATGAACAGGCCAGGCTCCTCGGTGCTGTCAACACGATTGTCTTTGAAACGCCCGGCCCAAAGGGCGGTTGGATTCCGCTGGGCCGGGCGGCGGACGACCGGATCACGGGGGTCCGAAGCCACGGCTACAACACCGATGCGGAAGGTTTGGCGCGCTCCCTCAAGGAAGATTTTCGATGGCCGGACTTGCGTGGCGCCGTCGTTCTTGTGCTGGGCGCGGGCGGCGCGGCCCGGGCCGCCGCCCTGCAACTGGCGGCGGAAGGCGCCGCCAGCCTGTTCCTGGTCAATCGAACCGGGGCCAGGGCCGAGCAACTGGCCGCCGAAGTCACCGCCCGCTTCCCGGCTGTCAAAATAAACCTGCGTTTGCCGCCGGATTCGGCGGATCTGGTCATCAACGCCACCTCGCTCGGCCTCAAAGCAAGCGATCCTTCGCCCCTGGACCAAGACTGGCTCAAATCGCGCCGCCCGTTGCGCGTGTACGACATGATCTATCGCCCCGCCGAAACCGCGTTTCTGCGCGCGGCCGCAAGGGCGGGTTGCCAGACGGCCAACGGCGCGGGCATGTTGCTTTACCAGGGCGCGGCCGCGCTCGAATTGTGGTCGGGCCTGCCGGCGCCCGTGGACCTCATGCGCGCGGCTTTGCTGAAGAGTATTTATGGCTGACCCCTCAATATGGCAGGCGCTGCCGTTTCATTTTTGGACGGCGACGGCGTTTGTCTTTGGCTCCATCGTGGGAAGTTTTCTCAATGTCTGCATTCACCGGATGCCGCTGGGTCAAAGCATTGTCAGCCCGCCCTCGCATTGTCCGCATTGCGGCTATTCCATTCCGTGGTATTTGAACATCCCCCTGTTCACCTGGATTTGGCTGGGCGGCCGATGCGCCCATTGCAAAGCCCCCATTTCTCCACGCTATTTGTTGGTCGAACTGCTCACGGCGACGCTCTTCGCGGCCTGCTGGATACAATTCGGGCAAACCCCGATCCTGGCCGTGGCCTACGGCATTCTGATCGCCGGCTTGATCGCCGGTTCTTTCATTGATCTGGAGCATCTGATCATTCCCGATCAAATCACGTACGGCGGCATGGCGGCCGGGCTGATTTGTTCTTTTTTCGCGCCGCAGATGCACCTGGCTTTTCCGGGTTTCACTCCTTTGTCCTCTCCTGGCGCCGGCTTGGTGGACAGCTTTCTCGGCCTGGCCGCCGGGGCCGGCCTTATCTATGGCATCTTGCGCCTGGGAAAATTGTTTTTGGGCCGGCAGAAGGTCAATCTCCCGCCCGCCACCCGGATTGTTTTCACGGAAACAGCCGTCCAACTGCCCGGCGAGGCGATTGCCTACGAGGACTTGTTTTACCGCAAAAGCGACGCCATCGAATTGCAGGCCCTCCGCGTGGAACTGATGGACCGCTGCTATTCCAACATCCCCGTGCGCCTCACCGCCGACAGCTTGAAAATCGGCGCCGACACCTTCGAGCCGGAAAAAGTTCTCTGCCTGGAAGCAGTGGCCGACCGCATCGTCCTGCCACGCGAAGTGATGGGGCCGGCGGATGTCACCTTTATGGCGGCCATCGGGGCGTTTTTGGGCTGGCCGGCGGTGTTTTTTTGCCTGGCGATCAGCTCCTTGCTCGGTTCCATCGTGGGCGGGACGGCTATTGTGCTCAAGAAGCGGGACTGGTCCAGCCGGATTCCCTACGGTCCTTACATCGCAGCGGGGGCCGTGGTCTGGATTTTCGGCGGTTCCCATTGGCTGCGGACGATTCTCCTGCTGAGATGAAGCCGAATGACCTGCATTTGCCGCATTCTGAGCCGTGAAGTTGACTCCCGGTCTGTTCCGGCGGCAGGCATTCCGGCCTTGCGGACTTGGTTGGCGCGGCTATATTTGCCGCACGATGATTGCGGTTGAGTCTTTTCCGGTACCCTTGCGCGGGGCTCCACTGTGGCCGCTGTCGGTGACCGCGTACCGCGCCCTGGGCGAGATGGGCCTGATTCCCAAAAACACCGAACTCCTCTACGGGTTCGTGTACACCAAAATGTCCAAATCCCCCCTTCATTCCACACTGGTCCGCCGCCTGAGACGGCTGCTGGGCCAATCTCTGCCCCCTGGCTATTTCGTTGATAGCGAGCAGCCGATCACATGCGAGGATTCCGAACCAGAACCGGACATTGCCGTCGTCCGCGGAGCGGAAGATGATTTTTGGAATCAACACCCCCGCACCGCCGAATTGGTCATCGAGGTATGTGTGACCAGCCCTGATTACGACCGCTCGAAATTGCGCGCCTATGCCGCCGCCGGCGTGAAGGAATGCTGGCTCATCCTCGGGCCGGAGAAGCAGATCGAAGTGTATCGGCAACCCAAGGACGGCCAATTCACCGAACACGCGCTCCTCGGTCCGGGCGGCACGCTTGCCAGCGCGGCCTTGCCGCAATTCGCGCTGCCCCTGGACGCCTTCTTCGCCAAATGACCTTCCCGGCGCGGGCGCAAGGGCCGGTTTTTTTGGCCAGGCAGCCGCACACGCCCTTGACATCGCTGACCATTCACTTTCCAATGGCTGCCGCCGTCTGCCGGCTGGCGGATGGCCGGAGCGTCGGGATCGGACAATCATAATGAGCAGAGCCTATGTCCATGGCCGGGGATCCCAACAGGGCGCCATGCTGGCCGCGCGATTGCACGGCCCGGCGGATTTGCGCGTCGAAAGGGTGCCGCGCCCCGGCCCGCCGAAGCGCGGCGAGGTTCTTTTGCGCGTCAAAGTCACCGGGATATGCGGCAGCGACCTCCATGCTTATCAAGATGCCCGCATCGGCGATACGCCGGTGACTTCGCCGCTCATTCTGGGGCATGAATTCGCCGGCGTGGTCCGCCAGGTTGGACCGGACGCGCTGGACGGCAACGGCCGGCAGTTGAAGCCGGGAACGCGCGTGGCGGTGGACCCCGCCCAGCCCTGCCTGCTTTGTGATCTCTGCCAGCAGGGGCATCCCAACCTCTGCCGGAGTATTCGCTTTTGCAGCAACTACCCGAACGACGGCAGTTTGAGCCAATGGATGCTGCTGCCGGCGCGCTGTTGTTTCCCGGTCCCGAAAACCATCAGCGACATCGAGGCCGCCTTGCTGGAACCGCTGGGCGTCGCCCTTCATGCCGTTGATTTGGCGAAGGTGCGCGCGGCCCACAGCGTGGCGATTTTGGGCGCGGGTTCCATTGGGCTGTTCATCCTGCAAGTGGCCAGACTGGCCGGCGCGGACCCGGTTTTCGTGACCGACAAATTTCCCTGGCGGCTCAAAGCAGCCCGGCAACAGGGCGCCATTGCCATCCATTGCGACCGGGAAGATCCCGTCGCGCGCATTAGCAGGGAAACCGCCGGGCGCGGCGTGGATGCGGCCATCGAAGCGGCCTGGGCCGATCACTCCGTCCAGCAAGCCGCCGAAATGACGCGCCCCGGAGGACGTGTCGTGCTCGTGGGCATCCCGTCCGACGACCGGCTGATGATGAAACATTCCACCGCCCGCCGCAAAGGGCTGACGGTCAAATTGTGCCGGCGGATGAAACACACCTACCCGCGCGCCATCCAGTTGGCGGAGCGCGGCCGCATTGATCTGCGCGGCCTGGTCAGCCATCGCTTTCCCTTGCGCCGCGCCGGCGAGGCCTTCGCGCTCAACGCCGCCTACCGCGACCAGGTTGTCAAAATCATCATTGAATGTTGAGTAAGCTGTCAGTGTTTGATGGTAGGGCGGGCAGTCCCTTGCCCGCCGCGGCGCGCACGGAGTGCGCGCCCTGCCAGCCAAGCATGACGCATTTTAATATGGAGCCGCGATTTCCTTTATGAGCGCGAAATTCGCCATCGGCCTGGATTACGGAACCAACTCGGTGCGGGCGTTGCTTGTCAACACGGCCAGCGGGCAGGAAGCCGCGGCGGCGGTTTGGGGCTACGAACACGGCGCGCAAGGCGTGGTGCTGGGGCGCGACCCGAACCTGGCGCGGCAGCATCCGGGCGATTACCTGCGGGGCGCGGAGATCACCATCCAAGAGGCGCTGGCCGCCGCCAAAAAATCCGTGCGGGGTTTCCAGCCCGAACAAGTCGTGGGCATCGGAGTGGACACGACCGGGAGCACGCCGCTGCCGGTGGACGCGGAGGGCCAGCCGCTGGCCTGCGACAAACGTTTTGCCAAAAATCCGGCGGCGCTGGCCTGGCTGTGGAAAGATCACACCGGCACGGCGGAAGCGGCGGAGATCACCGCGCTGGCCGGAGAAATCCGCCCGCAATACCTGGCCTGGTGCGGCGGCGCCTATTCCAGCGAGTGGTTTTTCAGCAAGGTCCTGCACTGCTTGCGCGCCAGCCCGGAGGTTTTCAACGCCGCCCATTCCTGGGTGGAACTGGCCGATTACGTGCCGGCGGCCCTGACGGGCACTTTGGCGCCGGGCCGCCGCATCGCCGGAATTTGCGCGGCAGGCCACAAGGCGATGTACAGCCCGGATTGGGGCGGCTATCCCGACGCGGAATTTTTAGGCAAGCTGGACCCGAAACTGGCGGAGTTGCGCGGCCGGCTTTGTCGGAGGGTCGAATCGGTGGATCGCGCCGCGGGCGGTTTGACGGCGGCGTGGGCGGCGAAAACCGGTTTGGCGCCGGGCCTGCCGGTGGCGGTGGGCGCTTTTGATGCGCACCTGGGCGCCGTCGGCAGCGGCGTCGCCCCCGGGACGCTCGTCAAGATCATCGGCACCAGCTCCTGCGACATCACCGTTGCGCCGGAGTCGGAAAAACTGGCCGCCATTCCGGGCTTGTGCGGGATTGTTAAAGGAAGCGTGCTGCCCGGTTTTTACGGCCTGGAAGCGGGGCAGTCGGCCGTGGGCGATATTTTCAACTGGTTTGTCAATTATATTCAACCCGGCGGCCAAAAGGGCGGCTCGCACGAGGGCCTTTCCGCCCGGGCCGCCAAACTGGCGCCGGGGGAATCCGGCCTGCTGGCGCTGGACTGGAACAACGGCAACCGCACCATCCTGGCGGACCAGCTCCTGACCGGGCTGCTGGCCGGCCAGACGCTTTATACGACGCCGGCGGAAATCTACCGCGCGCTTATCGAAGCGACGGCTTTTGGGGCGCTGACCATCATCAATCGTTTTGAGGAATACGGGGTCAAAGTGGAGCAAATCGTCAATTGCGGCGGCATCGCCGACAAGAGCCATCTGGTCATGCAGATTTACGCCGATGTGACGGGCCGCCCGATGAAAGTTTCCCGCTCGGCGCAGACGTGCGCGCTGGGCGCGGCCATGGCGGCGGCGGTGGTGGGCCGGGCGCATCCCGATTTTGCGTCGGCGCAAAAGGCCATGACCGGTTTGAAGCCGCACGCCTTCCAACCCAACCCGGGGGTGCGCGCCGTCTATGGCGAGCTGTATCCGCTTTACAAAAGCCTGCACGACGCCTTTGGCACGACGGCCTGGAGCGGCAACCTGCGCCACATCATGAAACAACTCATCGCCATTCGCGCCCGCGTCAGAAAGTGATGAAGCGCAGCCTGACGTCAGGTCTTTTCGTCCGGCTGGCAGGGAGCGTCAGGGTGGCGGGGGCTTGCAGGCGGGGGCAGCGGGTATTTTCTCAGGCCGGCCCATTGGCAAAAAATCCGGATGACGAACAGCGGATTATTCTTCAAGTAACGCTTCCAAAGCCGGCGCGGTTCGCAGCCCAGCCGGAAAAGCCATTCCAGGCCGGACCGCTGCATCCAGCGCGGCGCCTGCCGCACCCGCCCCGCCAGGAAATCAAACGCCGCGCCCACTCCCGCCATCAAAGTCACGTCCAGTTGGCCCAGATGCTCCGCCATGAACCTCTCCTGTTTGGGTGTGCTCAACCCGATCCACATCACGTCCGCGCGCGCGTCCCGGATCAACTTTTTCACACCCTCCAGTTCCCCGGCGGCGAGCGGCCGGAACGGCGGCTCGTAAGTCCCCGCGATTTGCAACTTGGGAAAACGTTTCCCCAACTTTTCCCGCATCGCCTCCGCCGCCCCGTTTGTTCCGCCGTAGAAGAAATGCCGGTACCCTTTATTCTCCGACAGCTCCAGCACCGCCAGCATCAAGTCCGGTCCGTAAACCCGGTCCATCTCTTTGCGTCCCTGCCACCGCCCCGCCCACACCAGCGGCATTCCATCCGGCGTGCAAAGAAAAGCCCGGTTTAGAATCTGCCGGAAGCCCTCGTCGGTTTGCGCCTCCGAAACCCCATGCACCCCTGTGACACATACGTACCCTTTCTCCTTCCGGTCCAGCGCGCCCGCCATCGCTGCCAGCGCCAGCTCCATATTGAGGGCGCTGACCCCCACCCCCAGCACATTCACCCGCCCGATGCCGGCCATGTTGTCGCCTGAATCGTTCATTTGGACGGCGCGGCCGCATTCAGATATTGGCCCGGCGGCCCGCCTAACACCAAAGCGAGTTGGGTGCTTTGAGCCTGAAATACGAGCGCAGCACGGCGCGCAAACTATTCCCACAAAACGCCAAAGTCAATTCCCGCGCACTTTACAAAGCCCGCCGCGGAATTATACCATGAGGCCAACGATGAGTTCCGCACCCCGCTCTGAATCACCCCCGGAAGCGCCGCCAAAAGGATTCTCGCTCACTTACTCGCTTGCGGACCAATCCTTTGTCCGCACCAAGTCCGTGGGCATCTTCAACGTATCGCTGGATCTTTTGCGGGTTCTGGCGCGGCGGCCGGAACTCACGGGCCTGACGGTGCTGGCCAACAGTTCCCTCCGCGAAAAACTCGATCTGCCCGCCGCCAGCCGCGTCGAAATCCACGATGCGGCGCTCCGCGGAAGTCTGGGACGGATGTGGTGGGATCAATTCGCCGTGTTCGCCGCCGCCCGGCGATTGGGCAATGAATGGCTGCTGCTTCCCAAAGGCTTTGCGTCCTTCGCCCGGCGGTGCCCGGTGCGCCTGGCCTCCTTCATTCACGATGTGATGCAAGACCATTACGACCGCCATTATCCTTCCGAGGTGGCCCGTCTGGAGGCCTCCTATTTTCGCGCCTCCCTGCGCGCCTCCGTGCGCCAGGCGGAATTCATCTTCACTCCCACTGAATTCACGCGGCGCGAAATCGAGCGCGTGGCCGGCGAAAAAGGGTGGCGCGTCCCGCGCCTGATTTGCTGCGGTGAAGGTTTCGACCGGCCGACGCCGGCGCCCCCCTCGGAACGGCGCGATGTCGTGGTGCTGGCCGGCCGGTTTCCCCACAAACTCACGCGCCTGGCGGTGGAGTATTTGTCCCGAAGCCGGCGGGAAAACCTCCTGGAGGAGTCCGTTCACTGGATCGGTGCGTTTCCGCAAGGGGTGGATGTGCCCGGCCTGCCCGGTTGGCAAAGGCACCCGCGCCTGCCCGAGGCGGGTTTTCGCGCCCTGATGGGCCGGGCGCGGGCGGTGGTGTTCTTCTCCGATTACGAGGGCTTCGGCCGCCCGCCCGTGGAAGCCGTCCTGGCGGGCGCGTGTCCTGTTTATTCGGACATTCCGGCCACACGCGAAGTGATGAGCGGTTGCGGTTGCCCGTTCGAGAATGCCGACTACCCAAGCTTCGCCGCAGCCCTCCGCCAGGCGCAGGCCGTCACTCCGGCGCAACTCCGCGTTTGGGCGGATGAGTTGCTTGCCCGCCACAATTGGGACGTTGTGGCTGGCCGTGTTGTGGTTGCCTTGAGCCAGCGTCCTGGCTAATCCCAACCCTTTCCGCGCCCTGCCAATTCCCGGTTCGGAATTCCCTATTCAAAATTCCAATTCCCCCCTATCTTCGCCTCCGTCATCTGTTGGCAATGGTTTTTAATTCCCTGACATTTCTGATGTTTTTGGCGGTGGTTTTGGCGCTCTACTACCGGTTGGGGCGCCGGGGCCAGAACCTGATGCTCCTCCTGGCCAGCTATGTCTTTTACGGATGGTGGGATTATCGGTTTCTCGCCCTGCTCATCTTCACCACGCTTTTTGATTTCGCCTGCGCGCTGAAGATAGACGCCGCCACCCAGCCGGGCCGCCGCAAACGCTGGCTGGCCGCCAGCATTGTGTCGAACATGACGGTTTTGGGAATCTTCAAGTACTACAATTTTTTTGCCTCCAGCCTGCAATCCGCCCTGGCCGCCTTTGGCGTCCATCCCGATTTTCCCACGCTGCATGTGATTCTTCCCCTGGGGATTTCCTTCTACACTTTCCTGTCCATGAGTTACACCATTGACGTTTATCGCAAAGAACTCCCAGCCACGCGGCATCCGCTGGACTTCATGCTGTATGTGGCCTACTTTCCGCATTTGGTGGCCGGCCCCATTGTGCGCGCCTCCTATCTTCTTCCCCAATGCCAGCGTCCGCGCGTCATCCAGGCCGCGGAAGTCGAGAACGGCCTCTGGCTCATCTTGATGGGATACATCAAGAAAATCGTCATCGCCGACCGCCTGGGCCAGATTGTGGACTGGAGCTTCGCCCGGCCCACGCCCCCTTTCAACGATCTAAACGCCTGGATTGTCATCTACGCCTTTGCCTTCCAGATTTACGGCGATTTCGCCGGCTACTCCGACATCGCCCGCGGCCTGGCCAAGCTCATGGGCTTCGAGTTGACGGTTAATTTCCGCGCTCCCTATCTGGTCTCCAACCCCGCCGCGTTCTGGCGCAACTGGCACATCAGCCTTTCCACCTGGCTGCGCGACTACCTCTACATCCCCCTGGGCGGCAACCGCCACGGCTCCTGGCCAACTTACCGCAACCTGATGATCACCATGTTGCTCGGCGGCCTGTGGCACGGCGCGGGCTTTGCCTTCATCCTGTGGGGGTTCTACCACGGCGTCCTTCTCTGCCTTCATCGCTGGTGGGGCCAGCGGAGCGGCCGCCAAAACCAAGCCCCTTCGGCAGGAACCGCTTCTGCCCTGGCCCGCCTGAAACAACTGGCCCTGATCGCTCTGTTTTTTCAAATCACCTGCGTTGGCTGGCTCTTCTTCCGCGCCGGTGGCTTGCCCCGCGGAGTCGCCCAGTGGCCAGTGGTCAAGTCCTATCTTCACGCCATGATCCATTTCCGCGGAACCGGCCCTTGGAGCGGTTTTCTTGTTCCGGTTGTGTTGCTTGGCGGCCTGGCGCTCTTTTTCCAATGGCAGAACGACCGCATGAATGTATTCTCGCAATGGACGGTGTCCAGCAAAGGCGCGGCTGTATTCGCGGCCCTGGCCGCCATCACGCTATTGGGCGTTTTCGAAGGCGCGCAATTTATTTATTTCCAGTTCTAAATGAAAAGAAATCGGCTGCTATTCGGTTTGGCGGTGTTTCCTCTTGCCGTCTGGGCGCTCTGGTTTCTCCTGGGAAAACTGCTGGCCTCCGTCCTGGCCTCCGCCCTGGGCGCCCGCCTCCTCAAACTGGGCGACGGCAAATTCACCGATCCGGCGGTGTTTATCCAAATGCGGCTGCAAGACTTGGCGTTGCTGGCTTCCGCCGCCAGCCTGCTCACGCTGGCATGTCTTCTGGCCGGTTGCTGGTTTCGCCGCCGCCTCCCCTCGCGTTTGCGCTGGGTGGCAAACTCCCTGGTTCTTTTTCTTTGCTGCAACCTTTTCGCCGCCATTGCCTCCCACACCGTCCTGTTCTGGTGCCTGTTGTTCACGGGCCAGGACAACACCCACAACTACACGCAGTACCAAATCAAGCGCGGCTTGATGAGGGAAATCGCGGTTCCCCGCCAGGCCGTCCTGCTGGGCAACAGCCAAACCCACGCGGAAATTGACAAACGGCTCCTCAATGCCCGCCTGGGCCGGCAACTTTGGACCAGCGAATTGCATTTCCCCGGTTCCCGTCCTTTCGACATGATCTTGAGCCTGGAAGACCTTCCTCCCGTCAAGATTGACTACGTTATCGTTTATCTTAGCGAAGGCTATTTTTACTCGGGCGCCAGCAGCGAAGCGGACATGTTCTTCATGCGCTGGCGCGACCTGGGCCAGTTCTACGAATGCGGCGGAAAGAACGTGGATGCGGGGCGATTTTTC
>JBEKIA010000144.1:0-10441 GCA_050011995.1 Verrucomicrobiota bacterium
AGATGATGCGGTAACTCTTGTAGATGATTTCGCGATAGGGCAGCTCTGTTTCCGGCACAATCCGGCCTCGTTCGGGAAGGCTGCAAAGCGTCAACGACTTGTCAATTAACCTGTTGCCAAACCTCTCCGCAGTTTCGCATCCAATATGGCGACTGATGAAACGGACAATGTCCTCAAGGTCGCGAATCGCCCGCGGCGCGAAGATCACTGTTTGGGTTTGGCCCATTGTGAGATCCGCTTCCGCACCTCTTCTGCGGTCAGTCCTTCACCCCGGTCAAGCTCCTCGGTTCCTTGGCGGATGCCGGCAACCAACTCAATTTCCTGGGCGATATCCATCAACGTTGCTTCCTCCGGCAATTTGCCTATCAGAGCCACGGCGATTTCTTTGCTGCTCATAATTTTAGTTTATCACGGCGCCGCCTCGGGGCAAGCCGCATTGGCGTCTTGCCGGTCAATCCTCGACGGGGACGACGAGGTTTTCCATGATGTAGTCCTTGCGCTCGGGGGTGTTCTTGCCCATGTAAAATCCCAGGATGCCGGCGGCGTCGGGCTTGGAGGCGTATTCCACCTGGCTCAATCTCATTTGGCCGCCGATGAATTGTTTGAATTCACTGGGGGTGATTTCGCCCAGGCCCTTGAAACGGGTGATCTCGGCGCTCTTGCCCAACCGGGCCAGGGCGGCGTCGCGCTCGGCCTCGCTGTAGCAATAAATGGTCTGCTCCTTGTTGCGCACGCGGAAGAGCGGCGTTTCCAGCACGAAGAGATGGCCGTCATGGACGAGATGCTCGAAAAAGCGGAAGAAATAAGTGATGAGCAGGTTGCGGATGTGCAGGCCGTCCACGTCGGCGTCGGTCGCCAGGATCACCTTTTCGTAGCGGAGCCGTTCGAGGTTGTCCTCGATGTCCAGGCTGCGCATGAGGTTGTACATCTCGTCGTTGCGATAGACGATGTCGCGCTTGAGGTCCCAGACGTTGAGGGGCTTGCCTTTGAGGACGAAAATCGCCTGGGTGGCGACGTCGCGGCAACTGACGATGGAGCCGGCGGCGGACTGCCCTTCGGTGAGGAAAATCATGGAACCCCGGCCCTTGCCTTTGGCCTTGTCAAAATGAATTTTACAGTCCTTGAGCTGGGGGATGCGCAGGGTGATGGCCTTGGCGCGCTCGCGGGCGAGTTTTTTGACCTCCTGCAATTCCTTGCGCAGTTGCTGGGTGTCGCCGGCCTTGGCGATGATTTTTTCCGCGACCTCCTTGTTGCGGTTGAAAAAATGGAGCAATTCCTCGCGCACGGTGTTGACCAGATCGGAGCGGATTTCGGTGTTGCCGAGCTTGTTCTTGGTTTGCGATTCAAACACCGGGTCTTTGAGGCGGATGGACACCGCGCCCACCATGCACTCGCGGACGTCGTCGCCCTCGAATTTGCCTTTGGCGAATTCATTGACGGCCTTGAGCAAACCCTCGCGAAAGGCGCTGAGGTGCGTGCCGCCATCGCTGGTGTACTGGCCGTTGACGAAGGAGAAAAAGGTCTCGCCGTAACGGCTGTTGCTGTGGGTGAAGCAAAACTCGAGGCTTTTGCCCGCGTAATGGAGGGGCGCGTAAATCGGCTCGGCGTTGTCGGCGCGCAAATCCTCCAGCACCAGATCGAGCAGGCCGTTGCGCGAGACGAAAGTCTGGCCGTTGTAGATGAGCTTCAGGCCGCTGTTGAGGTAGCTGTAATGGCGCAGGCGCCGCTCCACAAATTCCGGGCGGAACTGGGAATTCTTGAAAATCTCCGGGTCGGGCACGAAGCGGATGAAGGTGCCGTCCGGCTCGCCCGCCGCCTTGCCGGTCTTCTCGTTTTTCAGTTTGCCGGTTCTGAAGGAGGCCTCGACAAATTCGCCGGCGCGATGGCTGCGCACCAGGAATTCCCTGGACAAGGCGTTGACGGCCTTGGTGCCGACGCCGTTGAGGCCGACGCTGAATTGGAAAACGTCGTCGTTATATTTGGCGCCGGTGTTGATTTTGGAGACGCAATCCACCACCTTGCCCAGGGGAATGCCGCGGCCGAAATCGCGCACGCTGACGGCGCCATTCTGGATGGTGATTTGCACCTCCTTGCCGTGGCCCATGATGTATTCGTCCACCGCGTTATCAATGATCTCCTTGAGGAGGATGTAGCAGCCGTCGTCGCCATGGGAGCCGTCGCCGATGCGGCCGACGTACATGCCGGTGCGCAGGCGGATGTGTTCGAGAGAGGAGAGCGTTTTGATCTTGCTCTCGTCGTAAACATGTTTGTTGCTGTCGGCCATAATTCAGGGGGGAATCATAATGGGGAAGAGTGAATTTGGAACAGGGAATAGTGAAAAGTTGGGCGCATGGGAAACCCGCCCCCCGGGGGGGGAAAGTGGAATTAAGTGGAACCAAGTGGAATTGGGTGGAATTGGAAGTGGAATTGGAATCAAGTGGAAACAACTGAGGTTCCCGCAGCCGGCTCGGCGCGCGCGGCTGGCGTTGCGGCGGGGGCCGGCGGCGGAGAGGCCAGGTTCGCTGCGGCGGCAGGCCCGGCTGCGACGGCATCATGGTTGGTGTTTTCAGTGTTGTTTATTAAATTCCCGTTATTCATGGGACAATTCTATCACAGTTCTGAAAAAGCGACTGCGCCCGGTAATGGCTTGGCGCAGCATCCCTTCCTGTTCACCGGCGAATGGGATGCCCAATTATCCGGCCACCCGGGATGAACCGGCGGTTTCACCTTGTCCAAGACGAACTGGGGCTTCGTGTCTGAATTGATGCAGGAATTCTTAATTTCTGTCAGAATTCCTTACAGTTTCTCTAGTTGTAATAGAAGTTATTTATTAGGAACAACTTACACACATTTTACAGGGCTGTTTCACAGCGAGTTGTCAGCATTCATTACATAATAAGTTATACTTATTATATTACAAGCTTGGTTAATGAGCAAATCTTATTTGTTAGTGGTTCAATATAAGGGGTTTAGGACGTGACAAATGGAAAGGATATTTAGTTGGGCAGGAGGCATACAATATGCTTTACTATATGCAAGTAACTGGCGCGACAGTAACTGGCGCCTTGTGGGGTAAATGCCCTCGTACGAAGCCAAACGCCAGGATCTCAGAAATCAGCGCGAAATGGGAGAAACGGCTGCAATGCCAAATTAACTAAAAGGAGCACATAATGAAAACGACAAAGACAGCATTATTTGTGAGTCTAATGGGACTGGCGGGTATGTCATGGAGCGCCTCGGCGCAAACGACTTTTTCAGGCACAGGACTGAACTCGCCCACTTTGCTTTACGATTCCTATACAGGCAACCCTGCGGACGCGTTTTACTCCCCTGCGTCAGGCTTGACGCCGGCCCTTGCAAACCTTTACACCGCCGACGCCGGTTTGGCTCAGACTGCTGATTCCCCGGCAGTTTACGTCACGACGGCGGGGGGGGCGCTGGGAACGGTAAACAATTTCAGCGCCAGTTACGATCTTTACAGTTCAAGTGGGGGCGCTGGGAATCCGCCTTACTGGATTCTCTGGGCTGGCACGGCCATCAACCCTGACGAAATCGCGATTATCGGCATGGGCGGCCCGACGGTGAACGGTTCTTCTGACATCCATGTCTTCGATGCGAACAATTATGGCGACGATGGGATATGGGACGTTCCCCTCAATACCATCTACACCACGACAATCGATGGAACCGAGGTCGGGGATATGACGCTTGATTTTGCCGGTATCGAGATCGGCACTTGGGACATCGCCGACACCATCAGCGCGAGCGCATCCTTCGATTCGATCACCATATCATCCGACGTCTCTCTCGGTGTTCCAGATGTCGCCTCGACTTGGGCATTGCTTGGCGGCAGCCTTGCCGTGTTGGCCGGTTTGCGCCGCCGGTTGACCCGCGTTTAGTCTTCTCAACTTGCTGAACGCGCGGAGCGCCGGGAAAGGTCCGGAAGGCTCCGCGCGTTTTTATTTTGCGGCATCGCATTTTCTGTCAAGCATATCCCAAGGCGCGGCAGTACGGCTCCAATATCGGCAAAATGGGGCCAAGATGCTTCTGGTACGCGCGCCAGCGGGCAACGGATCGGGCGTGGACCGGTTGGGTGGCGTCATGATAGGTCGGCGAATACATCTGTTTCTGGTTGCTCTTCTCGTGGAATCGTCCCTGGGCCGGGTCCCACGCCAAACCCAGAAACTCGGTGACCCGGCGTCCCTCCTTTTCAAGATCCGCCACGATGTCTTCATAGCGGGTCTCCATCCACGCCAGGCCTTCCCATTGCCGCACGGCCAGCCAGACGTCCATTAAATTCGCATAATGCCGGGCGGTTCGTTCCAGGGAAAGAAAGTTCGCGTTATACGGATTGAGCCTAAGGTTCTGAAAATAGCAACTGATCACCACATCACGCGGGTCGCGTAATGCGATGAGAACCCGCAGTTCGGGAAAAACCCGCAACCAGATGGGAAGTCTGGCGGTGGGCGATGGGTTCTTGTCCAAAAGCAACTTTCCATCCAAATTGCCGCCCCATTCCTTTCGGGCGGCTTCCAGATACCGGCGGCGGATGACATTCAGGCGCGCGGCTGAAACCAGCGGCGAGGCACTGAACAACTGGCAGACAACCATGGTGAAGGCACTCGGCTCATCCATCGCGGCCACGTCTGGATGGGCGCCAAGAATCTGCTCCAAAAGCGTCGTGCCGCTCCGCGGATGGCCACCGAGGAATGCGAGATTTGGCAAGGCTTCCCGAACGCGTTCGGGAAACTCCCTGGACCAGGTGCGAAGGATATCCTTGGGCAGCTCCCGGCTGGACCGGCGGTCTTGGCCTGCTGCGTGGTCGTATGCCTGCAACATCGCTTCGATGTTTGCCAGGCGCCTCACAAGGTCTTTCGCCTCAAGCAACATTTGCATCGCCTCGTCAAAGCGGTTAGTTCGATTGAGCACCTCGGCCAACTCATACCGGCTGGCATACTGGACATACTGGTGCTGGGGGCGGGAGGCAATCAAATCACGCAACCCCCGTTCGGCGTCCTCGATCTTATTGTCGCGACGGTCCAGGACCGCGGTAAAGTAGCGGGCCTGATCATCCCGGGGATTGATCGCAAGGCACGAAGCTATCGCTTCGCGGGCCTCCGCAAAGCGATGGTTCTGCTCCAGCAATATCGCCGCAGCCATGCGTGGATTGATGCCTCTCGGATCGGCAGCGGCCGCTTTCTCAAACCAGGCCCGTGCCTTTTCTGGCTGCCGCAGATTCGCGTATTGGTGGCCAATTTGCACCATCAGTTCGCTGTTGCGCGGCTCCAGCTCCGCCACCTTGTTCCAGACCCGTTCCGCCAGCGCCAATTGGCCCGCGCGGCCCGCGGCGGCTCCATATTCCAGCCAAATCTGGGCGTGGCGCGGGAATTGCCGGGCCAGTTTCTCATAAGCCAGCAGGGCATGGGAAAACTGGACATTCGTCAGAAGCTCTCGAGCTTCGTTCAGTTTCTTGTTCAACAAGGCCGAATTCATGATTTTGGGCAGCCGCTCTTAAGGGCCATCGGGTCAGTCCTCGGAATCACGTATTTTCCTCCTTCAAGCGCAAACGGTGCGGGGCAAATCGGAGTGGGCACCCTCCCGGTTTGCAGATGTCTCGGAGCCGCAACAGAAAGCCGCTCCTTCACAGCTTGCCCTTCAACCACCATGCCGCCAGTTTCTTGGTCGGCGTATTTGGCGAAGCTCTGATAAATCCGTGTTTCTGAACCAGATCGGCGTCATCGAACTTCACGAACCAATAGTGCAGGCTCGTGACGTCTCCAGAACCGGTTGCGCTGTTGTTATTGTCAAAAACTCCGCCCACCCAATGCCAATCCACGCACTCCCAGTAGTAAACCATCACGCCCAAATCGGGATAATAAGCCCACGGTTGACTGAAGAGGTTGGTGATTTCGGCGCGCGACGTCCGGCCTGGTTGCACGCACATGACCTCCTCCGGCAGGATTCTTGATCCCGAAACCACCTCATGTGTGGAGGAGGGCAGCGGCAAAAAGTATCCGCCGATGCTGTCTTTATGACCGGCATTCTCCACCGTGGCAACGAAACAACCCGTCGCGGGCGCGAGCGCCAGCAGCAGCAGAATGGCACGCATAGGCTTTTTCATAGGGCCGGACAATGATCCGGCATCGAGCAAACCGGTGTCTGTTTGACGCCGCAGCCGCCCCTTTTAATCAATTTTTTTGGATCTGCTCCCTGGCATGATGAGCAAACCCACGCACCCATGCTTTTGCCCATGAACTTATCCTTGAACTTTTCCTTTGACAAAACCTGGCTTAAAAGCTAATCTTTCCTCAGCGATGAGGGCAAACGCAGAAAAGTCAGACGATGCCGGGACGACAACTCCCCCTCAGAATCCCCTGTTCTCCACAGGCTTGTAGGGGAAGAATGGAGGATCATGCAATTCCAAGAAGATTTTTGCCGCAAAGGAGCCCAACGCGGCCAGCCGCAACCGAAGGAGTGGAACCACGGATTCCACGGATTTCACGGATTCGAAATTCTCCATGTGCGCCTCCCCCGGAACGGATTGGCACAGAAGCACACGAAGGCAACGAAGAAGAATTCCTCCTCCGTTTCGTTCCCTTCTGTTCAGAAGAAATCCGTGTTATCCGTGTTATCCGTGCCATCCGTGGTAAAATATTTGCAAGAAGGAGCGACTCTGACGGATTGCCGTGCAAAGAACGCAAAGAGAGGAACTTATGTTGTTTTTTCTTTGCGATCTCTGCGTTCTTTTGCGGCCAATTTTTTTTGTTTCGGCCTTGCCGCAGCGGGCGTTTTGCGCATTGTGGCGGCAATTCAATCGAAATGCCTTTCCATGAATCATTTATGAATTATTTGCCAAGCACGGCGAGCCATGCCAATCAAGCTCAATCAAGGCTAATCAACTTATTATTTGTCTTCCGACAGCCTTTGCTCGCGGCGCTGGCGGCGCTTGGTTTGAATTATACTGTGCTGGCAGGCGGGCTGCCCCTCCCCGCCCCCGCCGCCAGGGACGAGGCCGGCGGCCAGGCGCTGGCGGAACAGATCCGATCCGCCATGCCGGAAAAGGACTCGGAGATCCACGGCGTCCTCATTATCAGCGCCGGGAAAGCAAAGAACAGAATTCCCGTCGTTTGCGAGGTGAGGCTGCATGGGGAAACCTGGGAAACGGTTTACCAGACGGAGGCGACCCCGGCGGCGGGGGCCGAGCGGCTGGCCATCATCCACAGCACCAATGGACCAAACCGGTATTCTTATGCCCGCGCCGCGAAGCCCGGCGCGCCGCTCCCGCAGCCGGGTCCTGTTTTGCCCGCGGACATGGAGGGGCCGTTTGCCGGCTCCGATTTTTCGCTGGGGGATCTGGGGCTGGAGTTTTTGCATTGGCCGGGACAATGCCAGTTGGCGGGCGAGATGCGGCTGGGCCAGCCCTGTTATGTTTTGGAGAGCGCCCATTCCCAAACCGGCGGCATCGCGCGGGTCAAGTCCTGGATTGACAAGGAGAGCCTGGGCCTGCTGGTGGCGGAGGCTTATGACAGCGCGGGCCACGAGATAAAGGAGTTTTCCCTGGATCACAAAAGTTTCAAAAAGGACGCGCAAGGCCATTGGCACTTGGAGGAGATGGGAATTGACAACAAAAAAACCCGCTCGCATACTGATCTGAAATTTGATATGCCCAAGGAGCAATGAACCCGAACACATGGCGCATTGTCCAGGACATCGGCACTTTGGCGCTGATAGTGGCGGCAGGATGCGCCTTTGCGTGGAGGTGCCTGCGCAAGAGCGCGGAACCGGGGAGCTTGATCGTCAAATGGATCATCTCGGCGGGAGTGATTGGGGCGCAGATCTTGATTTTTCCCCATGTTTCACCGACGTTTTTGCTGGCCTTCTTGATCCTTCCGCCGGTCCTGGTCGTTATGCTCTGGGTGCCCAGCATCGGCTCGATGATGGCCAATCTGGTCACCACCGCCATTGACGGCGGGGATGTGCCGATGGACGCCCAGCCGCTTTATTCCGCCGCCGAAACCAAGCGGCGCAACGGCCATCCGCAGGAGGCGATGGCGCTGGTGCGGGAACAACTGGAAGAATTCCCGGGCGATTTCCCCGGCGTCATGTTGCTGGCCTCCATCCTCGCGGAAGACTTGAATGATCTGCCGGGGGCGCAACTGGCCCTGGAGCGCTGGATGGAGGGGCCGGCGGCGACGCCGCAGGGCAAGGCCTCGGCCCTGACGACCCTGGCGGACTGGCATCTGCAGTTCGCGCAGGACCCCGAGGCGGCGCGCGCCGCCCTGGAACGGATTGTCAAAGAATTCCCGGACACGCCCATCTCGCATCAAACCGCGCAACGTCTGGCCCATCTGCCCACGGTGGAGTATCTGATGGCCGCGGGAAAAGCCGCGACCGTGAACCTGCGCCCGGGCGAGAAGGACCTCGGCTTGCGCAAAAATTATACGGGGCCGGTGGCGGCAGAGCCGGACTGGGACGCGCTGGCGGAGGAGTGCGTGAAGCAACTGGAGAAGCATCCGGCCGACACCGCCACGAGGGAAAAACTGGCCGTCCTTTACGCCGAGCACTTTCACCGCCTGGATCTGGCGACGGACCAACTGGAGCAACTGATCGCCTTTCCCAACGAAACGCCCCGGCACATCGTGGAATGGCTCAACCTGCTGGCAGACTTGCAGATTCGGATTGGCAAAGACCTGGCCGGGGCGGAGGCGACGCTGCGCCGCATCGCCGAACGATTCCCCCACCTCGCCCAGGCGGAGCTGGCGCTGGCCCGTCTGGCGTCGTTGCAGGGGGAAATGAAGGGCGGCCACACAGCCCAGGTCAAGACGATGGGCCGGTATGAAAAGGACCTGGGCCTGAAAAAGACTGCGGGGTGACGGTCAATTGCAAGCTGCAGCGGCGTTCCATGACCGTCGCTGAACCTGCAAAAGCCTACGGGGTGACGGTCAGTTGCAGGGCGATCTGTTTGTCCAATTCGGCGGCCAGGTCAATATCGGCGCCGAGGCCGTGCCGGACCATGATCACCAGCTCGGTGACCTTGTCGTCCACCTTGGTGATCTTGACAAAGACGTCGCGCTCGTTGACTTTGGCCTGGATGGTATTGTCAACTATATTGTCCAGCGACAGCTTGCCGTTGCGGGTCAGGACAACGCGGGTGGCGGCGACCAGTTGCTCGACCGAGCGCGGGTAGCGGCGGGTCAGCTTGGACTTCAGCCCGGGCACTCCGGCCTGGGAGTGGTCGGTGGGGGTGGTGACGCAACCGGAGGCAAACAGAGCCAGGGCGGAAAGCGCCGCGGCCAAAACGAATTTGAAATTAGTTATTTTCATCGCTCCCCATGCAAGTCCTTCCCGCCCCCGGCGTCAAGCACGAAACGCGCAATCCCTGGCGGAAATTGCGCCGGCGCGGCGCGGCGGGAAAGTCCGGCCCGCGCACGGCGGCGCCGGCCGCCCGCAAATCGTCCCGGCTTTTTCCAGAGACGCGGCTGGCGGCGCTTTGGATTTGGGTGCGAGGCTGAGAATTCCGCCCAGGACGTGGAATCCCTATTGACGATGCACGGCCCCCATGCAATAGTCCGGCCAGAGCTTGAGCAGAGGCGCATCGCCTCACAAGAGTGCTTTGACAAACATCACAATGGACACATCCGCCACAGAGGGCTTGAATGATGAGATATTCTGCTTGAAATACGAGATGAGCCTCCTGGCTGGACACGTATTGGAGCATAAATTGGAGCGGTGGATAGAAGGATTTACTTCACCGGAGATCCACATTGAGCATATGCAGAGGTATGAGTTTGCCAGCCGGTTCACCGAAGGCCGGAAAGTGCTGGACGTCGCCTGCGGCACAGGCCGAGGCACCCGGCTGCTGGCGGAGAAAGGGGCCGCTTCCGAGGTAATTGGTTTTGATATTGACGCCAGCACCGTCCGCTACGCTCAAATTAGAAACCGGCATCCTCGTGTCGCCTTTCGTGTGGCAGACGTCCTCGAGCTAAGTAATTGCCCGGCTTTTGACGTTATAGTTTGTTTTGAGACAATAGAGCACCTTAGCAAACCGGAGTTGTTCCTCAGCCGCCTGGCGGCTTTGCTGAAATCGGAAGGGGTCATGCTAATATCCACGCCTGTTTCAGCGAGCGAATTTGACGCGAAGCCGCGGAACCAGTACCATCTGCAGGAGTGGGGGTGCCTGGCATTTCAACGCTTGGTAAGCAGCAAGTTCCGGATCAGGAGAATACACCTGCAGTATCGTTCCATTCCGAGGTTTTGGTCCCGGGCACGCATTCTCGCCAAATTGCGCGGGCATCCTGTGCCCATGCCCGCCACACCGCAGTGGAGGGAATTCGAGGCGGCTTCTTTCTCCCTGGACGCGTTGGGTTCACTCTGGGCTGGATTCCAGATACTCGAGTGCTCCCCATGCTAGTCCTGGTCCGATCTTAAGAACGGCGGCATG
>JBEKIA010000145.1:0-12521 GCA_050011995.1 Verrucomicrobiota bacterium
CGCGGTGTTTCGGCCGCTTGCAAAGCCCGCCCGGATATTTCATGCCCGGCGCCGTTTTGGTTGGGTAGCACAGGCGACCCGCCTGTGCCGGTCGGCGACTCGCCGAGCGGAACCGAGACTGACGGACTGGAGTCGTGACGCAGCGATTGTGCCAAGAGTCGCACTTGGGGTGCCGCCGGGCCAGTGGCCCGGCGGGACGGGCGAGTCGCCCGTGCCACCCAAGAACTATGAAATATGAGGGCCGGGGGCAAATCGGCAGCCGGCTTCCCAATTGCGGCAACGAGAACGTCAACCAGGATGATTCCAGGGAGAAACCATAAGGCGCGAATGGCCGATCTCGTGGAGTCGTTCATCGCCGTTGTTTGGGGTCCACGATTTCCTGTAATCCTTGCCCCAGGAGGTTGAAAGCGAGCACGGTCAGCACAATGGCCACTCCAGGCACGATAACCAGATGGGGGAAGGTGATAAAATAAGGCTGGCCCTCGGAAATCATTGAACCCCACGACGGCGCCGGCGGCGGCACGCCAATGCCGAGATAGCCCAAACCGGCTTCCAGCAGGATCGTGTTCGCCGTGCTCATCACCGCCAGCACAATGATTGTAGGCAGCAGGTTCGGAAGGATGGACCGCAGGAGAATCCGCGCGTCGGACGCTCCGAGCGACCGGGCAGCCTGGACAAAGTCCCGCTCCTTGAGCGCCAGCACCTGAGCGCGGACCACGCGCACCGTCCCCGGCCAGCAGACGAAGCCGACGATCAGAAACACGCTCACCGCGCCGCGCTTCAGCGTGAATTCCAGGAAGTGCCACGGCAGCCAGGCGGGGTGCAGGCGGATCGTTCGCCCGCTGACATCGAGCAGTCCGGCAAAGGCGATAGCCAGGAGGATTGCCGGAATCGTCATGTTCATCTCCGTGAACCGCATCAACAGCAGGTCGAGCTTTCGGCCATAGAACCCGGCCAGCAAGCCCACCGTCACGCCGATGATCGTGGCGGTCAGCATCGCCGCAATGCCGACTGACAAGGAAACCCGCGCCCCATACACGACGCGCGACAGGACATCCCGCCCAAGATTGTCCGTTCCGAGCAGGTGTGTGCCGCCGGCCGGAAGAGGCAGTCCGTCCTCATCCAGTCCTTTCTCCTCCTGCCGGTCTGGCGCGCGCAGGACATGAAGCCGGGTCAGCATCGGCGCCGCCAGGGCGAGCAACGCGAAGGCTAGGATGATGAGGACGCCGGTTCCCGCCAGGCGGTTAGCTACCAGCGTCCGGAGGCTTGTTCTGAGCAAACTGGAGCTTGGCGTCATACGAAATCGAAAGCGCCAGGTCAAGGCCCGGCCCGCCGGGAGCAGCCGGAGGCCGGCGGCGGCGCGAGCGGCGCAAACGGGACCGCGCGCGGAGATTGGGCTGCCAGGCCCGCCAGGAAAGCGTCCAATTCCGCGCCCAGTTTTTCCAGCGGCAGGCCGACGACGTTGGTGAAGGAACCGGAAATGGATTCCACCAGTTCGCCGCCCATTTCCTGGATGCCGTAGGAGCCGGCTTTATCCAGCGGATTGACCTTCCGGTGATAGCGGCGGATTTGGGCCGGCGTCAGTGCGCGGAAGGTCACGTCGGTCTGCTCGAAAAAAACTCTTTGGCGGCGGGCGCGCCAGCAAACCAGGCAGACACCCGTGGTGACCTGATGCGTCCGCCCTTGCAGAAACGCCAGCATGTCGCGCGCTTCGGCCCGTGTGCGGGGCTTGCCAAAAATGGCGGCTCCCACAGCCACCAGCGTGTCCACACCGATGACCAGGGCGTCGGGAAAATGTTGGGAAACCGCGCGCGCTTTGCGGCAGGCGTTGACCCGGGCCAGCTCGCCGGCGCTCCAGTGTTCCCCGCGGGTTTCCGCGGCCGGGCTGGGCACGATCTGAAAGCGCGGACGCAGTTGCCGCAGGAGTTCCGAACGTCTTGGCGAAGCCGAGGCGAGGATGAGCAGTGGCGAATCCATGGCTGTTGGGCTGGCCGGATCAGGCCGGCCAATCCGCGCGCATCCTAAGGCCGGCCGGCCGGAAAAGCAACCGCCGCTTCTTGCGGCACTTTGCGCAACCCGTTCAGCCAAACCTCTCCGGCCTTCGATGCGCCCGGCCAAGCCGGTTGATCGCGCGAACCGGGAGGCGGGCGGGGAGGGGGGAAACAAAAAAGCCGGGCTTTCGCCCGGCCTCTGTGTATGAGAACAAAGTTTTTAATCTTTGCGTTGCGGGTGCGGCGCCGCAGACATACGCCAATTTCACACACACGGACCACTGCGTTTCACTGGTGACAAGCGCAAATTCCAGGCTTGTTTCCTGGCGGCAAAATGGGGATGGTTCTTTGAACGGGGCCGTTGGTCCATTGGTCTCTGTTTGTGATGCCAGGAGAGTCTCCATCTTCCCGTTTTTGGTATTGGCTGCGCGTCGCGGCCGTCGGAAGGCGGCCGAAACGGACGCTGGCGCGCTTGGCCGTGCTGGTGGCGGCATCCGCGGTCCTTTTCAAGTTCGCCCTGGTGCCGATCCGCGTCACCGGCATCAGCATGGAACCCGCTTTCCACGACAATGCCGTCAATTTTATCAACCGTCTCGCCTACGTCCGGGGCCAGCCGCAGCGCGGCGATGTGGTCGGCCTCCGCCTCTCCACCAACGCCGACGCCACCTTTCATGTCCTGCTGCTCAAACGGCTGGTCGGGTTGCCGGGCGAGACCATCTCCTTTTCAGGCGGCCATCTTCGCGTCAACGGCAAACCGCTGGAGGAGCCTTATCTCAAGTTGCACAGCAATTGGAATGTGCCTGAAAAAACGCTGGGGCCGGACGATTATTATTTCGTGGGCGACAACCGCTCGATGCCCCCGCAGCAGCATAAGCATGGGGTCGCAACCCGTTCGCAGATTGTGGGCCGGGTTTTATGGAAGGGAAACCAGTAGGCCGCGCCGGCGCGCAAATCGGCGCGCAAATCGGCGCGCAAATCGGCGCGAACATCAACCTGTCACATGAAGCGGATCACCCGTCTGATTCTGGCCGCCGGCCTGATTGCCCTGGCCGTCTGGTCGTGGGGCTTCTTTTTTCCCGCTCCCAAAAAAATCATCGAAAATCATCTGCTCAAACTGGCCCGCGTGGCCTCTTTTTCCTCCCAGGACGGCAATTTCAAACGGCTGTCGGACAACGAGAGAATCGGGTCCCTCCTGGCCCGGAACCTCCATGTGGTTTTGGACCTGCCCGGCGGGCGGAATGAGACCTTTGACAACCGGGAGGACCTGCTGCAGGCCGTGATGGCCGCGCGCCCGGTGGTGAAAGACCTTCAGACCCAATTCACCGACATCACCGTCAGCCTCAGCCCGGACCGGCAGTCCGCCGTGGCCATGTTGACCGTCAAAGCGAAAATGGGCGGGGAGCCGGACTGGATCATTGAGGAACTCCGGTTCACCTTCAAAAAAATCGGCGGCGATTGGCTGATCACCGGCCTGGAAACAGTCCAGCCACTACGGTGAGGGGGGGGCCTTGTATTTCTCGGCGGCCTTTTGGCTGGCGGATTTGAGGGCGACCCAGGCGTTTTCCATGCCGGCTTTCATTTCTTGAAAAGCCCCCTGGCTGGCCTGGGCCAGTTCCTTCAACTTGACTTGGGCGGCGGCCATCTTTTGCTCCGCGTCGGCCAGTTCCTCGTAGGCCATGATTTTGCCGTCGGCCACGGCCATTTTGGCCCGGGCTTTCAGCAAATCCAAGCGCGCTTGTTGCTCGGCCAGTTTGGCTTCCATCTTCTCGCGATAGACATCTTTGAGGCTCATGCTTGTTTCTTTCGGTTCGAACCGTCAGTCCAATCCATCGGTTCGGGGTTTGCACCCTGGCTTTCACAAAACAACATCCGACTCCCGCGCACAATGTCAAGTCTGCCCCGGGACGGCGGCTGGGTCCGTTTCACTTTTTGGGTGGCGTCTTCCTAATCTTAATCCTAATCTTAATCTTGTTCCCAGAGGGCGGGACAGGATTAGATTCTGACTTTGAAAATCTCGTAAAAATGTCTCTCAGGTTTTGGGCGGCGCGGCAGCGCCGCCCTACCGAAAATTTCAAATGTCTTTGGCTAGGATTAAGATTAAGAGGGGAACCCAAAAAAGTGAAATGTGCCCGCGGCGGCTCATCGTTTTTGGTTGAAACCGGCTTGGGCGTATTTCTCCTCCTGGAGCCGGCGGGCCAAAGCCTCCGGCAGCAAGCCGGGCGGCAACGGCCTCCACTCCACCTCCATCGCCTGGCAGAGGGCCGATTCCCACGCGCCGCGGTCCAGGGCCGGTGGCGGCGGCTGCACCGAACCCTGGATGAGCAAACCGGTCCGCGTCCGCCGCTGCGCCGCCCCGGCGATCTTCCGTCCCCGCCAGAGCAGATCGGACTTCTCCGCGCCGGCAAAACATTGTCCTGGAATTTCTTTTTGACTTGAAGCGGCCAGGGAGGCCGGCACGTTGAGCCGGGCGAAGGCGTCGCCAATCCATTGGTGCAGCCGCCGGTAACTCTCCGCCGCCTTGAGCCGGCGCCAGGGGTGTTGCGCCGGAAAAACCAGGCTGTAAGTCCAGTCCGCGTCGTGCGGCGCCAGGCCGCCGCCCGTCGGGCGCCGCACCAGCGGGCGGAGGGGTGTGAGCGCGGCGGCCTGGCTGTATTTTTGCGAGTAACCAAACGTGGCCGCCGGTTCCGTCCAACTGTAGAAGCGCAGCGCCGGCCGCGCCAGTTGCGGGGCTGATTCCAGCAAGGCCTCGTCCAGCGCCATGTTGTAAGCGGGCGCCCCGGGGCCGGACTGGATGCAATACCAGGTTTCCATGCGTCAAAGACCCGCCTTCCGTCCTGTTGGACAAAGGGCCTTGATTTCGCAACCCGCGCAATCCGGACGGCGCGCGCCGCAGCGCCGGCGTCCATGCCAGATGAGCAGATGACTGACCAGGGTCCAATCCGCGCGCGGAACGAGCTTCTGCAAATCGGCCTCGATTTTTTCCGGCGCGGTGTTGGCGGTCAGCCCCAGCCGGCGGGCCAGGCGCGCCACATGCGTGTCCACCACGATGCCCTCGGCCAGCCCGAAGGCGTTGCCCAGGACGACATTGGCCGTTTTGCGGCCCACGCCGTCCAGTTCCACCAGGGGCTGCATGGCGCGGGGAACTTCGCCGCCGTGTTTTTCCACCAGGGCGCGGCACGCCGCCCGGATGTTTTTGGCTTTGTTGCGGTAGAACCCGGCGCTTTTGATGTCCGCCTCCAGCGCGCCCGCCGGCGCTTGCGCAAAATCCCGCGCCGTTGGATACTTTTTGAAGAGGGTTTGGGTGACCAAGTTGACCCGTTTGTCGGTGCATTGGGCGGAGAGGATGGTGGCGACGAGCAACTGGAGCGGGTTGGAGTAATGGAGTTCGCAATGGGCGTCGGGATAGGCGGTCTTGAGCCGGCCCAGGATGTCCAGGGTGCGTTTGGATTGATCGGAAAAACTTTCGCGCGCCATAGGTTCCGCATTGAAACGCCGCGTCGGCGGGATGTCCAGAGAGATTAAGATTAAGATCAAGATTAAGAGAAGATACCCAAAGAATAAAAATCCCGGCCCAAAGCGCGGGTCTTTTTACTTTGCGTCCAGAATGTTGAGGCTGGCCAGGGGCCGGCGGCTGGGTCGGAGAAAGAACCACGGTTGCCTCTGTTGGTCCCACGGTGGCATAATGAACCGCCTGGAAAAGTCCGCCCAGCAAGTGATCGTGCCGTCCTTGGCCACGGCCCAATCAGTGCCGCCAATCGCCGTGAGGGCCAGCCAGTCGTGGTATCTGCTGGGGCGCTTGGTTTCATGCGAAAAGCGGTCAATGGCCCAAAACGTGCCATCGGCCTCGAGAGCCAGGAATTGAGCGCCGCTAAAACACACCCCCACCCAGTCTGATTTGTCCCCAATGCGCGCGAGCGGCGCCTTGGCGCTAGTGGGAATGGGAGAACCAAAGAGACTAAATTCCCCGTAGTAACTCGGCCAAAAACCACTGAAATCGCCGGCCCACAAGGTGCCATCGGCGCGGACGCCCAGTATGGCGCCATTCCAACCGGCCAGGGAGGACCAATTGGTCCCCGCCATGTTCAGGCGGACTAATTGGTGGAAATAGGGGTAGGTGTAGATCCGTCCGTTCATGCCCATTCCGTCGTAGCCCCATTTCCAGACGCTCCCGTCGCGCTTGACGGCCACGGCCTGTTGCCCGGAGGAAAGAACAAAGACATCCACCCAATCCGATTCCTGCCAAACCTGAAAGCGATCGGGAAATGCAAGGCCGCGCCCGTGCTCATCAGGACGGCTGGAGAGGATTCCACATTCATCGGTGCCCCAACCCCAGATCGTGCCATCCTGTTTGAGAGCCAGGAACAAACTGGATCCCGCGACGACCTTTTTCCAGTCCGAATCAGGTCCCATTTGCTGCGGGGCGTCCACCCCAGAAAGCCTCCAGAGCGTTCCGTCCGATTTGAGGGCGACCGCGGCCCTGGAGGCGTAGGCGCCAGCCAGATCCACCCAGTTTGACCCGCCGGCAAAACGGCCCGAAATGTATTCCCCGCTCGCATCCAGTTTCCCGGCCCAAAGCCGGCCGTCGGGCAGCAAGACACAAATCTGATGCCCCAACGAATCAGCCATCATGGCCCGTCCCGGGCCGCTCAACCGGGCCGGGCCATGCGGCGGTTCCAGCGGCATGAGGCACTCCCAGGAACGGTCGAAAATTGCCCCGGCCACCAACCAGATAGCGGCGAAAACGGCGGCGAACCGGGCGAAATTTCCCGCCCAGAGCCGCCAGCCGGTTTGCAAACACTTGGAATTCCTGAACGCCAGCCAGAAATAGGCAAGGAGAAGCGCCGGCCAGGCAAGAGCCGGAACCAGCGCGCTGCCATGCAAAAAAACCTGGTATGCGCCGGATCGCTCCATCCCGATCCCCCCTGTCAAAAACTCAAAGGCTGCTGCGGAGCCGTATAGAGTCACAAAGGCCACAGTGAACGCTTGCAGCAGGTTGCGGCTCATGGTGGAGGCGAAGAAGGCAATCGCGGCGACAGCGGCCGCGCCTGACAGGAACCATTTTATCATGCCTTCGGGCACGATCCATACATGGTTGCCGCCGCCCATCTTTTCCAGCACCCAGGGAAAGACACCGCCCAGCAGCGTCCCCAGCGCCATCACCACCGCGAATTTCACCAGGAATTGATCGCGCTTGCGCACCGGCTGGCAGAGAAGGTTTTCCAGGGTGTTGTAGCGGCGCTCCTCGGCCACCGCCACGCATCCCACCACGTAGGGCGCCACCAGCCAGAGAAAACCCGCGAAATCGAAGACCTGCATCCGCGCCGCCCACGCCGGGGCAAAATGGCGCGCCGCCAGGGCCGCCAGATGCAAGAGCGCGATCAAGGGAACAATGACCATCGTCACTTCCTGCAATTGCAGTTCCTTGATGATCAGCGCGCACCACGGGCCGCGTTTTTCCTGGAATCCGAAGCCCGTCCAGAGCGAGGGCAATAGTCGCGCCCTCGGCAGCGCCACTTGCCGGCCGATCCAAGCCAAAGGCACATCTTCCGCGCCCAGGAAGAGGCGTCGCGCCACCAGATAACCCGCCACCGAATAGGCGGCCATGACCCCCCCAACAACGGCTGTGACCATCAGGGCATTGTTGTCAGTCCAATGGATCAAAGCGAGTTGCGCCGCCACGATTAGAGCTGTCGGCGCCATCAGGGTGGCGAAGAATGCGGCGGTGGCGTCGCGCAATAATAGAGTCGTCCACAGCCCGCCGGAAAACGCCGCCAGCGTCGCCGTCCCGCTGATTTCGAGAATTGTCCTCAAATCGGGGTTGAAGAACAAGTGCAGCGGAGATTTCTGTTCACAAATCCACCAGCACAAAGCCGACAGCGCCCAGGCCGACAGCAGAGCCGCGGCCAGAAGCCCGGCCTTGACCCTCCACAAGCGTTGCCGTTTTTCAGGCTGGACCAGCAGCAAGGCGAAAGTGCCACAACTCATTTCCTGTCCAAATGGCGCCAGACCCAGGAACATGGCGGCCAGACAAAAAGAGGACATCGCCAACGGGCCGACCCAATTGCGCCACTGAAACCAAAGCGGCAGGGTGGCCGCTGCCAGCGCCGCGATCCAGGCCGGCAGCAGCAATCGAAATTCTTTGCGAAGTAGTGTGTTCATTGTGTGTTGAAGGTGGGGTGTCCGCAGGATTCCTGTAGCGGCGGTCTGTGACCGCCGCTGATCGAAACCCTTAAAGTGCGGCGGTCATAGACCGCCGCTACAACCGCGATTTCGGGGAGCGCGCGCGTCTCGCGCGCCGTGTTTGGCGTCCCGCCAAACACATTCCGGCCCGCCTTCTTTTTGAACGCGGCCACGGCCAAGCGCCATGCAGGGGAAAACATCCGCGAAGAGGTGGGGCGCGAGACGCGCCCCACGGCGACCCGGACGGTCGCGCTCCCCAATCCTTGGCGTCTTGATCGGGAATCCACGGAGGATGTCGAGGAACCAGTTTGCATTTATGTAATTAGGCCACTGTTCGGGTCTGTCGGGTGTTTGGGGATAAGCTTTTCAGCGGGCATATATTCTCAGGAGTGCGCTACCCGCGCAGGACACGAACAACACGGCGGCGAAAACGGCTTCGAGCCAGGCGAAATTCACCGCCCAGAGCCGCCAGCCGGTTTGCAAACTTTTGTAATTCCTGTATCCCAGCCATATACATGCGGCGATCATGGCCGGCCAAATGAGAAGACCAAAAAGCGCGGCGGCGGGGCTTTGCACATCATTCCAGCCGTAGCTGGATCCGATTCCCTGCATCAAGAACACGGACGTCATATACAATAGAAACGAAAACAACAGGGCCACCGCGAAGGCTTGCAACATGCCGCGGCTCATGGTGGAGGCGAAGAAGGCAATCGCGGTGACGACGGCGGCAGCCAACACAAGCTTTATCAACGGCTCAAGTCCAGTCCAGGTAATGTTGGAGCCGCCGAGGTGTTCCAATACCCACGGCAAGACCCCACCCACCACCATCCCCAGGGTCATCACGACCGCGAGTTTCACCGCAAATTGATGGCGCTGGCGCACCGGCAGGCAGAGCAGGCTTTCCAGAGTGTTGTAGCGGCGCTCCTCCGCCACCGCCACGCATCCAATCACCCACGAAGCCATCATCCAGACCACCACGGCGGTATCGCGGAGGGTCTCCTCCCCCATCCACTGCGGACCAAAATGGCGCACCGCCAGAAGCGCCAGATGCAAGAGCATGAGCAACGGAACCAGAATGATCGTGATTTCCTGCAATTGCAGTTCCTTGCAAACCAGCGCGGACCACGGGCCGCGTTTTTGCTGGAATCCGAAAGCCAGCCAGCGGAACGTCCGCCCGCGCCCCATCGCCGGGAAAATCTGTGTTCCGGTCCACGCTACATCCTCCGCGCCCAGGAAAAGTTGCCGCGCCACAAAGAAACCCGCCACCGCATAGATTGCCAGCGGCCAACAGGTGATCATGCAGTCCACCTCGTCCCAACCGCTCACACAGGCCATGCAGAGAATCGTCCCGCTGAAGATTCCCAGGGGAAACAGCACCGTGATGAAGAAGGCCGTCGTCACGTCCCGCAACAACAAAGTCGTCCAGAGGCCCCCGGAAAAAACCAGGAGCGCCAGCAATCCGCTCACTCCCGCCATCTCCGGAAAAGAACCCAATTCGTTCAATTGCCATGGTTCCAGATGCCGCCAGCCAATCGAGCAGCACAAAGCGAACAAGGCCCAGGCTGACAGCAACGCCAGGGCGAGAAGTCCGGTCTTGATCCTCCAAATACGCGCGCGTTTTTCCGGCTGGCTCAACAGAAGGCCGAACGTCCCGCAGCTCAGTTCCTGTCCAAATGGCGCCAGACCTAAAAACATGGCCATCAGGCCGAAACAGGGCGCCCACAACAAATTCAGCCTGAACCAAAGCGGCGCCGTGGCCGCCACCAGCGCCGCGATCCAGGCCGGCAGCAGCAATCGAAACTCTTTGCGAACCAGGGCGCTCATGGCATCGCCGGGCTGAGGGTTTTGGAGGCGACAAAAATTTCCTCCAGCGACAACGCCTCGCAACGCACGTCCTCCGGATGATGGGCGCGCAGGATTTCCAGCAGCGGCCCGGCCGCCCCGTTGCAAAGCAATTCTATTTGACGCCCGTCGCGCCGCACGTCCAGCGCGCCCGGCAACAGCACGGAGAGCGGCAGCGGCCCGGCGAAGCGGGCGCGGATTTTTTGGAAACGCTCGCGCGCGCTGTCGGCCTCCAT
The DNA here is from genome assembly GCA_050011995.1 of Verrucomicrobiota bacterium. Taxonomy (GTDB): domain Bacteria; phylum Verrucomicrobiota; class Verrucomicrobiia; order Limisphaerales; family Palsa-1400; genus JBEKOF01. The sequence continues at coordinate 10,250 of JBEKIA010000145.1, forward strand.
CGTCAAGATCCCGCGCCCCTGCTCAATGATGGTGAATTGGTCAATCAATCCCTCGAACTCCGCGATGAGGTGGGTGGAGACAAACACCGTGCGGTTCTCCGGGTCGCCCGACTGGTAGGCGCCGATGACCGTCTGGATGAATTCGCGGCGGACGATGGGGTCCAGCCCGGAAGTCGGCTCGTCCAGCACCAGCAATTCCGGCTCGGGCGCAATGGCGCCGATCAAGGCCAGTTGCGTTTTCTGGCCTTTGGACAAGTCGGAGGTTCTTTTGGCCGGGTCCAAATCGAACCGTTGCAGCAGGCTCGATTCGACCTGGCGGTTCCACCGGGGCCGGAAGGACGCCAGGTAATGGAGCGTCTCGCGCACGGTCATCCAGGGATAAAAAGCCACGGCGTCGGGCACGTAGCACAGGCGGGACTTGACGGGCACTTCGTCCCGTTGCGGGTCCAGGCCAAAGACGCGCACGGTCCCCGCCGTGGGCTTGAGGAGGTTGAGCAAGCATTTGATGGTGGTGGTCTTGCCCGCGCCGTTGCGGCCGAAGAAGCCGTAGCAGCGGCCGGGGCGGACGGCCAGGCTCAGGCCGTTGACGGCGTCCAGTTTGCCGTAGCGGCGGGTGAGGTTCGTGAGTTCAATAATGGTGGAGTTCATAATTGCGGATTGCGGATTGCGGATTGCGGGGAATGACAGGAGGTCTTGGACAGGATTGACAGGATGCCCCCTGCCCCGGATTTCCGTGCCAAAATCCTGTTCATCCTGTTCATCCTGTCAAAGAAGAGGTTCATGCGAATTGCGGATTGCGGTTAAAGTCCTTGATTTCGACAGTGGAGGAGTACAGGGCGATGGTTTGAGGTTTTTGAGCGGTCAGTTGTGCGTGGGCAAGGAGGGTAGGGCGGGCAGTCCTCTGCCCGCCGCGGCGCGCACGGAGTGCGCGCCCTGCCATCCAAGGCTGAGGCGTCACGGATTGTTGTTGTTTCATTTTGCATTGGCTTGTTTGTCCGCAAAAAAAGCGAGGCGCTCGCGGACGAGGGCCAGGAAAGTCTCCGCGTCCACCTGCAGTTGGCGGGAGGCGACAACGGCGCCGTCAATTTCCTGGATCAACAGCTTGTGGCGGACTTGTTTGGTGAAGGGGGAATGATTCTCCTTGAGAAAGGAGCCCTTGCCCGCGATGGTTTCGATCACCCCCTGGCTCTCCAGTTCCGTGTAGGCCTTGGCGACGGTGTTGCGGTTGAGCCGCAGCTCCTCCGCCAGAGGGCGGATGGAGGGCAGCGCCTCGCCGGGCCGGACCGCCCCCGAGGCCGCCGCATAGCGGATCTGGTCCACCAGTTGCAGGTAGGCGGGTTTGCCGGATTTAAAATCAATCTGAATCAGCATAAAAACATTACTGTCCTATGACAGTAGGACAGAATGGCGGGAATGTCAACGGGAAAAGTGAAAATATTTATTCTCCACTGCGGGCTTGCGTTGCGCCCCGGCAACCGGTAAGATTCGGCGTATGAAAACATTGACGAGGAGTTTCTCCATCCTGAGCGCGCTGATCGCCGGCCTGGTCCTGATCCCGGCGGGCCGGGTGGCGGGGCAAAGCTTCGCGACCCTGCATAGTTTCGGGGCGCTGTCTTCCGTGAATGACACCAACAGCGATGGGGCGTATCCGGAAGCCGGAGTGATTTTATCGGGCAACACCCTGTATGGGACCACTTTGGAAGGCGGCAGTTCGGGCTATGGCACGGTGTTCGCCCTCAGCACCAACGGCGCGAGTTTTACGAACCTGCATAGTTTTGTTTACCACACCGACGGAGGTTATCCGGAATCCGGCGTGGTTTCCTCGGGCAACACCTTGTATGGGACTGCCTACGAGGGGGGCACTTCGGGCTATGGCACGGTGTACGCCGTCGGCGCCCATGGCGCGGGTTTTACCAACCTGCACAGTTTTACCAGCACCGGCGGAGGGTATCCGTTTGGCGGAGTGATTTTATCGGGCAACACCCTGTATGGGACCACCTGGGAGGGCGGCACATCGGGCTATGGCACGGTGTTCGCCGTCAACACCAACGGCGCCGGTTTTACGAACCTGCACAGTTTTACTTACCGCAGCGACGGAGGTTATCCGTATGCCGGATTGATTTTATCGGGCAACACCCTGTATGGGACCACCTGGGAAGGCGGCACTTCCGGCTATGGCACGGTGTTCGCCGTCAACACCGATGGCACGGGTTTTGCGACCCTGCATAGTTTCTCGGCAACTTCCGGGGGGTCCTCGTCCGGCGAGGAGTTT
>JBEKIA010000146.1:0-10315 GCA_050011995.1 Verrucomicrobiota bacterium
GAAGCCGGCAAGTTCACCGAGGCCGTTGCCACGGTGAGGCGCGCCTTGCAATGGGCCGGGAGCAATTCCGCCATGGCCGGCAAGCTGCGGGCGGATTTGGCGCTGTACCAGGCGGGCGCCCCGTTCCGGGACCCATTGCTGCAACAACCCGCCGCCGCCGCGCCGGCGAAGTGAAGCGCCGTGGCATGGCTAGTATTCTCACCAGAATTCTCCCCAGACCCAATCACCGTCCTTCATCACGTTGGAACCGCTTTGGCCGCCGTGGTCTTTTTCGGTCCAGCCGATGGAGTAGAGAAGAAACTTCCCGTCTTCGGTGCGACGGTAATGGGGCGGCTGGCCGCCGATGAGGTCGGGGGGAATGCGTTGAATGTATTCCGGCACGAGGTTCTCCAGAGTGGCGGGGTATTCGCCGCGCGCGAGGTGATAGCGCTCGAGCGCGCAAACAATCTGCGCCTGGTTGACCATCGTTTGATTGTACGCGGTGGTTCTGGCGGCCCGGACACAGCCCCCGGGTGTGCTCATTTCGGCAAGGAGTTTAAAGGGTGACCAGAGCAACGAAGCCGAAACCTCCCGATCAACAGTTGCCCCCGCAGACTCAATTTCATGCGGCACCACCAGCGGACCGGCAGGAAACATTTCTTCATTGATCATCTGGTGCAGGTTGGCGCTCACCACCATGTTCTGATAAACCCAGCCTCGCGGGATCAAACTCCAAAAGGAAAATCCCGGGCGTTGGGCAGGCTTGCCGGAACTATTATAGAGCCTCACCAATTCTGCCAGCGGGGTCGTCTCTGCGTAGAGGCAACTGAATGCTTGTTCAAAGGACATGGCGTTCCTCACATCGGGACGCAAGTTGATTGCCTCCAGTTGTTCCTGGAGCGCGGCCAGTTGCGGCTCCTTCCATGCGTGTAGGCGCATTCCGTCCTCAATGGTGCTGGCGTACAGTCCGGTCACCGCGACATTGATCATCGCCGCCACCAGGCTCGAGGGCCGGCCCGTCGGATGGGCTTCCAGTGCGCGGCAGAGTTGATGCATAAAAGTCAAGGCATCCAAAGCTTTCTCCGGCTGGCCGAGCAACAGGTAACATTCGGCCAGTGCCGCCAGCCTTTGCGAGACGGTGCGGATGCTGACGATAGCTCGAATGGGAATTTTGTCGAAAATACGATAGTCCCCGGCCAATCGCGCGTAGGGCCGCTGCAACGCCTGGCGAACCACGGCCAGATCGGGTGCATTCTTGTCAAACCTGGCCACATAATCGGCGGCGCTGGTCGGCGCGAGCATGGTCACCTGGTAAGAATTGCCGCCGCTGGGTTCCAGCTTCACTATTGGCTTCGGATGGCTGGAAAAATGGAGCAGCAATTGGTTCAAATCCTGCTCCGTCGGCGCCGTCTGGCATTGCAAAAAGATTTGGATGGGCCTGAGTTCCTCCGGCTTCCTTGCCATGAAGGAGCAAGACTGGGTGGGGTCCAGCGGGTCCGTCGCCACCGGGCCAAGCGCCTGCTGGATCAAACGGCTTGCCTCCGCCGGCGTGTTGGCCGTGTCCGCCCAGCTCAACACGACGGAACCGCTGGGAGGGATTGCCCCCGGCAGACCAATCGTCAAGTTGGCCAAGACCAGGCTCGCGGAATTGGTGCCCGTAAGAGGGGATCCACTCAGCCACTTTGCCAATTCCGTCGGCATCCTTCCTTCAAACCATTGTTGCATCTCCGGCACGCCAAAGACGTTTTGATCATCAGGCACCGGGGGCGGAATATAGTAGGACCAATCCAGATGGGCTCCTTTGGCTTCCAGTTCGCGCTTGCAATTTTCCCAGGCCCGGCGGCCCCGCCAATTTTCCTCGACGTAGAACAGCGCGATGGTCGCGGCAAAAACGACCAGGCCAGTCAGGAGGTAGCGCCAGCGGCCAGGCGAGCCGGGTTTCGACGACGGATCGGTAGTGGTGGTGGTTGGAGTTTGGGTGGTAGTCATAGCGTTTGAGGCAGTTCAATTGCCGTTGAGGTTAATCGTCGGGTCTTTTGGCTCAATTTTGAGGTGGGAGGCGCGGAAGACCAGCCAGCCGGCCAGGAGCAAACCCATCAGCAGCCCGGCCAGGACCGCGCAAACGACGGTCACAATCATCTTGTTCCGGCGCAACAGTTTCCGCAACCGGTAAAGCGGGCTGGCCGGGCGGGCCAGCACCAACTCGTTGCGCAAATGCCTTTGCACGTCGGAAGCCAGGCTGCTGGCCGATTCGTAGCGGCGGGTGCGGTCCTTCTCCAGGCACTTCATCACAATCCAGTCCAATTCTCCGCGGACGGCGCTGCTTAACTTCAAGGCCTGCGTCTGCCGCCGTTTGGCCGCCGCGCTCAGGTCGGTCGCGGTCATCGTGCTCAAGCGCGTGGAGGGCCGCGCCGGCTCCTCTTCCCGGATGATGCGCCGGATTTCCTCCAGGCCTCCTTCCATGAGCGACTTGGCGTCAAAGGGCGTCGTGCCGGTCAACAGTTCATAAAGCAGGATGCCCAGCGAGTAAATGTCGCTGCGCATATCCAGGCCCGAGGCGTTCATTTCCGCCTGCTCCGGACTCATGTAGGCCGGTGTGCCGATGAATTGTTCAAAGGCCGTGAACAGCGTCTTGTCGGTCAGCGGTTGCTGCGTCGCCTTGGCGATGCCGAAATCAATCACCTTGGGCACGGCCACCCCGTCGTTCTGCGTGACCAGAATGTTGGAGGGTTTGATGTCCCGATGAATGATGCCTTTCTGGTGGGCGTGCTGGATGGCCTGGCAAACTTGGACAAAAAGGTCGAGACGTTCCCGCGTGGAAAGATGCTTCTTGTCCGCATAGTCGGTGATTTTGATGCCCCGCACCAGTTCCATCACGAAATAGGGCCGGCCTTCGGCGGTGGCGCCGGCATCGAGCACCTTGGCGATGTTGGGATGGTCCATCATGGCCAGCGCCTGGCGCTCCGCCTCGAAGCGCGCAATGACACTCTTGGTGTCCATGCCCAGTTTGATCACCTTGAGAGCCACCTGACGCCGCACGGGTTCCTGCTGCTCGGCCATAAAGACAATGCCGCAGCCGCCCTCGCCGATTTGCTGGAGCAGCTTGTAGCGGCCAATCCTGGCCCCGGGCTGTTCTGCGGGCCTGACCGCCATGGTTCCCGGCTTGGTTGTCCCCAGCGCCGGGCCGTTCATGAACTTTCCGGCCGCTTCGTGAGCCTGTAGCAACGCCGCCACGCGCTGGCGCAATACCGTGTCGCCCGCGCAGGCCTCCTCCATGTAGTCCCTGCGCTGCTCCGCGGGCAACTCCAGGGCCTCATCGAAAATCGCTCCGGCCGATTTGTGGGTTTGGCTCATGCTTCGGTCGCTTTCATCAGTACAAACGGAATTCGGGCGGAAAAAGTATCACCCACACAAATTATTGCAGCGCCGAGGCTTTGCCTCGAAATCGGCGCACCGCCTCGACACCGCAACCGCCGGCTACTTGCGGCGGTTGGCCTGGATCTCCTGGTAAAGCCAGGCGCGGGCGTAAGCCCAGTGACGTTTGGCCGTGGCCACCGAGATGCCCAGGACTTCCGCCGCTTCTTCAAACGTCATGCCGACAAAGTAACGCAATTTGGTCAGTTCCGCTCGTTGCGGGTCCTGCGCGGCCAGCTTATCGAGCAGCTCATGCACGGCCAAAATCTCGTCGTCCTCCGCCAGGCAGGCAATCTCCACCTCATCCGAATTGACCCGCGCCTGCCCGCCCCCATGCCGCAAAGCCTGTTTTCGCCGGGCGGAATCAATGAGGATATGGCGCATGGCTTCGGCGGCGGCGGCGAAGAAATGAGCGCGCCCGGCAAACTGGGGAGGGCCGTTTCCGGCCAGCCGCAACCAGGCTTCGTGGACCAGGGCCGTCGGCTGCAGGGTGTGGCCCGGGGCCTGCCCAGCCATTTTGTGGGCGGCCAATCGGCGCAATTCCTGGTAAACCTGCGCCAGCAATGCCTCCGCCGCCGCAGGCTCACCGCGCGCCAGGGCCTGGAGAATGACGGTGACTTCGTTGATGGCATCGAGGATGCCATTTTTCCAGGCGCGAAACAAGCGGACATTTGGACATTTGAAATCTGCAAATAGGGGGTTGACTTCGCCAGGCAGTTTTGGTTGAATTGACTCCCTTTTGCAGAAGTGATATAATTTATGTACGCTATAATTGAGACAGGCAGCAAGCAGTATCGTGTCGCCGCCGGCGATACGCTGGAAATTGAACGGCTGGCAACGGAGAAGGGTCAGACTTACACGTTCGACCATGTGCTGCTCGTCAACGACGGCGGCTCGGTGAAGGTCGGCGCGCCGCATGTCGCCCAGGCGACGGTGCTGGCGGATGTGGTGGACCATATTCGCGGCGAGAAGAAGGTGGCTTTCAAGATGAGACGCCGCGAAGGGTATCACCGCAAGGTGGGCCACCGGCAAGAACTGACGGTTGTAAAAATAAAAGAGATCAAAGGATAGATTTATGGCACACAAGAAAGGTCAAGGAAGTGTTCGCAATGGCCGCGACAGCGTGAGCAAACGCCTGGGCGTCAAGGAATTTGGCGGGCAAGCGGTGACGGCCGGCAGTATTTTGGTCCGCCAGCGCGGCTCCAAGTTCATCGCGGGCAGGAATGTCGGCACGGGAAGGGATTGGACGCTGTTCGCGCTCACGGATGGCAAAGTGCTGTTCGACCAGGACAGCCACCGGGTCAATGTGCAGCCGGACAAGGCGGAGGCGGAGGCGGAAGCGGTGGCGAAGGCGGAAGCCGTGGCGGCGGGCAACTAGGCTCCTTCCGGTCATTTTTCACGGCGAGGTGAATCAGCCTCGCCTTTTTTGTTGGGGAAACGCACACATGTTCGTTGATGAAATCACAGTTCACGCGCGGGCAGGGCATGGCGGCAAAGGCTGCGTGGCCTTTCTCAGGGAGACTTTTCGCCCCAAAGGCGGCCCCAGCGGCGGCAACGGCGGGCGCGGCGGCGATGTCATCCTCCAGGCCGATCACGACCTGAACAACCTGGTGGCCCAATTCTATAATTCCCGGCTCATCGCCCCCGACGGGAAGCCGGGTTTGGGCAAGGGGATGGACGGGCGCGCGGGCAAGGATTTAATTGTCAAGGTTCCCTGCGGAACGCTGGTTTGGAGGTTGGAACCCGTTGAGCCGGCGCCCGAACTGGCTGATTCTGAGGATGTTGTCGCGACATTGCCGGCCAGTTTCAGGAGCCTCCCGATGATGCGTCTGGCTGGGCCGGAGCGGGCCTTGGAGATCAGTCCGGCTGAACCGGCGAGGCGAGCCGTTCCCACCGAAAGAGGAGAATTGGCGGCCGACCTGACCAAGCCGGGCCAGCAATTTGTCTTGTGCAAAGGCGGGCGCGGCGGCCTGGGAAACCGGAATTTCGCCACAGCGCGGCATCAGACGCCTCGCTTTGCCCAGCCGGGCGAGCCGGGGATGGAAGGGGAGTTTCTTTTGGAGCTGCGCATCATGGCGGAGGCCGGCCTAGTGGGTTTTCCCAACGCGGGAAAATCAACCCTGCTGACCGCGATTTCCCAGGCGCGCCCCAAGGTGGCGCCTTATCCGTTCACGACGCTGCACCCGCAGGTCGGGATTCTGGAATACGAGGACCTTCACCGAATCACCGTTTGCGATGTGCCGGGGCTGATCAAAGGGTCGCACCGGAACGCCGGCTTGGGGCACAAATTCCTCCGGCACATTCAACGCTGCAGGGTGTTGGTGGTAGTGGTGGACATGGCCGGGACGGACGGGCGAAATCCTGGCGACGATTACAAGCAATTGATGGCGGAGTTGAAGTTGTATGATCCGGCATTGCTGGAAAAGCCGCGGTTATTGGCGGCCAACAAAATGGATGAACCGGCGGCGGCGGGGAATTTGAGGAAGTTCAAACGCAACGCGCGCAACATCCGAATTATCCCGATGGCGGCGGCCTTCGGCCAGGGGATTATACCGTTCCAGGCGGCCATCCGGGAGATGAACAGCCGATGGTGAATGCGGTCCAAGTTCAATTTATGCGGGGAAATTTGATGCCGGCGGCGAGTATTTCTCACGCATTGTGCGTGGAATTTTCGCGCACGGGCCGGTTTTCAGGAAAATACCGGGCAAAAATTGCCGGAAACGGCCATAAAACCGCGATTTATTGAGGGAACGCGCCGATGGCATCATCTGTGCTGAAATCGGAATCAAATCGAGTTGACACTGCGGAAAAAACATTACAGTGCAGGCTCTTTAGGACAAACAACAAACAATGATTATGAAACAAATTCGGAAAATCAAAATGGGAGCGTTCACCCTGATTGAACTGCTCGTCGTCATCGCGATTATCGCCATTCTGGCCAGCATGCTCTTGCCGGCGCTGGCGAAAGCCAAGCAAAAGGCCCAGCGAATTTCCTGCGTCAACAACGAAAAGGAAATCGGCACCGCCTACCGCCTGTGGGCGGGCGATAACGGGGATCTGGTTCCGGCCCAGCAGACCGCAGCCCTGAATGGCTGGAAGGATTACAACGCGACGGTCACGGGCCTCGGGACGGTCCAGGGTCCGCAGGCCACCCAAAGCATGAATTCGTCTGGCGCTGCCTACAATTACTATATTATGCAGAACGAACTGGGCCAGTCCCCGAAACTGGTTATCTGCCCGTCGGACGACCGCACGGCGGCGCAGGCGTTCACCAATCAATATAGTGGAGCTAATGTTTCTTATTGGGTGGGCGTTGGAGCCAACGACGTGTATCCGCAATCCATCGCAGGCGGCGACCGCCATCTGGGTGGGCAGCCGCAGAGTTCAACTTACGGTTTCTCTGGAACTTCTGCAGGCGCAGCTACTGGAGATGATGTCATACTGGCTGCAAACAGCGGGTCTGCCAACGGTTCGATTGCTTTCAATGCTACCTCAGTTGGCGGCACCGGAACAGCCGCCTGGTCTGCAAAATTGCATTCCGCCGGCAATGTGGCGGGAGCGGGCAATATCTTGCTGGGGGATGGCAGCGGCCAGCAGGTGTCCTCCGGCTCTTTCCTGGTGAACTGGCTGAAAAATGCCCCGGACGTCGGCAATTTCAACTCGGGAACCTCAACCTCCTACCAGGGTCTTGCTGTGCGCTTTTGTTTCCCCTGAGCTGAGGCTGCGCTGATTTTCATAAAGGCATCCGCAAGGATGCCTTTTTTTGTTCAATGAACCATATTCGCAACATCGCCATTATCGCCCACGTTGACCACGGAAAGACGACGCTGGTGGATTGTCTGCTCAAACAGTCCGGCACCTTTCGCGCCAACCAGGCCATCTCGCAGGAAGTGCGCATCATGGATTCGATGGACTTGGAACGCGAGAAGGGGATCACCATCCGCGCCAAGAACGCCGCGTTCAAGTACAAGGATTACGACATCAACATCGTGGATACGCCGGGGCACGCGGATTTCGGGGGTGAAGTGGAGCGGATCATGAACATGATTGACGGGGTTCTGCTGGTGGTGGACGCGACCGACGGTCCGCAGGCGCAAACCCGTTTCGTGTTGCGCAAGGCGCTGGAAGCCGGGGCCAAACCCATCGTGGTGATCAATAAGATTGACCGGGAAAACGCCACGCCCCACAAAGTGCTGGATTGGGTGTTTGATCTGTTTGTGTCCCTCCATGCCACGGACGAGCAGTTGGATTTTCCGGTGGTTTATGCCAGCGCCAAGGACGGTTACGCCAAGATCAACCTGTCGGACGAAAGCACGAACATGGAGCCGCTTTTTGGCGCCATCATCCAGCACATCCCCCCGCCGCGCGCCCATGCCGGGACGGAATTCAAGATGCTGGTGGCCAACCTGGATTACTCCGATTATCTGGGCCGAATCGCCTTTGGGAAGATTTACAGCGGCAAGGCCAAAGTGGGCGATGCGGCCGTCTGCCTGCACGGGGACGGCCGGAAAACGGAGGGGAAAATAACGGCGCTGTTTCATTTTGAAGGATTAAAGCGCATTGAGATCCCCGAAGTCCACGCCGGGGATGTGGTGGGAGTGACCGGGTTTGAAGATGTGTTCATCGGCGAAACCATCACCGACGTGGCCACGCGCCAGCCGCTGCCCTTTGTGCCCATTGATCCGCCGACCATTCAGATGCAATTTGCGGTCAACGATGGCCCGCTGGCGGGGTTGGATGGCAAGCTGGTCACCGCGCGGCATATTTGGGAGCGGCTGACGCGGGAAATCCGCACCAATGTGGCCCTGCGCATTTCCCAGACCGACTTGCCCAACATTTTCAATGTGGCCGGGCGCGGGGAGATGCAAATCGCCATCCTGGTCGAACAGATGCGGCGGGAGGGCTACGAAGTGCTGGTGTCGCGGCCCGAGGTTATCAACCGCCAGGACGCCGCCGGCCGTGTGTTGGAACCGATCGAGAAGCTGTTCCTGGAAATTCCCAAGGAAACGATGGGTCCTGTGCTGGAAAACCTGTCGGGCCGCAAGGCCGAAATCATCCACATGGACCACCACGGCAATGAGGTCACCATCGAGGCGTTGATTCCGATGCGCGGCCTGATTGGGTTTGAAACCGATTTGGTCAACATGACCCGCGGCCTCGGGGTCATGAGCCATTTGTTCCACGAATACGGGGCGCACCGCGGGGAAGTCATCGCGCGCAAGAACGGATCGCTGGTCAGCATGGAGGACGGCGAAGCCATGGCCTACGCCTTGAACATGGTGCAGGAACGCGGGCGCTTGATGGTGGAACCGGGGGATAAAATCTACAAGGGGATGATCGTGGGCGAAAACGCGCGGGAAAACGACATCCCGGTCAACCCTTGCAAGGCCAAACGCCTGACCAACATGCGCTCCACAGGCGATGGCAAAGGCATCCAACTGGACCCCCCGCTCAAAATGTCCCTGGAACGGGCGCTGGAGTACATCGGCGCGGACGAATATGTGGAAGCCACGCCGCGCAACTTGCGGATGCGAAAAAAGATACTCGATGAAACCCGGCGCCGGCGCCTGGAAAGGCGGTAGTGGTGAAATTGCTTTCCTTCCACGACATCGGCGGTTCCGTCACCGTCCCGCAAGGCTTCCGCGCCGCCGGTGTGTTCTGCGACATCAAACGGCTCGGCACCGGCAAAGGCTCCAACCAGGGCCGGAAACGGGACCTGGCGCTGATCGTTTCCGACGCGCCCGCCGCCGTGGCGGGAACCTTCACCACCAACCGGATTTGCGCGGCGCCGGTCAAGCTTTGTGTGGAACGGGTGGCGCGCGGGACAGCCAGGGCCATCGTGGCCAATTCCGGCAACGCCAACGCCTGCACCGGACGCCAGGGCCTGCGCGACGCCCAGGCGATGGCCCGGGCGGTGGCCGCGGCCTGTCGCGGCGGGGGAATTTCCCCGCGCCAAGTCTTGGTCGCTTCCACCGGGCGCATTGGGGTGCCGTTGCCAATGACCCAGGTCAAACAGGGAATCGCGGACGCCGCGCGCCTGCTGGCGGGAGGGCCGGAGCCGGCGCGGCACGCGGCCGAAGCCATCATGACCAGCGACACGCGGCCCAAGGAAATCGCGCTGGAGTTTGAACTGGGCGGCAGGAAAGCCCGGCTGGGCGGCATTTGCAAAGGGGCGGGCATGATCCAGCCGGGCATGAGTCCGGCCGGGGCGCGGCCCCCCTTGCGGCCCTTGCACGCGACCATGCTTTGTTTTCTGACGACCGACGCGGCCGTGGAAGCGCAATTCCTGCAAGAGGCGCTCAACCAGGCCGTGGCGAAAAGCTTCAACCGCATCACGGTGGACGGCGACATGAGCACCAACGACACGGTGCTGATCCTGGCCAACGGCCGCGCCGCAAACCCTCCGCTGGCCGCGCGCTCCGCGGACCGCCGGCTTTTCCAGGCGGCGCTGGATCATGCGACCCTGGCGCTGGCCAAGAAAATTGTGCTTGACGGCGAGGGGGTGTCGCGATTCGTGACCGTTCGCGTGGCGGGGGCCAAATCGCCGGGCGAGGCGGACGCGGCGGCGCGCGCCGTGGCCAACAGCGCGCTGGTGAAGACCAGTTGGTGCGGGGGCGACCCGAACTGGGGCCGCATCCTGTGCGCGCTGGGATATTCGGCGGCGGAGCTGGTGGAGAACAAGATTGATGTCGGTTACAGTCTGCCCGGGCGGCGGGAAGTGTCATATACCCTTCGGCGCGGCCGTCCGACGGGCGTTCCCTTTGGCGTCCTTTGCAAAATCAGCGCTTCGCCGGCCTTTGACCTGCACATCCATTTGCATCTGGGCCGCGCCTCGGCGGTGATCTATTCCGCCGACCTGACCGAGGCCTACGTGGAATTCAACAAGGGCGACATCACCGATCCCTCCTCTCTGGGCGGTTGA
>JBEKIA010000147.1:0-10275 GCA_050011995.1 Verrucomicrobiota bacterium
AGTACACGCTTGCCGCGCAGTTCTCTTTGACCTGCTCAAACGTCCGCAGCCCGAGCTGCGCCGCCAACAGTTCCGCGGTGGCGACTTGCGCCACGCCCAGGACCGCAAGCGATAAATCCAGTTCTCCCCATTCGGGACTCACGCTCATTCTCCTTTCCCGACTTCCGCAAATTCGCGCCTACCGGCGCTCTCTTGCGAAAGCCGGTGATTGCCGTTGCCCGCTCCATTCTGGCCCTTCCTGGCATTCTTGCATCGCCAGTACTCCCCAACCGCGTCAGTGGCCTTCCCGAACCATTTTTCATCACGGCGTAATTCTTCCAGTGTCACAGTCAGAAAATACTTCTGCCCGTTGTGCGCCGGATGCCCCAGCGGTTTAAGCAATCCTCTGGCAATCAGAATCGGGATTTCATGCGCCAGAAAACCGAGGAACCAAGCGGCTTGTTCCGCCGTCAGCCGGGCCGGGGCCATCTGCAAGTTCAAAAAGCGTTCCATCTGTTGCTGCATAGTTCCCTATTGTAGTCCCGCAGCCGATAGGAGAACGGCTCAGGATTCTGACTTTCCGAAGGCCCCTTTTTCACAGATTGGCCCGTTCGCGTACGCTCGCTCGCAATCCCCAGGCTTGCACTCTCCGCTCGCCAAGCTCGCGGTGAGCGGCCCGCCCCGAAACCGCAGGCGATGCAACCGCCTTTTCGGCACTAATTCTTGCCCGCCGCAAAAATCCGCACCCCGCGCCCTACAATGGGACGAATGCACATGCGTTTTGCATCACCCGCGCCACGGTCTGCCAGAGGCAGACCGGGCGGGCCTGCCGCACAACCTCAAAAGTCCCATGCTCACAATCAAAGTCATTACTTCACCCAAAGCCGCCATTCGCTATTTCGAGGAGCACCTGTCACGCGACGGCGATCAGCCCGACCACCCGCACCACTCGCCGCCCAGGTTGCGGCGTTCTGGCCGCCGCCCAGCAGCGGCAGCCAGCCAAGCACGAAGCACGAAGTCAGCCGGGGGGACAAAGCACAAAACGGCATGGTAACGATCAAAACGCAAACCTCGCCCCGGAACGCGGCCCGGTATTTCAACGAGCACCTCTCCCGCGATGACTACTACTCCGACAAGCAGCACACGCCGGGGCGCTGGTTTGGGCATGGCTGTCAGCTTGTCGGCCTCGAAAGCGGCTCGATAGCCCGTCAGGACGATTTTGTTGCCCTCTGCAAAGGCTTGCGCCCCGACAACCACGCCAAGCTCACCCAGCGCATGAAGGCAAATCGGCGCTGCTTGAATGACGTGACCATTTCCGCCCCCAAATCTCTTTCCGTCATGGCGGTAACAATGGCCGATGAACGGCTCATCGCCGCCCATGAAAAGGCAGTGGCCGCGACAATGGAAGCCGCCGAACGGCTGGCTTCCGCTCGCGTCCGCAAAGGCGCGGCAGTGGACACACGCGAAAGCCGCGTTACCGGCAACGTTGTATGCGCTCAGTTCCTTCACCGCGAAAGCCGCGCCCTGGACCCCCAGTTGCATACGCACTGCATCACGTTCAACGTGACGCACGACCCCGTTGAAAATCGCTTCAAGGCCCTTGAAGCCCGCCCGCTCTACGACAACGCCAGGAAGTTGACCGCCATCTATCGGGAGCACCTGACCCAATCGCTTCACGCCCTCGGGTACGAAACTTACCACGACCGCTTTCAATGCGTGCAGATACGCGGCGTTGACGCCGCCATCATGCGGCAATTCTCCAAACGCTCCGCACAACGCGACACTTGGGTTCAGTTGAAGCAGCAGGAGCTTGGGCGGTCACTCACCAACGACGAGGTTGCACAGGTTGTCCGCGAGCACCGCGCACGGAAACAGAAGGGCCTCAGCGCAGAGGCGCTACGCAAGGCGCAGTTGCAACAACTCTCAGAAGACAGCCGGTTAAAGCTCGCGCAAGTCAAACAGCGGGCGCTGGACATTTGCGCGGGTGTCGCACCCCGACGCGAAATGCCCCAGCGTCAGCCGCAGCCCTATGTTCCCGGCCCGTGGATTGCCACGATCCGGCTCGCAATGCTCGCCGCTCGCACCGTGAACGCAGACCCGTATCTGTTCAGCCCGAATCGTTCTTTTGAAGACCGGGTTTTATGGACAGTGCGCCATCTTCAACAAGTTCAGCGGGCCAAAGCCATCGTGCGCCAGATGCAACGCGGCCAGCGCGGAATCAGCCGGTAATGGCAGCCAAGACTTTTATGCACGACAACAACCCCTGTTACGACACCGCCGAGCAGAACACGTTCGCTCGGTTTGAGACCGCCGAGCACGGCAGCTTTGCGCTGCCCTACAATACGCTCTTGTGTGCGCACCTGACGCCCGCAACGGCGGGGAGCGCCGCCGAAGCCCTCACCCTGATTTACAGCACCCATACTGTGACCCTCGAAGGCACGCAGCTTTCGTCGCTCCTTCTGGCTTTCCAGAAGGCACGCGTCGAGGCTGTTCGGCTTGGCGGTAGCCAGCCGAGTGCGGGCGCTGTACCCGCCGTCAGCCAAATCACCGTTGCGGAAGGCGTTTCCCCAAAAAAAGTATGAAGCTCAAAATAAACACGCCCCTCGTGATCGTCGGCCAGGTTGGGCGCAATAAGTTCAAAGCCGAAGTGCATCCCCAAGCCCGCGTCATCGTTTGCTCAAGCGAGCCTTTGGGCGGGCTGCTGCCGAATGGCGACACGGAGGAACGGGCGCGGTTCATCGCCAAGCGGTTGCTGCTGCGCCACGCCCCGCTGTCCATGTTCTTCCGATTCTGGCTCTACGTCGAGGCGCAGACCGGCTTTGGCGAAGTTGAACTGCTGCGCATCCGCTCGCAACGCCAGCATGGCCGGGATTGCGCCAGCTACCACGGCCTGACCGCGAAGGAAGGCAGGAAGGTGCAGCCGCTCGTCCACTCCATGCGAGAGCAGCTTGAAAGCTGGGTTGAAAGCCAGAAACCCGAATGGGCCAGGAGGGTGAATGCCCTCAGAAAGGCTCAACCTAAATCTGTGAGTACACCATCTCCTAGCGCCACGCGCTAAGGAACGCAAACGCGGCGGCGCGGACGCGCCGCCGCACCCCCAATGCAAAGTCAGAGAAATACAAACGCAGAAAATAGTATGAGTCAAAACAACGTCAGTGCAGCAAAGGAGCAGCTTCGCTCGCTCGTCAAGAGTTATTCACGGCCTCTGCGCGGCAAGCTCGCCTTGCTCGCCGCCTTGCGCGAGGAAATCATGGAACTGGACAGCAAGGGAGCCACCGGCGCGGAAATCACCGAGATGCTGGCGCAGTGCCAAATCAAACTTTCCAAGGATACGGTTGCGCGGTTCTTGCGCACGGAGGCAGCCAAGGATCGCCGCACCCGCGCAAAGAAGCCCACGCCCGTAATGCCGCCTTCCGGCGGCACCACCGCCCCGCCCAGGCCCATGATCCCGCGCGGCCTGTCCAGCAGCAACGGCTAAACGCAAGCAGACACGAAAGGACAAATCACCATGAATCTCTTGAACTGGTTGTGGAAGCCGATAGGCGATTGGGACGAACAGCGCGTGCTTGTCCAATGGAACAACGCGGAGCCGTGGACCATAGGCGACTCGTTTGAAGGCGTGCAGGTTTTTGGCGACACCGGCTCGGGCAAGACCTCGACCAGCGCACGGGTGTTGTCGGCGGCGATGTTGCGGGCCGGCTACGGCGGATTGGTGTTGACGGTCAAACCCGAGGACGCGGCGCAATGGCAGCGCAACCTGGACGAGAACGGGCGCAAGCAAGACGGCCTTTTCTTTGGCCCGGAGGAAGGCGGCTGCTTCAACTTTTTGGATTACGAGTTGAGGCACGGGGCAGGGCTGGGGCTGGGCAGCAAGAATGCCACCCGCATTTTGGTCGAACTGGTGAGCATGGCGCAGCGTGACGCCGCAGCGGGCGACCCGTTTTGGCGGCAATCGGCGGAAGTCCTGATCAGCCACACGCTGGACTTGATGAGCGCGGCGCAGGCCGTGCCGAGCATGGTTTTGGCCAACGAGATTATCCAATCCGGCCCCTTGTTCGCCGACCAGGTGAAAGACACGCAATGGCGGGAGCGGTCCAAGTGCTGGGAACTGCTTATGCGCGGCAAAGAGCGGGCACGGGACACGCACGACTTTCGGCAGGCCGAGGCGTACTGGTTGCGGGACTTTCCGCTTTTGCCGGACAAGACGCGCCAATCCATTGTGGCCACGTTCACGGCGGCAGTGGCGCATCACTTTTGCAGCGAAGCCATGCACCGAATGTTTGGGGGGAGCACGACCGTCAGCCCGGCGGATATTTTCGACGGCAGAATCCTGGTAGTGAATCTGCCGCTGCTGAGGTACGGGCCGGCCGGCCGGTTTGCTTCCATCGTCTGGAAATACTGCACGCAGTTGGCTTTGGAGCGCAGGACCGACCGGCGCCGCCCGGTGTTCATTTTCTCTGACGAGTGCCATTACTTCCTGACCGGGCACGACCAGCTATTCCAGACCACGGCCCGTAGCGCCCGTTGCGCGGTGGTGTATCTCACGCAGAACCGGAGCAACTATTACGCGGAGTCGCCGGGCGACGCCGGCAGGAACCGCGTGGACTCCATGTGCGCCTGTTTGAAGACGCAAATCCTTCACCAATGCAGCCATGAGGCGACGCGGCGGGGCTTTGCCGATGCTGTCGGCAAGCGGCGGATCGCCCGGCCCAGCCTCACGCACAGCTTTGGCCACGGCAAACCCAGCTACACGGAAACCGAGCATCCGGTTGACGAGTATTGGGTGTTGCCCGATGCAGCGACCAAGTTGAAGACCGGCGGCGAGCGCAACAACTGCCAGGTGACGGCCATCGTCACCAAGGCCGGCAAGCAGTTCCGGGATGGCAGGCCGTATCTGTTGGCGCGGTTTGACCAGCGCAGTTTCGAGCCAACCTCCTGGACGATCCGAACGGTTGCCATCGCCAAGCCGAAGCAGCAGGAATAATCTGCCATAAGGCTGCTTCGGTGTAGGCAGCCATCTGCTTCGGTTTTGCTCTGCCCCGCCGCTGGTGCGCCTCCTTTCCCCCGGCGGGTCAGAGAGCCGAAACGCTCCGCTCCTGGATTCAGGAAAGCCCCTTTGCCCGAGCCAGAGCAGAAGGGCACCCCTCACAACGCGGTTCAATTCCGGTAAATCCTTGAACCGCTGAGTCAGGCTCCGCTGTGGCCGCGGGTGACGAGGCGGCCACTTTCCCCTCGGCCCACCGCTGGCTGAGTGGGCCTCTCCCCGTTTCAAAAGTCACGCCAGCCGCCGCTGCCACTTCACTGCGTTTCGTTCGCGCCCCGCACGCGGGTCCCCCGTCTGTCATGCCTTTTGTCAGACATGGCTTTGAGAGGTGTGAGGGGTGCGTGAAGCACTCCGAAAAAAAGCGAACGAAAAATGAAAGACACTCTGACTCCAATTCTGCCGGGACTCGAAACCATTGTTAAACCATTCAAATTCTCTGCCACGCCGTACGAATACAAAGTAACTGCGTTAAGGGAATGCCCCACGCCCGAAAGCCTGCAATTGTGCGACACGCCGCAGAAAGCCGCTGACTACTGGCGCTTGCATGTGCCGAACAATCCCTATTTCAATCCGGATTGCGAATGCTTTTGCGTGTTGCTTTTGAACACGCGCCGCCGAGTCAAGGGGCATCAAATCGTTTCGATTGGCACGCACGATACCATCCTCGTACACCCCATCTCTGTATTTCGGCTGGCAATCGTGACCAGTGCCGCCGCCGTCGTACTCACGCATAATCACCCGAGCGGAGAGGCACAACCAAGCGAGGCAGACATAAGAGTGACGCGCGATTTAGTTCGCGCCGGCCAACTCCTCAAAATCGAAGTTTTGGATCATGTCATCATGGGAACCCCAAACCATTGCAGCTTGCGCGAGCTTGGCTACATGGCCCTGTAACCCACGCCGCACGACACGCCATGACCACCGACGTTTACGCCGCCAAGTACGTGCCGCTGGGCTACCGCACGGCAAACCCCGAGGAGACTGACGCCCGCCGCATCGCCCAGGACTTGAAGAACGCCGACGAGGAAGCAATCCAGATTGCCGCCCCTGCTATGGCCGCGCTCATTGACGGCCCTTGCTGGTTTGTGCCAGTGCCCGCTAGTGACGGCAGCCTGACGGCCAACCTTGCGCTGGCCCGGGCCATCGCCGAGCTTGTGCCGGGCGCCCGCGTCAAGTGCGCCGTTGCCCGCGCTCATCCGGTGGAATCCTCTTGCGACCGCCGTTTGCGCGGCCTGCCCGGTTTGACCATCGAACAACACGCCATCCGGCGCACGGCTGGCCCCATGCAGCCCTTGCCGGTCTATTTCGTGGATAACGTCATTACGACCGGGACCACCATTGCCGCTTGCCGCCGCGCTCTTGGCTGGGGCGCGGGTCTGGCCTACGCCGACGCCAGCACACCCCACAACACCCGCCGCCTTTCCTGACCTGACCAGACCGCCCTGGCGGTCTGGCTCTGCCCCGGCCAGGACGCTCGCCTGTGGTAGCCGTCCGCCAGGACTGGGCCTCGCGCCGGCCCAGGCCCGCGCCAGAGGGCAGACCCTCTGGACTCCTTGTCCGCTGCGCTGGCCTCTCCGCTGTCGCGCCCTTTCCGAACATCGGAAAGGAAAGTGTTTCGATGCTGGAATAGAAGCCGCTGCCTTGTGGCTGACGACCCGTTCAACCGCCGCGTGATGGCCCGGCGCCCTGGCAATCCATCACTCCCGCGCTCAGGCTCTACGCAGCAGGCCCGCCGAAGTTGCTCTGCTTTCCAGTCCTCCTTGCGGAGCGCGTGACGTGACCAGACCCTTTGTGTCCTGCCTCGTTGGCGCTCGCCGCACCGGGGTGTGGCCGGGTGTTGCCGCAGTTTATTTCTTCATTGCCTTTCCTGCCTTACGCTCCTTCTCTCCGGTTGCTCCGCGCAACGTTCACGCCAGCAAGCTGATCACTCCGTTGCTTCTGCTCCGCCACCCTGCGCTCTAGTCGCTCCCGGCTGCTGCTTGCACGACCACCGGCGCGTTGTTTCTCAAATGCGAAAGCGAAGAAACAAACGCCCCGGTGATCGGGGCAAAACTGAAAGACAAAATATGAAGAATCAAACTGTTCGATCCAATAACAAACCCGTCCACACCCTCCGCCACGGCTTCATCAGCGCCAGCGTTTGGCGGCAGGACACCGACAAAGGCCCCATGTTCAACGTCACTTTCCAACGCTCTTACAAGGAGGGGAACGACTGGAAACACTCGACCAGCTTCGGCCGCAGCAACCTGCTGGTTGTCGCTCTGCTGGCAACGCGCGCCTACGAATGGATTGCCGGACAACCCAAACCGCGCCGGGCCTGACACTCACGGGCTGGCGGTCGAACAGGCCGCCAGCCTTTTTCTGTTTTGGTGGCAGCGGGATCGAGGGAACGGATTGCCCCCGCGCGGACACTCGGCGGCTTCCGCGCTCCCCGCCACCCCTCGTCAGCGAAACACGCCGAGACTCCGCTTGCCCCTCTGGCGCTCCCTCGGGAGCTTTCTTTCGCCGCCGCTCCGCTGCGCTCTTTGGCCTGGCCGCTTTTCCGCAACCCTTTGCCCTACGCGGGCGGCCAGTCCAAACGCTCCGCTCCGCTCACGGCAGGCAGAAACTCCCGAGCGAGCCGATTCGAGCTCGCTGCGCTCGACAGTCTCAAATCAGGTCCGCGCGCGCCGGCTGGGGCTGCCCTGATTCTTTATCTCTGTCAGTTCGCTTTCAGGTCCTCTCTGTTTCGGCTTTCTGTCTCCCGCCCTCACCAGCCCGCTTTCGCAGGGGGCAAAAACCGGTGGTGCCCTCTGAAGACTACTCCCACCGCGCCGCCCTGCTTCACGGGCTTTTTGGGTGAAGGGCGAAAGACCGAAACCGAACAGAGAATAAAAAAAAGACCATGAAAACTCAAAACCCAGACAATCAGATTCAGGGGCTCCTGAGCCGACCCGAACAGGTGAACAAGCAAGTCAAGTGGAACCTGTTTGTCGGGGATGAATGCTACGGTTCCGTTCACGCTTCCAGCGAAACCGAGGCTTTGGACCGCGTGCGCGCGTTCAAACGACCTTTCCGCGCTGTCCCCGCACCCGAAGATTGATTGCCCCGCTCTGGCTCCGGCCCAACCGGGGCCAGACCGGAGCCACCGCGCTCCGCTTAAACCGCTATCGAAATGTTCAGCTAATCAATAGACACTATGAAACGCAACCGACGCCGCTTGCCTGTCCCGCAGCATGAGTTTGGGTTTACGCCGGACACGTTCAATTTGATTGCCGAAACCGGGCTGGACGGCGACCGGATTGCCCGCGAACGCGCCGAGGCCGACCGCGCCCGACGCAGGGCCGAGGCAGCCCAGGTCGTTCTCTTTCCCACCCCAATCAAATGACCGGGAGTAATCATCCACCACGACCACGGGGCGAAGCTCGCGAGCGATTGCGCCCCGCTTGCTCTGTCCGCTGGGCCTCGCGCCGGCCCAGGCCCGCGCCAGAGGGCTTTGCCCTCTGGACTCCGCTTTCCGCTGCGCTGGCTTTGACGCTAGCGCGCCCTTTCCGGCCACCGGAAAGGAAAGTGTTTGGAGCTTTAGATCGTCAAGCTATTTTCGTGAAACCTTCAGTGAAAGTTTCAGTAAAACCTTCAGTAACCGGGTTAGAAAAAGTTCACCCGAGTAGTGAGAAAGTACTTGCAATTCCAAGGGAATTTGATAGTTTGTAACCAGTAAAACGGACGTGAATCCGCCCGATTCCGACCCTCGCCTCCAAACTTAACTGCAAGCGCAGCAAGGGTTTGGAAATCTTCCACTCGCGAGTGCCAGCAGAAATGCCAGCAAAATAGTACTCTGGCAGGATTCTGTTTAATGGTTCGTAACTCGCCCACTGCTCGCTAACCGAGTCGAAATCAATCGTTGTAACCTCATCGCTGTAAAAACAGTTATGAGACAGCGATTCCGACTCTACCGCCGTAAGAACGGTGGGCGGTACTACATTCACGATGACGCGACGGGCAAGCAGGACAGCTTGCACACGACCGACCGCGCCACGGCGCTTCGGCTGGTTCACTCGCGCAACGAAGCGGAGCAGCAGCCCGCCGTGAACCTGCAAATCGCCCGCGCCTATCTCGCCGCTACCGACCCGCAGATCAGCACGCGCACCTGGCAGTATGTCATGGACGAGATGGTGAAGCTCAAGCGCGGGGAAACCCAACGGCGCTGGGTCGTGGCCATCAAAGACAAGCAGATGGACATTATTCGCAACCTGCCGGTGTTGGAGACCCGTTCCGAACATTTTCTGCGCGTGCTCGAATCGGGCAAGGTCTCAACCAACGTTTTCTTGCGGCGCATTCACAATTTCGCGCTCGACATGACCTGGCTGCCGTGGCCGGTGATTGTGAAACGGCAGTGGCCGAAGGTTCAGTTCAAGGACAAGCGGGCCGTCACCTGGGAGGAACATCAGGCCATCGTCGCCCGCGAGGAGAATCCCGAGCGCAAGGCGTTTTACCAGTTGGCTTGGCATCTGGGCGCGGCACAATCTGACCTCGCGTTCTTGGAGGCCGAGAACATCGAATGGGAACACAGCGTCATCAGCTTCGCGCGGAAGAAAACCGGCTCGATTGCCATCATGCGCTTTGATGAGGAAGTGGCGCAAATCCTTCGTTCGTTACCCGCGACGGGTCCGCTCTTTCCGTATCTGCGGACAGTTCGCGCCGGTGACCGGGCGACGGAATTCAAACAGCGTTGTGAGGGATTGAAGATCAAAGGCATCTCGCTGCACTCGTATCGCTACGCCTGGGCGGAGCGGGCGAAGAAGGCGGGCTATCCCGAACGCTTCGCGCAGGAAGCCCTAGGCCACAACAGCAAAGCCGTCCACCGTGCTTACGCGCGCAAAGCGCAAGTGGAACTCCCGTCGCTGGGCGAATATGAGCGGCAACGGGCGGTGTTTGCAGCAGGCAAGGAAGCCGTGGCGCAGGCCGTCATCGCATAAGGAGGCCATGAAGCCATGCGCACGGAGTCTAGCGTAGTCCGACCCCGCGGCGGATGTTGCCGGTGATTGTGAGGGGAGGATCGTGATTGGCCTATAGTGAGGGCAGAGCCGATGCATCTACACCTACCCAACGACAAAGCTCGGCGTGGGTTTGCTTGCCGTAGTTGTAGGGACGTTTTCCAGGGACAAGTGCGCCGGTCTGAAGGGCGTGCCTGACGGCGGGTTTCTTGGCAGGGATGCCGGCCCGGCGTAGAAGACCGTTCGCCCTGTAGGAGAGCCCGTTTTCAACAAACG
>JBEKIA010000148.1:0-14432 GCA_050011995.1 Verrucomicrobiota bacterium
CCGCCTTCCTTTCTGTTCAGGCCTTCTTCCATAAACCCGGGGAGAGGGACCTGGCGCGCAACGGACTGGATTGACCGGTTAGCCCGGATATTTCACAGTCTGGTAGGGCGAAGCTGCTGCTTCGCCCTAATTCAGGGCGGCGCGGCAGCGCCGCCCTACCATTCAGCGTGTGGCCTGTTCCGCCAGGGATATGAAATATCCGGGTTAGGGGGGCGCGGTTTTGATTCCCCCGCGCCAGCGCCTGTCCAACATCGTTCGATAATCTAATTCTCATAATTTCGTTTTCAACTTACTACAGGCTCCCGGAGCGACTACCCTGCGATTGGCAAAAGCTGGCCATATCTTGCGGGACCATAGAAGGGGAAATGCGGCCGAAAAAAGGCGGCGCTTCCTGAATTGGCCCGCAGGCTGCATTTCACATTTTTGGCTTTCCCTCGTAATCTTGCTCCTAATCTTAATCTCATCTCCCTCCTGCGCACAGATTAGGGGCAAGATTAAGATGAAGAAAGAAAACCCAATAAAGTGAAATGCACCTGGCCCCGCGGGGCGGCAAACTTTGCGCTTTAAAACCCGGGCATTAAGCCTTAACCAATGGGCATGCATTCATTCCGTTACCGCAATGGCCGGCTCTTTTGCGAAGGGGTCCCGGTGGGCGCGCTCGCCGCCCAACACGGCACGCCGCTCTACATCTATTCCCGCCGCACGCTGACCGATCATTTTGCCCGCCTGGAGGCCGCGCTCCGCCCGCTGGACCACCGCATCTGCTTCGCCATGAAAGCCAATTCCAATCTGGCCGTTCTGCGCGCGCTGGCCAATCTGGGCAGCGGCTTCGACATCGTCGGCGCCGGCGAATTGGGGCGCGTCATTGCGGCGGGCGGCGACCCGCGCGCCTGCGTTTTCGCGGGCGTGGGCAAGCGGGAGGAGGAAATCCGGTTCGCCTTGCGCCAGGGAATCTATTGTTTCAACGCCGAAAGCGAGCCGGAACTGGCCCGCATCAACCGCGTGGCCGCGCGATTGAAAAAAATCGCCCCGGTGGCCGTGCGCGTCAACCCGGATGTGGACGCCCATACCCACGCCAAGATCACGACCGGCACTTACGAGAACAAGTTCGGCATCCCGCTGGAGCAGGTGGAGGGAATCTATGCGCGCGGCGGGAAATGGAAGAACCTGCGCTGGCGCGGGGTGCAGATGCACATCGGCTCCCAATTAACCCAAGTCCAGCCTTTCGTCATGGCGGTCAAGAAAGTGCTGCCCCTGGTGGCCGCGCTGGCGGCCCGGCATCCTCTGGAGTTTTTCAGCATCGGCGGCGGCCTGGGCATCGTTTATGACCCCGCCCTGGCCAGCGGCTCGCCCGGTTGGTGGTCGCGGCCTGCCGCCAAGAACATCCTGACTCCGGCCATTTATGCCGCGAGCCTCATTCCGCTGCTTCAGCCTCTGGAATTGAAAATCTTGATCGAGCCGGGGCGGTTCATCGCCGGCAACGCCGGCATCCTCGTCACCCGCGTCGAATATGTGAAAAAGACCGGGAGGAAGAACTTCATCATCGTGGACGCCGGGATGAACGACCTGATCCGGCCCAACTTCTATGATGCCTACCACGAAATCGTTCCCGTCAAACAGCTCGGCGGCCGGCTCATTTCCTCCGACGTGGTTGGGCCGATCTGCGAATCGGCGGATTGCTTTTGCAAGGACCGCCCGCTGCCGGCGGTGGCCGAAGGCGATCTCCTGGCCTTGTTGAGCGCCGGGGCTTACGGATTCGTCATGGCCTCCAACTACAACGGGCGCGCCCTCGCCGCTGAGATTTTGGTGGACGGGACCAAGTCGGCGGTCGCGCGCCGCCGGCAGCGGGTGGAAGAGCTTTGGGCCGGCGAAAGCATCCCGGCCTGGCTGCGGCGGGCGAATCCTCCGAGCCGGGAACGCGCCTTGCGCCGCTGAAGCGCCCCGCGCCTCTTCTCCCTCTCCTCCACACACTTGTGGAGGAGAGGGCCGGGGAAAGGAGGAGGATTCCGGCAGGTTCATGGAAAGAGGCCTTGAAAAATAGTTTGAAAAAGTTCTCGAATAGTTGTTGCCAAAAAGACGCTTTCGGTTAGGATTCTTCCAAGATGGTCGGATTGCGGTGCAACGTGAATAAATTGACCATTTCATTCCTCCACGTTGCGCCGATGAAACGCGGCGGCCCCGGGGCTGCGGCGGGTGAATTTTGATGAATGTTCCCGTTAGTTTTTTCGCCGAGACACAATTGCCGGAGACACAATTGCATTATGTGTTGTCGCGGGCCACTGTGGAGGCCCGCGTCATTCTGGTGGTCCTGGCCCTGTTCTCCGTGTTCGCCTGGTACATGATGCTGTTCAAGGGGATGCAAATGCGGCGCGCCAAAAAGCTCAACCAGTACTTCGATTCCGAATTCCGCGCCCAAAAGAGTGTCCTCGCCATCTTCGAGCGGAAACTGGACGTCTTCGGTTGCCCGTTTTTTGCCGTCTATCAGGAGGGCTGCCAGGAATTGAACGCCCGGCTCAAGTCCGCCGCCGGCAGCCTGCGCCAGCCCAGCTTGAGCTTGAAGAGCATGGAACACATCAAACGCACCGTGGAAAGCGCCGTGGCCCGCGAGTCCATCAAACTGGAATCCGGTTTGATCCTCCTGGCCAGCGCGGTCAGCGGCGGGCCGTTTCTGGGCCTGCTCGGCACGGTTTGGGGCGTAATGGACACTTTCGCCAACGTCGGCCAGAAGCAAATTGCCGAGTTGGTGACAATGGCGCCCGGCGTATCGGCGGCTTTGGTTACCACGGTGGCCGGATTGGTGGTAGCCATTCCCTCCATGTTCGGCTACAACTTCTTGGTGCACAGCCTGCGCGTCCAGACCGTGGAACTGGACAATTTTGCGCAGGAACTGGTTTCCAAAATGGAAACCGAGTATTTAATTGAGGAATGACATGCGCCGCTTTTCCCAACGCAATTCCCTGGTGACGTTGAGCGAAATCAACATCACGCCGCTGCTGGACCTGGCCTTCGTCCTGCTGATTATTTTCGTGATTACCCGGCCCATGCTGGAAGGAAGCGTCCGCATGCAGTTGCCCGAAAGCGCGATGGGGGATACAAAAGCCATTGACCGCCGGGATATTCGCGTGGTCGAAGTCCGGTCCAACGGCGGATATTTGCTGGACGGAAGGAGTCTGTCGTTGAGCCAGGTGGAGGCCGAATTGGTCAAAACGTTCCGCGACAACCCGAAGTTGACCGTGGACATTCGCAGCGACAAAATCGCCGAATTCGATTACGTCTATGGCGTCGTGGACGCTTGCCTGCGCAATCACATCACTCGCATGAGCTTCCGCGTCGTGGCGCCCAGAAACCGATGACACGCCTGCAAAAAAAATGTCTGATCGGCTCGGCCTTCTTTCATGGCCTGACGGTGGCGGTCTTTGTCGTCACCGCCGCCTTTCGCACCGCGCCGGCCCTGACGGAGGACCAAGTGTTGCACTTCATTCCCGCCAAGATTTTGGACGATCCCGGCGTCGGCGGCCAACCTGCGCCCGCCATCGTCAATCCCCAGCCGTCCCCGCCCGCGATCCAACCCGCGCCGCCAAAGCCTCAACCCCAGCCGGCGCCGGCCGCGCCGCCCAAGACTGTGGCCACGCCGCCCAAGACTGTGACCACGACCCCGCCCAGACAGTCTGAGGCTAAACCCGCCCAGCCAAAGCCCGGCCCCACCCCAACCCCGGCAAAACGCCCGATCAAAGTGGACCTCAGTGATGGCGCCCCCTCCACTCGAACGCCGTCCAGGAACAGCGAGGCCGCCGCCCAGGCGCGGGCTGCGGAGCAGGCAGCCAACAACAAACAATTGCAGCAGGAGATCGCGGCGGCTTTTGCCGCGCTGGATTCCAGCGTCCGCAGCAAGGAAACCCCGGTCAGTGTGGTCCCCCTCCCCGGTGAAGGCGGCGGCGAAGCGTTCGTTAATTACCGCACCGCCGTTTTCAACGCCTATTATCAAGCCTGGAAGACCCCCGAGGGCACGACCCGCAGATTGGCCGTGGCGGATGTCAAAATTGTCGTGGCGCGCAACGGCGACATCATTTCCTCCGAATTCGTCAGCAAGTCGGGCGATCCGCCGGTTGACCAGTCCGTCCAGCGCGCGCTGGATCAGGTCGAACGCCAGAAATTGCCGCCTTTCCCGGCCGGCGCGGAGGACACCCAAAGAACCTTTATCCTCAGATTTAACCTCGAAGCAAAACAATCCGCCGGATGAAAAAATCACCCATAATTATTCTCGCAGCGCTGCCGCAGTCTTGGATGGTAGGGCGCGCACTCCGTGCGCGCCGCGGCGGGTCCCGCTGAGGTATTGCTCCTCGCATTATTGTGCAGTTGCGCGCTGAGCGGGCTGGCCCAGGACACCATTGAAATCGTCAAGAACGCCACCCTTATCCCCATATCCGTCTCCGGCTTCAGCGGCGAGGCCGAGTCGGTCCTGAAATTCGATTTGTCCGTCCTGGGCATGGAATTGACCACGCCGGACAAGGCGGAGTATCTGGTCAGCGGCACGGCAAATGACCAGTTGGAGGGGCGCTTGAAACAAGGCGGGGCGGCCGGGAGCGATATTTTCGCCCGGATTTACAGCAGCGGCACCACCCGCTCCCAGGCCCACGCCTTTGCCGACGACATCGTGAAGGCCATCCGCGACACCGCGCCCATTTTCCACAGCCGCATCGCTTTCTGCCGCGGCGAGGGGAGAAATACCGAGCTTTGCGTCTCCGATTTCGACGGCCATGACCTGGTGCAGATGACCCACGACGGCTCCCTGGTCGCCACCCCTGCCTGGTCGCCCGGCGGCCGATGTCTGTTTTATACCTCCTGGAAAAGCGGCTACACCCAAATCATCCAGCACGAGGCCGCCACCGGCAAACGCGCCGTCTTTGCCGCTTATGGCGGCGGCAATTTTAACGGGGTGCCTTCTCCCGACGGGAGCAAGGTGGCGATGATCCTGAGCAAAGGCGGCAGCCCCAATTTATACGTGTGCGACCGGGACGGCGGCAATTTGAAACAACTGACCAATGAGCGCGACGAGGCGTCTTCCCCCACCTGGTCGCCCGATGGCCGGGAAATTTGCTTCGTGGTGCGTTCCGGGCGCGCCTCCCTGCGCAAGATCAGCGTCAACGGCGGAAATGCGGCGCCGCTGCGCGTCGGCATCTCGGGCAATCTGACCTCGCCGGATTGGTCGCCCGACGGCCGGAAGATCATTTTTACCGCCGGCAGCGGGAATTTTATGTTATGGGTCGCGCCGGCCGGGGGGGGCGAGGCCGAACAATTGGTTGCTGGTGAAGACCCGTGCTGGGCGCCCAATTCCCGCACGGTCATCTTCACCCGGCAAGTTAATCACAATCCGGTTCTGTCTTTGCTTGACGTGCCGACAAAACACGTCAAGGATGTGGGTCAGATTTCGGGAAGCTGTTCGCAGCCTGCTTGGGCAAGGTGAGCGGCGGCTTTGCCAAACATTTTGAGACAATGAAAACTTCGAGCTTAATCAGAGTATTGTTCGTCGGCGCGGCCTTAACCCTCGGCATGGCCGGTTGCGTCCATGGCCCCGCCTCGGTCACGCCAATCCCCAATCCCTACAAACCCCCGGCTCCGCCACCCATCACCGAGAACAATCTTGGCCCCGGAGCGGCGCTCCCAGAGCCATCCCCTATCAAAGAAACCCGTGAGGGTCTGCCGGCGGATACCAATGGGCCATGGGCTCCCGTCATCGCCAATCACAATGAAGATGCCGCCACTTTAAAGCCGGACACCGTTTATTTCGACCTCGACAGCGCCACGATCAAGAAGACCGAGTACAAAAAGCTGGAGGAGGTGGCGAATTTCCTCACCAACCATTTGGCCGATGCCCTGCGGGTGGAAGGCAACTGCGACGAACGCGGCACGGAGAAATACAATCTTTCCCTGGGCGAAAAGCGCGCGCTGGCCGTCCGGGAATATCTGGCCAACCTCGGGGTGGACGCCCGCCAGATTGTCACCGTTTCTTATGGCAAGGCCAGACCGGCTGCTCCGGGCCACGATGAAGCCGCCTGGAGCAAGAACCGCCGCGACGACTTCGTGCTTCTGACCCCAAAAGCTCCCTAAGCTGGATATTTCATACCCGACGCCGCTTTGGTTGGGTGGCACAGGCGACTCGCCTGTGCCGGTCGGCGACTCGCCGACCGGACCCGAAAGTGACGGACTGAAGTTCTGACGCAGCGACTCTTGCCAAGAGTCGCATTCCAAATTCCGCCGGGCCAGTGGCCCGGCGGCACGGGCGAGTCGCCCGTGCCACCCAGGCACTATGAAATATGTGGGCTAATGGCCGGCCCAATTCATTTCCGCCATTCCCTCCAATCGTCCAGCGTGGCCTCGGCCATGACCGCGGTCGTCTGACCCAGCCATTTCGGGTCCCGCCGCCGCAGATCCCGCCGCACCGCCGCCACGGCGCGCGGCGTTCCAAGATGGACATTGGCCAGTTCCCGTCCCATCGCCCGCAGCAACTTTTCTTCATCATGGCCGCGCGGCAACTGCGCCAGCTCAATCCGGCTGCAATAGGGCGACAACCGCCGCAACACCCATCCCTCCCGCACCCCGAGAAATGGATCCGGCGCGCGCACGGCGATGGACAGGATCGGCATATAGTAAATCTGGTCGTTGGACACTCCGCCCGCCCAGGCGCAGGCCGACGGCAGCAGCGGCTTGGTCTCCCGCGCGATTTTTCCGCCGCGCCAATCGGCCAGGGCGGTGAATCGTTGCCGGCCCAGGCTCCCCAGCCCCGCCTGCCGGTGCGCCACACGGAAAGGCAGGCCGCGCTCCGGCATGGCCTGCTTGAGCAGCCGCATGACCTGGGCGGGCACCGGCTTGACCGTGGGCAGCGCCTCGAATTTTTCCCAGAAGAGCGTTGGATCGCGCAGGCGGCTGGTGGCGATGTCGCGCAGCAACGGATGCTTCTCGGCCAGCACAAAAGGTTCGCCGCCATTTTCCAATCCTTTGGCGTAACCTTCCAGAATCGCCGCGCAAGCCTGAAGCGGGACGAGGGACAAATGGCGCAGATCTATGGCCAGCCAGGCGCTGACGGCCAGCCGCGCCAGATCAACCGTGTAAGGCAACGGAAACGCCTCGTCGAAATCATTGATGCCCCACACCAGCCGCCCCTCGGCGTCGCGCCAGGTGCCGTAATTCTCCACATGCAAATCGCCCACCGCCAGCAGCGCCGGCGCGGCGGCCGCCGTGGGACAAAGCGCGGGGAAAAGCTGCATCCAGCGATAGAACGTGGCGCGCAGAAACGAAAACGCATCCTGCGCCATAAATTCGTGCTTGGCGTCCAGGTCGCTTTGGACCACGCGGATGTGGCCGGCCAGCCATGTTTCGTACTGCCGGGTCGCCTGCCGGATGTTCATGGCGCAAATCATTCAGGAGACCGGCCGGTTTGTCAATTCAAAAATAATGAAGATGACAACAAACATCAGCGCCATGGGCAGCAGGATGAAGAAAGGCCGGCTCATAAATGGTGCTTTGAAGGTGCAGTCCAAAGGCCGGGAAGTAAAGCATATCTCCACAGAATTCCTCAAAGGATTTGCCGGCTGGAATCGTCCTATTAACTGAAAATGAAATCTGCAGACAAATGGTTCATCGGACTTTTCGTGATTTTGGTCTTTTTGGCTGGATTTGCCGCGCTTTATTGCGCAAAGAAACTCATGTCATTATTCGGAAAAAGCAAAAGCAAATGCAAATGCGGCCTCTTGGAGAACTTCTCGAAGGAGGCGGACAACCCCATCCGGTGGGACGAGCGGATGAACGAGTATTACATCGCCGACGGCAAGGGTGGCCGAATAATGGTTTACTACTGTCCTTTTTGCGGCGGCGGGACACCGGATTCCCGCCGCGCCTCCTTCTTCGCCCATATCACCTCACGGGAGGAAACGCGCATCTGCGACCTGTTCAAAGGAATTCGGACCGTGGCCGATGTGGTCGCGCGGTTTGGGCCGCCGGATGAGGAGCGGGAGTTTGCCAGTGGCGTGCGCTGGCCCGGTCGCAGGGGCAAGCCTGACCGTGGCGCGGCATTCCGAGGCTTGGTTTACAAGCGGCTCTCGCCGGTGGCGGACATCGTGTTTGAGGTTGGTCTCGGCGACACCGTGAGACTCACATGGAGCCAGAAGCCTGTTGGAAAGGACCCTTCAGGCCAACAAGACATCATGAACACCCAGCCGAAAAACGGCATCATGGTTTTCCGCGCGCGCGTGCTGCCCGTCTTTGTTGCCATGGCCTCGGTGACCCTAACTGGTTTCTTCTCCTTAATAATCTCGAAGGAAGGTTTGCAAGGTGTGGATGGAGGAGCTTTGCTCATAGGGGTTGTTGTGGGAGGATTAGGCAGCTTTTTGTATGCTTGGCTTCTCACACTATGTTTCACCCTCAAACTGACGCCGGAAGGAGTGTTTGGTCATTCCTGTTGGGGCATCCGGCGTTTCGTTGGGTGGCAGGAGATAGTCGCAGTCAAACCATTTCGTTTCTTGAACTTGAGATACTTGCGACTTTTCCAAAACGGCCGCGCTTGCCCGGTTTGGATGCCATTATATCAAGCACATAAAAGTGAGTTTGAGCAGGAGCTAAAGAGACTTGCGCCGCCCAATAGTCCGATTCGGAGCTATTTATGATGATGCCAAACCATTGCTCCAGCGAGCGCGCCGCTTGCGCCGCGGGTTCAATCCGAAGCCGCTGGCGGCGCATCGTTGGGCGTCCGCGTTAGACCGATATGCAAGAAGCACCGTTCCATGTTACGTCCAAGGCGCTGAAACACATCCGCAAGTGGTCGCGTGCGCGACCCGGAATGCAGGCGTGCTTGCAGATTGCGTATGGTGCTGAGGAGTACGACGAGGCGGGTCACCTCACGGCGAAGTTCGAAGGGGAGCACTTCGTCGTTGGGTACCATTATGCCAGCAAAGCGGAACAATGGCCCCAGTTCCTTCTTGGTGGGCGCAGTATTGCGATCCACCCGGACACCCTCGACCGTTTGCGCGGCAAGACGCTGACTCTCAGGAAACTGGACCTCGACCCTGCTTCGTCGCCCCATGTATTCCCTGAGGTTCTCGTCACGGCCTAACAACCGCACTGCTTATGAAAACTTGAGAAAAGCCCAGGGATACAGACCGGAAACGTTGAAAATGTTTGCCTTTCCCTGGTCCAGATGAGAGATGGCCGGCTCAACAATTTGTTGCGCACGAACCGCCGCCCGCGCTTCGGTTTCGGGAGCGGCTCCTGGCTTTTGCGGGCGCTGGATTTGCTGCCAGCGCCCGTTCCCGGCGGCGGTCGGCGAGATGAAGCGTGTGGCGATGAGCGCTTGAGTATGTGAAACGACCACGAAAAATTATGGCTGCACCACATTTCCTCAACGTGGACTTGGAAATCGAGTCCAAGCATGACCTCGCCGTTCTCGAGGCTGAACTCGGCAAGAACGAATGTGTCCTTTTCGGAGGCCAGACAAGCCCCGGGTGCTTCTTGCTGTGCCTGGAGATTCTGCCCGAATACAGCAATCCTGACGATAACATCTGCGCCTTGTGTTCGCTGCTGGAACGATTGCCGGCCAAGGCAAGGCGGGCATGGCGTTCCGCCCATAAGAGGGAGTTTGATGTTGGGTATGAGGCCGTGCCGTCCAGGAAGATTGCCTCAAAATTCTCCCTGCGCGCCGACACGCTCAAGCGCATTTCCAATTTGGGTGCGACGCTTGGGGTGACTTTTTACTATTTCCCCAAAGGTGAACGGAGCCCTCCGGCAAAGTCCCCGCCGCCCAAAGAGAAAAAATTCCTCAAAGGATTTGCCGGCTGGAATCGTCATATTAGCTGAAAATGAAATCTGGAAACAGAGCGACGGCGCTGCCGGTGGCGCGTTGCCTCCGGCAAGCCACCTTTGCTGCGGCGACCGCGCCGGTTGCGCCCTGGTTTCAATCCGAAGCCACTGGCGGCGCGTCGTTGAACGTTATCGTTGCACGGAGGGACTGGGTTTTATGTTGCGAAAAACGAGCCGACGGACGCATAATAAAAGTCTGAGCCACACGGTCATGAAGAAATGGTTGCAGCGCGAGAAGAAACGATTGCTCCACGAGTTGAGCAGCAAGGCACACAGGAGATTGAACGTGGTGTGTTTGGTCTCCTTCGTCATTATATTTCTCTACGAGGAGGCCGGCAAGCGGGCGTTGAGCGTTCAGGTGGCTCACAGTGTGCCAATGGTTTGGAAGTGTCTCACGTTCCTCGCCATGTTTGCCACTCTTTGGTATGCAGATTGGAGGATTCAGCGGCGCGTCTTCGATCTTTCGCTTCCTGCTCTCGAACCGGGTTGGTTTGTTTGGCTTGCGCTTGTCGCATTTTCGTTCGCGGTTGTCAGCGCAGATGCAAGGATTCTTTTTTACCTCGGCGGTCTTTCGTGCCTGATTTACTTTTGGGTTTCTGACAAGTATTACACATGGAAGGGCAAAAGATTGAGGGACCCTGAGTCGCCAGCCCAAGAGGGGCAAGAGGGCAAGAGGGGTCAAGCCCGGAAAGCTGAATATGGATTTGGTGAAAAAGAAGATATGGACGGCAGACCATAAAACTGCCGGGTCTTGATTAGGAATAAAAATCCGAATTCCGGGCTTGAGCCCGTTACAGTCTTGTTTCTGCAGCGATCTGCGGCAATGGATCCTGAAAATTTAGATTTGCACCTGCTAATTTAGTCGGCATTGCATCAATTGGCACTATTATTGATTACCGTTATGCTTTGGTTTGACGACATGGTAATGCTCAGTCTCTATTATTTGCCAAGTCTGCTTTTTGCAATTGCTGCGTCCGTGATGATGTTGGTTATATTACTTGTTGCAAAAAGCCTGCGCCAAAAGTGGGATCGTTGGACAGCTTGGATTTGGTGCCTGTTGCCGGTCCCGGTAATTTGTTGGTGTTTTTACGTTACTTTTACCGTTCAGTTCGCTTCAACTTTGATACTTCTCGACTCAGAGAGCGCCCAAACTGCCGAGAATGCCTACGATTACAGATTTAAAAGTCAGGTGAAAACGCTTGATGGGGCAGTGCGCTTGGCTGTTAATACGCAGCAATCACCGAGCGTCAGATTTTATGCGTCATGCCTTGTAGCTGACTTGCTGGCAACCAATAATGATGTTGCTGTATCTAACGTCCTAAGAAGGGTCGAGAAGGCACCGGTGATCGACACGGATTTTTTTGGAGGAAATCGGCTAACTCGAGACTTTTATATTCCAGGACGCGCTCAGGCTCATCTCTACCCAAGTGAAATAATCGAACAAAGGCTGGAAAATCTTCGACAGTCTAAACAGCAGTGAACTCGCTTGC
Organism: Verrucomicrobiota bacterium; assembly: GCA_050011995.1. GTDB lineage: Bacteria > Verrucomicrobiota > Verrucomicrobiia > Limisphaerales > Palsa-1400 > JBEKOF01. The sequence goes on from JBEKIA010000148.1 coordinate 11,340, forward strand.
GAACAGACTATTGCCACTCGTTGGACGTTAAATCCTCAGCGGCCTTCCCCCCTGCCGAGATGTGCAAGCGACAGGTCGTGAGCAGGGTCGGTTCCGAATGGCGCTTAGATAAGGAATGCCAATTGTAACCCATTTGTTTTAAGGATGTTAAGAATGGTGTGTTGGCGCAGCACCAGGAATATGTCGCTCCTATCGGAGCTAAATCGTCCTTTTCGCTGTGGTTCTACAAAGAGGCCGCGCCTACGGCGCTGTGCGCCAAAATCGGTGGCAGGCTTGGGGCGGCGGCCCAGCGCCGTAGGCGCGGTATATCTGTAGAACTCAGGGGACCAGAAATCCAAAGCCCCAGCGGGGCGGCATATTCAGAGCATCAGCATAACGTATTGTTAATCAATGATTTACGCCTTACCCAAGCGCCATTCGAGGCCGTCCCCACTCCGCAAAGTGGCAGAGCCGTCCCGGCTCTGGCGGGACACCAAGCCAGCGGCAGGCCGCCCCCGCCGGGTCCATTACGGCATGGACAGGCTGCCGGGCGTGGGAGGCGGTCCTGTCATGCGGCGGCCATTCCAAGATTCCTCAAAGGATTTGGCGGCTGGAATCGTCATATTAGCTGAAAATGAAATCTGCCAACAGAGGGACGCTGTGGTTGGCGGCCCGTTGCCCGCCGGCAAAGGCCGCTTTGCGCTTGCGTCGGCGGCCGGGCGGATACAACTTGATTCATGCCCGCCACACGTTGCCATAAATACGAAAGGATTTGTCATGGAACCTGCAACCCCTGATTCCACCCCGGCCCCTGCAACCTCTCCTTCTCTTGGACTGGCGGTTGCCAGCCTGGTGCTGGGACTTCTGGCGCTGGTGCTCAGTTTCCTGGTCCTGGGCGGTGTTCTGGGACTGATCGGACTGGGTTTGGGGATCAGGCATTTGGCGCAGAAGAGAAAGCCGTCCGGCATGGCCCGCTGGGGAGTGGCGCTCTCGGTTCTCGGCCTCCTGGCCAGCGTTGGATTTGCCATCCTGTATTATTCCCTTTATCAAAACTTCACCAAAGCGATGCAATCGGCCTCTCAAAGTGAGGGAGTGGACTTCACGAAATGGGAAGGGGTGACGGCGCCCGACATTGCGGTGACGACGCTGGATGGCCAAGCCGTGAAACTGAGCGCGTTGAAGGGAAAGCGGGTGGTGCTGGATTTCTGGGCCACCTGGTGCCCGCCCTGCCGGAAGGAGATTCCGCATTTCATCCAGCTCTTCCAGCAAACGTCCCGGGACGACCTGGTCATCGTCGGCATTTCGGATGAGGACGCGAAAACCCTGCGGGAATTTGTCAAGAATCAGAGTGTCAACTATCCGATTGCCTCGGCCACCAATCTGCCGGCGCCCTATTCGGACATCCAATCCATTCCCACCACGTTCTTCATTGACCGCAAGGGGACCATCCAAACGGTCGCGGTCGGTTACCATGAGTATGACGACCTGAAGAAGGAGGCGCTGGCCGCGGATCTTCCCGGCGAACCCAAACCGGCGCCGGCGGGTCCGCAGGCCCTTGCCGACGCCGGCCAGGTGCTCAATCCATCCGTCCTCTGGACAAAGAATATTCCGGGCGCCCAGGCCCTGTGCGTGGGCAATTGGGAAGACGACGGGGCGCCAGTCGCAATAACAGCCCAAAGCGACGGCGCAACTGTCCTGCGCGTGGGCCACAGGGAAGACGACGGGGCGCCCCGCGTGTTGGTGGCCGCCGGGTCAACGCTTCATGTGCTGGATTTGACCGGGGCCGAAACCTCCACCGTGCCCCTGCCCGGCCGGTTTGCCTTGATCGAATGCGGACGCAACAAGGAAAAAGGAGCGCGCCTGCTGGGTTACAGCAACTGGGGCCAGGAAGTGACGGTGGTGGACCGTTCCGGGAAGAAATTGTGGAGCGTCAACACTTCCCAAGGGGTTGATGGCGCACACTGGGGCGATCTCAATGGCGACGGGACCGATGAAATGATTGTGGGCATGAACGGCGGCGGCGGTCTTCAGGCGTGGTCGGCCGATGGCAAAAAGCTCTGGTCGGCTGACTTGGGCAATGTCTGGAACCAGGCCATCGTCCCCGCCACCTCGTCTCAACCGGCGCGGGTGTTTGCCACCGAAGCGGGAGGGTCGGTCCGGGTATTTGATGCCCAAGGGAAACCGCAGGCCACTTTGCGCCCCAACGGCGGTTATTACGCGCAAATGGCCGCCTGCCGAACCGCCGGCAACGCCGTCCAGATCGCGGCCATCAACGCCGACCAGACGGCGGTCTTTGACGAAGCCGGAAAGATCGTTTGGACGACCTCGGCGATTGGCAACCACGCGGGCTGGCGCGCGGCCAGTTTCGCCGCCGGCGACATTAAGGGCGATGGAACGATGGAGTGGGCCTTCCTGGATGGATCGGGAAATCTCGTCATTGCCACTCCAAACGGACAGAAGATTTCCACCATCGCGCACGCCAAAGAGTGGGGGAGTTTTGCCATCGCGTCGCAGCCTGGCAAGAGCGGCGTTTTGGTTGCCCTGGCCAAGGACACCGTGCAAGCTTACGCCTTCCAGCCATAGACAGGTGTAATGACACGTATGACAGAAATCAGACACAGAAAGCCGAGCTTGCTTCTCGATTTGCTTATCGTCGCTGTCGCGGCAGCCTTGGTCATCTTAAGTTCGTGCCTTGGCTTGGAGGCGGGACAACCTCCTACCAAAGGGCTTGGCGCGATTTTGGGCGGCCTTTACTTCATTTATCTTGGTGTCTTGTTTCTTCTCAGTTACTTTTTCCCTGACGGGACCTACATCCTCAATTTCTTGAGGTATGCCTGCGAGGAACGCTCGCGTCCCGCCAGCCGTTACATGGCATGGGTTTATTTTGCCTTGAGTCTGGCAGGGGGTTCATTGCTTTTGCTGACTGGATTGGGTGTTTTATGAGTAGGAAAGGAAAGGTGAGGTTGAGCTTGTGCGGTGGCTGTGGCGAGGGAGTGCAGCCGCCCGCTCCGGCGCGGAAGGCGGCGGCCAGGCGCGGGCGGATTCCCGGCGAGGCGGACGCGCGGTTCTACGGCGACGCGGCTGGAGGAAAATAGCGGGCGGCGGTCTGCCCGG
>JBEKIA010000149.1:0-10153 GCA_050011995.1 Verrucomicrobiota bacterium
ATTTCATCCCAGCCGCCGCCGAGCGCCGCATAAAGCCTCACTTGGCTGGTGAGTTTCGCCAAGTGGAGGGAGACAAGGACCTGCTGCGCCGCATAGAGGGACCGTTGCGCGTCAAGGACGCTGAGGTAGCTGTCTATTCCCATGTTGTAACGGGAATTGGACAAGCGATAAGTTTCGGCGACAGCATGGACCAGCGACTGTTGCGCCTCGACCTGCTGGTCCACGGTGCCGCGGATGGCAAGGGCGTCGGCCACCTCCCTGAAAGCGCTCTGAATGGCCTTCTGGTATTGTGCCAGGGTAATTTCGCGTTGCACTTTGGTGGCCTTGTTCGCGGACCATGTGCGCGCGTCAAATACCGGCATGACAACCTGGGGCGCATAGTTCCACGCGCCGGACCCGGACTTGAAAAGTCCGGCGAGATCGCTGCTGGAGGTGCCCATGGCGCCCGTCAGTGAGATTTGCGGGAAGAACGCCGCCCGGGCGGCGCCGATGTCGGCGTTGGCTGCCTTGAGCAGATCCTCGGCTTGAAGGACATCCGGGCGACGCAGGAGCACCCCGGAAGACAGGCCAGGGTTTAATTCCCTGAGTGGCTCAATACCATCCAGCCGGGTTGGCAGGAAGTCCTCCGGGACCGGTGTACCCGCCAGAAGGGTCACAGCATTCTCATCCTGGGCGATCAGTTGTTGGAAGCTGGCGATGTCTCTGCGAGCGCCGTCCACCTGCGTTTGGGCGCGCTGAACATCCAAATCCGCGGCAAGTCCCAGTTGATGGCGCCGTTGGATCATGTTAAAAGTGCCCTGCTGCGCCGCCAGAGTGGTTTCCGCCAGGGACAGGCTCTCCCGATCCGCCGCCAGGGACAGCAGCGTGTTGGCCACCGAAGACACGAGCAGGATCTGCGCACTGCGGCGGGCCTGCTCTGTGGCCAAGTATTGCTGCAAAGCCTCGGCCTTGAGGCTGCGGATACGGCCGAAAAAGTCAATTTCCCAGGAGGCGGCGCCGAGATTGACACTGTAACTCTTGATCGTCAGCGGTTCCGGGAAGCCTTCGACATTGGGAGGAATGTGCTGTTTGCTCATGAGGCCGGTCGCGTTGATTGTGGGCAACAACTCGGCTCTTTGAATGCCGTACTGCGCCCGTGCCATCTCCACATGGAGAGCGGCGACACGGAGATCGCGGTTGTTGGCAAGGGATGTGGCGATGACTTGTTGAATCTTCTCATCGGTGAAGAATTCCCGCCACCGCAACTGCCGCGCGTCCGGCTCATTGGTCGCTGGCTGGATTCCCTGGTAGGCCGTGCCCGTGGGCCAGCCGCCGGGGACCGGCGCTTGGGGCCGGGTGTACTTCGGAGCCATGGTGCAGCCAGCCGGGAGGAGGGTGATTCCAACCAGCAAAAGAAATGTGTTCAGGTTCATGTCATTGATTGCCGGTTGGATTTGACGGAACGCCTTTGGCCGCCTGTGGCTGGGTTCGCTTGCCGAAGCTCTTCTGGATTAACACATAGAACAGCGGCGCAAATAAAGTGACCAGGAAGGTGGAGGTGACCACTCCTCCCAGCACGGCGGTGCCAATGGCCTTCTGCGCGCCCGCGCCCGCCCCGTTCGCAAAGGCCAGCGGCAGAACGCCGAAGCCAAAGGCCAGCGAGGTCATGACGATGGGACGCAGGCGCAGTTTGGCCGCTTGCAAAGTCGCCTCGATGAGTCCCATGCCTTCTTCCCCGCGGGCCTTGGCGAACTGGACGATCAGAATGGCGTTCTTGGTCGTCAGGCCCAGGGTCGTCAACAGGCCGATCTGAAAATAAATGTCGTTGGGCAATCCCCGCACCGAGGAGCCAATCACGCCGCCGATGACTCCCAGCGGCAGCGCCAGCAGAATGGATATGGGGATCGGCCAGCTTTCGTAAAGGGCCGCCAGGCAGAGGAAGATGACGAGGATGGAAAAGGCGTAAATGGGAGCGGCCTGGGTGCCGGCCTGCCGCTCCTGGTAGGAAAGCCCGTTCCAGTCAAAGCCGACCCCCTTGGGCAGCTTCCCGACAAACCCTTCCATCGCTCGCATGGCCTCGCCGGAACTCCTCCCTGGCGCCGGCTCGCCCAAAATGTTGATGGACGAAAAGCCGTTGAACCGCTCCAGCCGCGGCGAGCCGGCAGTCCAGTGCCCGGACGCGAAGGAAGAAAAAGGAACCATCTTGCCCGTCGCATTGCGCACGTAGAGTTTCTCCAAATCTTTGGGCAACATGCGGTAGGGGGCGTCGGCCTGGACAAACACCCGCTTGACCCGCCCGCCTTGAATGAAATCATTGACATAAGCGCTGCCGAAGGCCGCCGAGATCGTGTTGTGAATGTCGCTGATGGGCGCGCCCAGCGCGCCCGCCTTCTCCCAATCCACGTCCACCCGGTATTCCGGCACGTCTTCAAATCCGTTGGGCCGCACCTTGGTCAAGATCGGGTCCTGCGCCGCCATGCCGAGAAGTTGATTGCGGGCGGCCACCAGTCCGTCGTGGCCCAATCCGCTGCGGTCCAGCAACTGAAAGTCGAACCCCTTGGCCACGCCCAATTCCACCACCGCCGGCGGGGCGAACGCAAACACCATGGCGTTGCGAATTCGGGAAAACCTGCCCATGGCTCTGCCCGCCACGGCCTCAACCTTCAGTTCCGGACGATTCCGCAGTTTCCAATCCCTCAACATGACGAAGGCCACGCCTCCGTTCTGTCCCTGGCCGGCGAGGCTCATCCCGGAAACCGTGAAGCAGGATTCCACCGCGTCTTTCTCCTGGTTCAGAAAATAGTCCTTCACCACATCCATCACTCCCTTGGTCTGCTCCATCGTCGAATTGGCCGGCAGCATGGCCTGCACGAGCAGGATTCCCTGGTCTTCATCCGGGAGATAGGCCGTGGGCATCCGCTTAAAGAGAATTCCCAACGCGGCCACGATCACAACAAACAGCGCCACATAACGGATGCTTTTGGAAAGGGACTGGCCCACTAGGCGCAAATAGCGGTCTCTGGCCCGAAAAAAGAGGCGGTCAAACCACCGGAAAAACGGGCGCAGGAACCAGACCCCCGCCTCCGCCGGCTCGTGCCCCTTGGGCACCGGCTTGAGAAGCGAAGCGCACAGCACCGGGGTGAGGATCAAGGCCACCGCCACCGAAAGCAGCATCGAGGAAATGATGGTGATGGAGAATTGACGGTAAATGACCCCCGTCGAGCCGCTGAAAAACGCCATGGGGCCGAAGACGGCCGAGAGCACCAGTCCGATGCCGATCAACGCGCTGGTGATTTGGTCCATGGACTTGCGCGTCGCCTCCATCGGGCAAAGCCCTTCCTCGCTCATGATCCGTTCCACGTTTTCCACCACGACAATGGCGTCGTCCACCAGCAGGCCGATGGCCAGCACCATGGCGAACATGGTGAGCATGTTGATGGAAAAACCGAATAGCCCCAACACCGCGAACGTGCCCAGAAGCACCACCGGCACAGCGATGGTCGGGATCAACGTGGCCCGCATGTTGCCCATGAACAAATACATCACCAGGAACACCAGCGCGATGGCCTCGAACAGAGTCTTGACCACCTCGCCGATGGCGACCCGGACGAAGGGAGTGGTGTCATAAGGATAAACCACCTTCATGCCGGGGGGGAAATAGCGGCCCATATCCTCCAGCTTGGCCCGGATGGCTTTGGCCGTCTCCAGCGCGTTGGCCCCGGCGACCTGCCGGATGGCCATGCCGGCGGCGGGTTTGCCGTTGTAGAAAGCTTCCAGACCGTAGGATTCGGTCCCCAGTTCCGTCCGTCCCACGTCCTTGACCCGCACCACCGACCCATCGGGGTTGGTGCGGATCGGGATGGCGGCGAATTCCCCGGGCGTTTTGAGCAAGCTTTGCACCACGATGGAGGCATTTAGGCGCTGGCCTTTCTCTGCCGGCGCTCCGCCGAATTGCCCGGCGGACACTTCCACGTTGTAGGCCTGCAGCGCCTGGACCACATCCTGCATCGTCATGCTATATTCGGTCAGCTTGTCCGGATTCAGCCAGATGCGCATGGCATACTGGCTGCCGAATTCCACAACCTCGCCCACCCCTGGCACCCGCGACAGCGCCTTCTCCAGGCTGGATTGGGCATAGTCCTGCAAGTCATGCCCGTCCATGCTGCCGTCTTCGGAAATCAGGCCGATAACCAACAGATAGTTTCGCGTGGACTTGGCCACCATGATGCCTTCCCGTTGCACCACTTCCGGCAGGCTCGCCGTGGCCAGTTGCAGCTTGTTCTGCACCATGGCCCATGCCAGATCGGGATCCGTGCCGGGCGCAAACGTCAACTCCACTGTGGAAGCGCCCGACGAATCGCTCGTCGCGGACAAGTAGAGCATCGTGTCGAAGCCGGTCATCTTCTGCTCGATGATCTGTGTCACGCTGTTTTCGACCGTCTCCGCCGATGCTCCCGGATACAACGCGCTGATGGCGATGGAGGGGGGCGCGATGGGCGGATATTGCGAAATGGGCAGGGTATGGATCGCCAGCGCGCCCGCCACCATGAGGATGATGGCAATGACCCAGGCGAAAACCGGACGCTTCAGAAAAAACCGCGATAACATGGCGTGTCTCCGTCAGTTCGTGGCTGCGGGCTGTTGGCTGGGTTTGGCCGCTGGTTCCGCTCCGCGTTCTCCGCCCGGCTCAAAGTGGACTTCCTTCACCGCGGCCCCGGGCCGGACGTTCTGCATGCCCTCGGCGATGATCCGGTCGCCGGGAGCCAGCCCGGAAGAAACGAGCCACTGATCGCCAACCGCCCGGTCCAGCGTGAGCATCCGTTGCTCAACTTTGCCGGAAGCGTTCACCAGCAAAGCCATCGGATTTCCCTTCGGATCGCGCGAGACCGCTTGCTGCGGAATCAAAATGCCCTGCTCATTGATGCCTTCCTTGACCACGGCGCGAACGAACATGCCCGGCAGAAGAACCCCGTTCGGATTGGGGAAAACCATCCGCAAGACCACTGAGGCGGTGCTCGGATCCACGGTGATGTCGCGGAATTGAAGTGTCCCCTCCAAGGGATACTTCGTGCCGTCTTCCAGGATGAGGTCCACCTGGTCCGCGTTCGTTCCGTCCCGGTTCATCAACTTTGCCTCCAGGCGGCGCTGCAGCCGGAGCAGTTCGGTGGTGGATTGGGGCACGTCCACATAAACGGGGTCCAGTTGCTGAATGGCGGCCAGGGCCATCGGCTGGTAAGCCGTGACGATGGCGCCATCGGTCACGGCGGATCTTCCGATCCGGCCGGGGATCGGCGAGACCACACGGGTGTATCCGAGGTTGATGCGGGCCGTTTCCACCATCGCCTGGTAAAACTTGGCATCCGCTTCGGCCAGCTTCAGGGCGGCAGCGGCATCGTCCAGGTCCTGCTGGGCAACCGCTTTGTCGGCCAGGGCTTGCTTGTAGCGGTCCGCCCTCAACTGGAGGGCGGGGAGATTGGCTTGCGCCCGGCCCAGCGCGGCCTGGGCATTGTCGAGCGCCGCCTGGAAGGGAGCGGGATCAATCTGGTACAGCACTTGATCGGCCCGGACATCCGAACCTTCGGTGAACAGGCGTTTCTGTATGAGGCCGTTGACCTGCGGGCGGATTTCGGCAATGCGATACGGCGATGTGCGCCCCGGCAACTCGGTCATCAGCGCCACCCGTTGCCAGGCCACCGTGACCGTCGCCACTTCTGGCAAGGGGGCGGGTGGGGCTGGAACCTGGCGATTGCAGGCGGTCAGGGACAACCCGCAGGAGAGGGCTGCCAGGACTGCTTTCCATGTGAAAGAGAAAGGATGTGTTCGATCCATGTTGTTTTAGATGAATGTTTGCTAACCATTGGAAAAAGCGGGCGGCCGCGCCGGGCGCCTACGAGTCAAAAAACAAATCCAGCGCCTTGGGATTGTAATGTGTGGCGATGGCCTGGCGCGTCAGACCCATCCCGCTGAGGATGAACCACACGGCCTGGTGAACCAGCGCCTCGCGGGGCAATTTGTAATTGATCACCGGCTTTTCCGGCAAATGGACCAAGCCGATCCACGCCCCGAGGTGGTGCGCGAAACGAGCGTTGTTGCCGGAGGAGAGCGGAGTTTTGACGGCGTCGCCAGCCGCCACGGCTGCCTCCAGGCAGGCTTCGATGCGCCCGCAAAAAAGATTGAACCGGTTTTGATACATCGTCCGCGCGAAAGCTCCATCCTCGAGAAAACTCTTCAACATGAGGCGCTGGAGCGTGTCCCATTGGATGGAGCCAACCGGTTTTCCAAGCACCTGCACGCGCACGAAACAATGGACCAGGTGAACCAGGCTGGAGGTGGAGGGTTCCAACTCGGTGATCAGGCGCACCAACTTGCGGATGGTGGGATCATTGCCCTGGCAGCACTGGTTTTGAATCTCCGCGTAAAGCGCTTCTTTGCTGGGAAAATGCTTGTAAAGGAGCGGTTCGGAGACCCCGGCGGCGCGGGCCAAGTCCTTGGTGGTCGTTTCGGCGTAGCCTCTGCGGGCAAAAAGCGGGAGGGCGGCCTGGACAATGGCCGCCTTGCGTTGCTCGCCGGAAAGACGCGTTTTTTTCACGAGGCGCGCAGGTTAGTGTATGCTTAACTTTATGTCAAACGGCTTTTTTGAGACCGCTCCGCGCCATGAGGTGTTCGAAGGCGCGCCTCGCTTTCTGGACCGGCAAAACAGTTCATGGCGGGCATGGGATTTGCATGGCGTTTTGGGGCGTGACCGATGACCGGCAGGGACACGGCGTCATCATCGAAACGCCCGGCGATGCCGCCATCCACCTGGTGCGCCTGGATGACCGTCTGGCGAATGCGCCGGAGTGGGACACGCAGAAAGGGCAGTTCGGCTATGCGCGAAGGCGGCGGTATGTCTTCTTTGACGGCGGCGGGCATGTGGCCATCGCCAAACGGAAATGACGGACCACCGTGTCTTGACCGCAGACCGAAACGCCCAGCAAACGGTCTTTGCCAATGGAGTCACGATCACCGTCAATTTTGGGACCGCGCCCTTTCGTCTCAGCTCCGGAGAGACGCTGCCGCCGGGCGGATTTCGAGCCGACGGAATGCCAAAGTGAAGGAGAATGGACTGGAAAAAGGACTTGCAAATCTGTGGAGCAGGCGGAAAATCACGAAAAAGGCCCACGCTGTTCGCCGACAAGAAATCAAACGGGAAATATCAATTAATATGAAAAAAGATGCCGTTGGAAAAAGTCGGCGGAAATTTCTCAAAGACGCCGGTCTGGCCGGATTGGGAATCTCCTTTTAATCCAAAACCAACAAACGTTTCAAAAAAAACATGAACACAAAACTCCCTTCCTTGACGGCCCTATTATCGGCCATTGGTCTTGCCGGCATATTAACCGGCTGTGACTCACCCGCAACCGCGGCTTCTTCGGCGACGCCATGCATGGCTCAACTCGGCCGTTTCACCGCGCCGGATGTGCCGGCGATGGGTCCCGCGGAAACGGCGTCGCCCGCAGGCCGGTGGACGAATGCGATCACGCCCGCCGGTCTGCCCGGCAAAGGCCTTGCCCAGCATCCGATGCTTTACGTCGGCGAGAATTACACCAAGATGTTCCTCGTCAACGACGGCAAGGTGCTCTGGACTTATCAGACCGGCCCGGGTTTCGAGTACGACGACGTGTGGATGCTCTCCAACGGGAATATCCTCTTCTCGCGGATGCAATACGCAGCGGAAGTGACGCCGAACAAAGAGGTCGTCTGGCGTCTGGACGCGCCCAACGGGACTGAAATCCACACCGTCCAACCCATCGGGCTGGACAGGGTCCTGCTGGTTGAGAACGGGCAGCCCGCGCCCAAGTTGCTGGTTGTCAACACGAAAACCAAGACCGTGGAGGTTGACCACACCCTGGATCCGTGCGGCGGCACCCACGCCCAATTCCGGCGAATCCGCATGACCGCCCAGGGAACCTATCTCGCCCCTTACCTCCAGGCGAATAAAGTTGTCGAATATGACAAGGATTTTAACGTGATCTGGTCCTACAACATCAAGTCTCCCTGGGCCGCCCTGCGGCTCAAGAACGGCAATACGCTGATCACCGATGAACAGGAGAGCCTCACGCGCGAAGTCAATCAAAAAGGCGAGACGGTCTGGGAACTCAAGTCGAACGAACTGCCCGAAGCGTATCGTTTCAACCAAGCGCCGCAAACTTGCGCGCGCCTGGCCGGCGGCAACACCATCTTTTGCTCGCGCGGCGGCGCCGGCAAAGGTCCACAACTCGTCGAGGTCACCCCGGACAAGAATGTCGTTTGGGTGCTGCAAGACTGGCAAGACCTTGGCGACGCCACCGCCGTGCAAATCCTGGACGATCCGGGCAAGCCGGAAATTCCCGGCGACTTGCAGCGGTGATGATTTCGCAAGCCCAATCGTCAATGTTCGCGCCGTGCGTTTGTTTTACAAACCATTGAGGGTTTGGGCGGCCCGGATGTCGCGCTCGGAGATGCCCGCCTCAATTGTGAACTTGCTTCCGGCGTCCACGGCCCAGTCCTTGGTGGCCGGACTCCAGTAGGCGAAGGACTCGCGCGGCAACGTGATGCCGGCACTCTTGGATTGCCCTGGCGCCAGTGTCACTTTGCTGAATCCTTTGAGTTCGCGCCGCGGCCGCGGGATGGGACAGCCTTCTTCACCCACGTATATTTGCACTACTTCCGCCCCGGCGCGGCTGCCTGTATTTTTGACGTCGAGGGACACATGGACCTCGGACCCGGCCTTCTCAACCTTCATGTTGGACAAAGTGAAGGTGGTGTAACTGAGACCAAAACCAAAGGCATACATCGGGTCCTTGCCAGCCTTGTCGTAGCCGCGGTAGCCGTAGAAAATGCCCTCGGTGTAAGGCTCGACCTGGTACTGGACGCTGCTGGAGTTTGTGCCGGGATAGTAGGGGAAGGCCGGGTTATCCTCGAATCTCTTATCGAAGGTGGAGCTGAGGCGGCCGCTCGGATTCACGTCGCCGAACAGCACTTCGCCCACGGCGATGCCGCCTTCCTGCCCGAGATACCAGGCTTGGAGAATGGCCGCCGCGCCGGGTTCCCAGCCGGTCATCCCCACGCCCGCGCCGTTGATGTTTGCCTCCGTCACTGACCCGTTAGCCATCGCCGGTTGGATTCGCTGGAAATTGAGATTCTGGCCGGACGGCATTTCGAGATCCAAGCCGCGCACGACATCGGTCGTGGCGTGGGAGGCGCCCCAATCGGACATGACCAGGCCCTTGAAACCCCATTGCTTCTTGAGGACTTGGTTGAGCAGCCAGTCGTTGGCGCTGGCGTAAAAGCCGTTCAGCCGGTTGTAGGAGCACATCACGGCCACAATGCCGCCCTCCGTGGCGGCCTTTTTGAAGGCCGGGAGGTAGATCTCGTGCATCGTGCGTTCGTCCACTTGGGCGTCCACGCTGTTGCGGTCCAATTCCTGGTTGTTGGCGGCAAAGTGCTTTATGACCGGCACGGAGCCTTGCGCGCTACAGGCCTTGACCCAGTTCACCGCTATGATCGAGGCCAGGTAAGGGTCTTCGCCAAAATACTCGAAATTGCGGCCGTTCACGGGCACCCGGCAGATGTTCAGACCGGGGCCCAGTTGAAAATCCGTGCCCCGCGCGCGGTCTTCCAGTCCCATGGCCTTGCCGAACGCCGCCGCCATCGCCGGATCAAAGGTTGCGGCCAGGGCTGCGCCGGCGGGAAAGGCGCAGGCGCCCCGGGAGCCGTCCGGCGCGTTGCGCACGCCCCCGGGTCCGTCGGACATCGTGAAGGCCGGGATGCCCAGCCGCGGGACGGCATGGGAGACGAACTGCGTCCCACTGAGGAGCGACACCTTTTCCTCCAGCGTCATTTCGCCGATCAATTGATCGGCCCGTTCATCGGGTGCGCCCCTGGTGTCCTGGGCCTTGACGACCGGGGCTTGCGAAGCTGCGGCGTCCCGGGCCGGTAATGGCGCAGGGCCGGGAAGAATGGCGAGGACAGACAAACAGAGTAAGCACGGTAGTTTCATGAGCTTTCTCTTACCATGCGCGTTGCCATCTGTACCACTAAAGCGAAGAATCACGCAATTCCAAGAAGATTTTCTCCCGCGGAGGCCAGAGAGCACGGAGAAACGGGTTTTGACAGGATGAACAGGATGAACAGGATTCAGAAATGGAAAAAC